>DATHQG010000033.1:0-3685 GCA_035483075.1 Edaphobacter sp. | reverse complement strand
ACTCCGGTGCGGGTGGGGAGCGATCGCATGAGCCGGCGGAGGACGATGGCGGCGTCGTTGCGATAGGGCAGCGAGTCGAGCATACCGGTGGTGCCCTGGGTGCGGCCGTCGCATGGGTCGGTGCAGGCGCCGGCGAAGGGGACCGCGCGGAGGGTCTTGAGTTCGCGGGCGGCTTCGGCTACGAGAGCACCGACCTCCCAGTGGCCAGTGTGAAAGCCGAGGGCGATGGGAGTGCCGTCTTCGGCGCGGAGGCCGCCGTGGGTGCTGAGGATGAGGACCTCGGGGCCGAGGACGTGGGCCGGGTCCCAGCCCATGCCGACGTTCATGCTGAGGCCGAAGAGATTTCCTGAGGGTTGGGTGAGGAGCATCTCGGCGGTGATGGGGAGGGCACCGGACGGGCCGGGGGCGTGGGTCGCGACGGCGCTGAGGGCA
The DNA here is from genome assembly GCA_035483075.1 of Edaphobacter sp. Classification (GTDB taxonomy): domain Bacteria; phylum Acidobacteriota; class Terriglobia; order Terriglobales; family Acidobacteriaceae; genus Edaphobacter. The sequence goes on along the minus strand of DATHQG010000033.1, from coordinate 3,253 downwards.
AAGTCGGCGCTTTCGAGAACGGAGGTGAGAGATATTTCCTGAATGACGGCTGCTCCTGGGGTGAAGCTTGGATCGCGGCTGCGGGTGCTTTGCGTTAGAGGCTAGATTGCCTCGACGTCGATGGGAAGTGTGGCGAGGGTATCGTTGGTCGCTCCGCGCAGGCAAAGGACGATGATGGAAGCGATGATGAGAGAGATTGACATGAGCAGAAAACCTGCGCGGGAGTTGCCGGTGTGGGCGTCGAGCAGGCCGACGAACCAGATGCCGACGAATCCGCCCAGCGCGCCACAGCTGTTGACGAGCGCGGTGACCTCGCCGGCTACATTTTTTGAGAGCATCTCAGGGATTATGGCGAAAAACGGGCCATAAGGCGCATACATGCAGCTTCCGGCGAGGACCAGGAACGCGTAAGCCGACCAGAAGCTGTGCGCCGCTGTGAGATAGGAGCCGAGGAGGCATGCTCCCGCAAGCATCAGGAAAGGCCAGACGAAGCGTTTGCGGCGGAAGCTGCGGTCCGAGTAGTGCGAGACCAGCAGCATGAGGACGATTGCCAGGAGATAAGGAACGCCGCTCAACAGTCCGGTGATGGCAATACCGCGCGCGGCACCCTTCTGGACGACGGACGGCAGCCAGAGGACAAAGCCGTAGACCCCGACGCTCCAGAAGAAGTATTGGATGCAGAGCCAGATGACGCTGGGGTTGCGGAGGGCCGACTCCATGTTGGCTACCTGCGGTATGAGCCATTGTTCGCGTTCGAGTTGCTGGCTGAGCTGAGCGCAGGTGTCTTCGCTCATCCAGGCGGCTTGCTGCGGTCTGTCCCGAATGATGATGAGCCACGCGACTCCCCAGAGGATCGAGGGGAGACCTTCGATGACGAAGGTCATCTGCCAGCCGACGGCGTGGATAAGATAGCCGGTTGCGGCCGACATCCATAAGACTGTGACGGGATTGCCAAGAAGAAGGAGCGTGTTGGTGCGGGAGCGCTCGGCGCGGGTGAACCAGTTGGTGAGGAGGATCAACATTGCCGGCAGGATGAAGCTCTCGGCCGCGCCAAGAAGGAGCCGGTCGAACGCGAGAAGCCAGAAGTTGCGAATGACTCCTGTGAGGGAGGCAAGAATGCCCCAGCTGACGAGCGCGAAGAAGATCAGGCGGCGGGCGCTCCTGCGCCTGGCGTAGGCTGCGCCGGGGACCTGAAAGAGGAAGTATCCGAGGAAGAAGAGAGCGCCAAGTAACGCCGAGCGGGAGTTGCTGATGTGGAGTGTCTGGGCGAGTCCTGCTGCAGCTCCGAATCCGTAGTTAGCACGGTCCACGTACGCCAGACTGTAAGTGATGAAGACAGCAGGCAGGATGTAGAGCCAACGCCTGCGCATTTCGGATTGCGTCCGAACTATGCCATGAATGGGTGCTTTAGCCGGATTCTGCATAACGGTTTTCATGATGTAATGCTCATGGTTTGCGGGCAGGAGGAAGGCCAGGACGATGCTGCAGTTTGGCAGAATTCAACTTTGAATACAACAAGCTGCATGCGACCAAGCCTACACTATTGGCGATCGTGTCATCTTATTCTTTGAGTGCCGAATAAAAGGGTTTGCTCGAAAGACTGGTTCTCAGTACTGCTAGACTTTCGTTGCATTTCAGATGGTTAGATCGCCGTCCGGCAAAGCGGCCCTGTCGCGCGCCGAGGAGGACATTCCGTGCGCTACATGAAACCGATTCAATGCGTGGTCTTGATAGGATTGCTGATTCAGAGCCTCTCGGTGGTGGATGCGGGTGCGCGCAGGACGCCGGAGTCTTCTGCTGCTTATAGAGCAGTGGCCGATGCCGATATCACTGCGGACGAGATTTCAACTCCGCTGAAGGTCGACCATCTGGACGCGAGCATCGATGCGATCGTTCCAGCGAATGCGACGATCGAGCGGGTGGCTACGGGATTCACCTGGGTGGAGGGCCCTATCTGGGTCCCGGCGGGGTATCTCTTGTTCGCGGAGATCACCAGCAACAGTATTCGCAAGGTGACGCCTGACGGGACGGTGAGCATCTTCATGCAGCCGAGCGGGTATAAGGGGACCGCTCCCTATGGTGGAAAGGAGCCGGGCTCGAACGGTATGACGCTCGACGCCAAGGGCCGTCTGACGGTGGCCGGACATGGGCAGCGCGATGTGTGGCGACTGGAGTCGCTCGCACCGGGGGCGCAGGTCACGGTGCTGGCCGACTCGTATGAGGGCAAGAAGCTTAATAGTCCCAATGACCTGGTTTACAAGGCGGATGGGTCGCTCTACTTTACTGATCCTCCCTATGGGCTGCCCACGCAGGGTGACAGCGACCCGATCAAGGAGTTGCAGGTGAATGGTGTGTATCGCATACCGAAGGCGCTGTATCAGACGCCCGGCGCTGCGCCTTCCAGCGATCAGTTGCAACTACTGGTCAAGGACTTGCCCCGGCCGAATGGCATTGCGTTTTCTCCGGACCAGAGATATCTCTATGTCGACAACTCGGAGCCGAAGAAGTTGTGGATGCGGTATCGCGTGAAGGAGGACGGTTCGCTGACGGACGCGAAGGTCTTCTGTGACCTGACTTCGGACCCACGACCGGGAGCACCGGATGGGATGAAGGTGGATCTAAAAGGAAATGTATACAGCACGGGACCTGGAGGGGTTTGGATCTTTTCGCCTGAAGGGAAAGCGCTGGGGACGATCCTCGTGCCAGAGAGGACTTCGAATGTGAACTGGGGCGGAGCGGACCGCAAGACGCTTTACATTACTGCGAGCAGCAGTATCTATCGCGTTACGTTGAAGGTGCCGGGAATCTAGAGTAGGTTTGTTGAGCGCTTAGGTTTCGATGTAGGGATAGCGCTGCGAGCGAGACAACATACTGTTGGCCTCGTCGTCGTTGTGGAAGCGCTCCTCTTCGGGGTCCCAATAGAGGTGGCGAGGCAGCTTCATCGCGATGTGGTGGAGCAGACAGGTGGAGCAGGCGCGGTGACCGATCTCGACCGGGGCGGTAGGTTGTTTGCGGGTGTGGATGCACTCGATCCAGTTGGCGTGCTGCTCGGTCGCCGTGTATAGGTGGATCTCGTCCGGGCCGATGACCGAATCGAGTATCTTCGGATCGCTGGCCATGAGGGGCTCGATCTTGGTTGGCTGGCCTCCGGGGGTGGCGGTTGGCGTGGTCATCTCATCGCGGGTGACGAAGATCCAGCCTTTGGTACCGATCCACTTGATGCCGTTGGGGAAATCCCCGGAGATGTCCATTG
>DATHQG010000032.1:0-18998 GCA_035483075.1 Edaphobacter sp. | reverse complement strand
TTCGTGACGGTGCCGAAGGGAGTGTAGGTATTGGTGATATTGACCTGATTCGTGTTGGTATCGGCGCCGATGTTGCTAAAGCCAAAGTTATTGCTGCCGCTATCTTGAGTGGAGGCACTTGCGGATATCTGGGGCATCTGGTTCAGGGGCAGCGACGCAATTCCGATCGTTTGCGACACATTGCCTCCAGTTCCCGGAGGATTGCGTAGCACGACGTTGCGGAAGAAGCCCATGTTCAGATCCGAGACGAGAGACGGGGTCCATACGCGTGTGTAGTCGACTGAAGGCAGCCAGGCGTTCGAGCAGGAGCAATCCCAGGTTGTGTTAAGCAACGGACTGTTATACGTGACGGCGTTCGGCGACGTGTTGGTGTAACGGTAGACGTTAAAGCTGAGCCTGTCTTTAGTGGTTAAGTTTTCATCGACACGCACCACTATCCTTTGGATGTGTCCTGTCAGATTTTGCAGCGAAGTCCAGTTGCCCGTGTACCGGTTGTTCGTCGCATCGTAAGTGCCGATCGTATTCGGAAGAGGGAGCAGGGCGAGTATCTTGGCGGCCGCGGGGTCGATGGGGCCAACCTGGTTGTTTGTGAATTGTGGCGTGTTTGTGCCACCGGGCTGGTAAATCTTACCTGAGTAGTTCGAGAGATCGCCATTGCGCTGCGCCTGAGTAGGGACCGTTTGTGTCACAAGACTCGAGTTTGGCTGGATCGTGCGGTCGTAGTTGACGAAGAAGAAGGTCTTGTCACGGCCGTTGTAGAGATGAGGGATCCGGATCGGTCCGCCAAAAGAACCACCACCCTGGAAGAAGCGGTCGCGGTTGCGCGGCGTAACGGCTCCGGTCGTAGCGTTGATGGTGTCCTTGTGGAAGTACTGGTTAGCGTCGAACGCTTCGTTCCGGAGGAGGAAGTAGAGATTCCCGTGATAGGTGTTGGTGCCGGAGATAGTATTCACAGATATCACCGCGCCCGAGGTGCGGCCATACTCGGCCGGCGCATTGGTGGTGATGACGCGGAATTGGTCGATACCATCTGGCGAGGGCAGCGTCTCCGGTGTTCCCGTCGAGGCGACGATCGTCGAAACGCCGTTGAGCAGCACTTCTGTGTTCAATGTGCGACTTCCGTTGATCGAGAGCTGCGAGGTCGATGGCTGATCGCCAGCGCCGCCATGCACTACGCCTGGGATGAACGCCAGCAGGTTCTCTGTGGCACGTTGCTGCAATGGAAGGTTCTGGACGTCCTGGGGGGCGATCAGCGTCGAGATGGTTGATGTGCTTCGATCAAGCTCTTCGCCCTTGGACTGAACCGTTACTACTTCGGTCGCCACGCCAACTTGCATATTGACGTCCACCGAAGCAACCTGCGCGACTGTTGCGACGAGGTTGTCGATGACCGCATCCTTCAGACCCTCGGCGTGAACGGTTACCTTGTAGGTTCCGGGGATAACCTGGGGCGCAACGAAGGCGCCGGCGGAATCAGTTTTCCCGTTAAAGACCATCACACCCGTGTTCTTGTTGACGATGACGACCTGGGCGTTCGGCACCAGAGCACCGGTAGGATCGAGAACTTGGCCGCGAATTGTCGCGTTGGTGTTCTGCGCGTACATAACGCCACCACCTCCAGGAACAACTGAGGGTAGCGTGCACCATCCAGCAAAACCCAGTACAGCGATCGCCGCTGGCTTGCGCAGAAAACTTCCTACTTGGCGTAGGGCTGTATTAATTACTTGATTGAAATTCACGAGAAAGCCTCCAAAGACCGCTGTGTACGACTTCTGCAAAACCATAGTTATCTGCGACTGTTGTTATCTGCGATATCGGATGACGCGCAAGGTCTTTACTCCGAAACTGTTGGTCCGCGCCTGATGAGACTAACGATTGTCTTGATAAGTTCGCAGATAAAACAATTGCGGAAACATAAGAAAACATACGAGGCATTCTTGTCAACCCCTTCTCGCAACTCACTGAGAAACAGGCGTGCCGGCCACTTCCCTCACCCGGAATTTTGGGACACAACATTCAGCGTCTTCTAGACGTGCGACGTACTCCCCGAGCTGAAATTGTCTATGGGTATTTAAGAATGACTTCTCGACGACCGCTTTCCATTGAATGCGAAGGCGGTCCTTCGCTTCCTTTTCGGCTTACCGTATACGCCCGGAGGTAATCGGGTCAATTGCAACTCTGCCCTCGCATGTCATCTGCCTTTCTGCGCTCGTATTTGTTCCAAAAGATCGCGGGCTTGTGAAGATTTCGGATCGGCCTTCACCGCAGCTTCCGCCTCTTTCTCTGCTTCGGGAACGCGATTCATCTGCATAAGCACTACCGAATAAGCCATGTGGGCGTTTGCATCGGCCGCATCCAACTGAATGGCTTTCTGCAGTTGGAAGGCGGCCTGCTTCCAATCGGCTTTTCCAGCCAGCAGACGACCGAGGTTGGCCCTTGCTTCAGCGTCGTATGGATTGGTTGTCAATGCTGCACGGAAGGCCGTTTCCGCGCCCTGCGGATCTCCCATCTGCGCCAGGTTAGTCCCCAGATTGTTCTGCGCGTCGGCGAAATCAGACCTCAGTTGGAGCGCTTTCTTGAGATCTGCAATCGCACTCTCCTGTTTCCCGGACCTCGATTCAATCAATGCCCGCTCATACCAAAGAAGGGCGTTCTCAGGTTCATGTTCAATAGCGCTTTGCAAGACAGCCAGTGCCTCGTCCTCCCGCCCATTGCTCCCAAGGGTCGCTCCAAGACGCCTTTGAGCACGGGATGAGAGAGGGTCTAACGCGAGTGCCTTCTGATAAGCATCTATTGCACCTGCATAATTGCCGTTATGCCGCATCGCATCCCCAAGTTCAATATAGAAATTCGGCTGATCGGGACGCTGCGTTCGAACCAACTCTTCCAATCGAGGGATGCCCGTCTCCAAATTGGAGCTATCGATCACCTGGGCAAGCGCGCTATAAAGATCGTCCGTAGCCTTTGGTTTTTCATGATCAAGAAGGTACTTCTTCACTTCACCGTGATAGGCGTTCGCAGGCGTCTCCGCGATTTCCTGCCGCTCTGCCAGCAGTTCCCTGGCGGGGAGGGGACGACGCTGGATCAGATGGTCCGTCATGATGGCGTGGACTACGTCCTCAGTACGACGCTTTGGCATATGGCAGGAGACGCAGTCGTTTGAGGTGGGATGGTGGTGAAGCGCAATCTGTGCAGGCAGGTTCGCAGCATGGCACTTCATGCAGATGGATGCATAATACGAGGCCGACCCAGGGCCTTTGTGCAGATCGTGAGGGTTGTGGCATGTCTCGCAGGTCAACGCACCTTCACTCTTTAGATAGCAAAGCGACTGTCTCAGCCGATAAGGCGCATTCACTATCTCGAAGTTGTCGGTACGCCCTTTGTCAGCATCTCGACTGAAGTAAGAGTTGAAGCTGCCGAGGGGCCGGTCCACCCGATAGCCGAAGGGTTGCTGATCGTAGTGTCGAATGCGATCTGGGAGCGGGCGGCTGGTGGTCTCAAGATGACATTGCTCACAGACCTCCATTTGCCGGTCTCTACTCAAACGTGCCGGATTAAGGATCAGTGCGCGAATCTGGGGAATGGACGTTTCAGGGGACTGCGCTGCTTTGACATGCGCTGCTCCTGGACCATGGCAGCGTTGACAATCGACTCCTTCCGGCAACGGGCCGCTATAAACCGGATTCGCCGTAAGATCGCGATGTGCGGTCGCAGGGACCTCTGGATAGCCGTTGTGGCAAAACATACATTCATACGCAATCTGCCTGCGCGTCATTGGGTGTGAATTGTCGTACCCCGGATTCATTCCCCAGTGGCCGCCCAGTTCCGCATACCATGCGAGCGGAAGTTCGATTAGCCTGCCGTCTTCTTCCCGGTGCAGGTACGTACGCACGTGATTTCCGGAGCCCATGATGTAGTCGATCTGCAGCTCTTCGACGTTATCCGGCTTGCCGTCAAAGCCGTCTTGCCACCGGCGTTGGAAGTACTTGCCTCCATGTTCCGTCATGCTGTAGTACGTGCCAGACGCTGCGTGAAAGAATTGGCCCTCTTTGGCGGGGAGTTCAATAGTGTCCTTTGCCTGCGGCTTATAGAAAGCGTGCGCCATGCCCGTATTCGCGTACCCTGCAGTCTCGCTGGCGTGGCATTGAGCGCAGGCTTTCGGATCGGCATATGCTTGCTGGACGGTGGGATTTGGTGTATTCCTGTGCGACAAGTACAGAACTAGACCGGTGGCGATAATGGTCGCCAGCAGGCATGCGGTAACTACGGAGTGTCTCTTCATGCGTGTGAGTGACCCGTCGCGACCCGTAGGCAGATTGCTTGTTCGGGCACTCGGGTTCGCACTGTAGCGGGCATTTTTGGTTATTGGTGGCCCGGGCAGGAGTCCAACCTGCGACCTTCGCGTTAGGAGTGCGCTGCTCTATGCAACTGAGCTACCGGGCCACGTTTGGGTAGTGTATCGCGAGGGTCATTGGGGCCGCGGTGATAAACTTGTGGGTGGAGAGTTTATGCCAGAGATACAGCGTCGACGTGCGGTAACGGTCAATATTGGTGGGGTTCGCGTGGGTTCGGACGCGCCGGTTGTCGTGCAGTCGATGACGAATACAGACACGGCCGACGTCGAGAGCACGGTGCAGCAGGTCGCGGCGCTGGCGAGAGCCGGTTCGGAGATGGTCCGCGTCACCGTCAACAACGACGATGCTGCTAAGGCCGTCCCTTACATCGTAGAGGAGTTGGCGAAGAAGGGTTGGTCGACGCCGATCATTGGGGACTTTCACTACAACGGGCATCAGCTGTTGAAGAAGTATCCGGAGACGGCGCAAGCGCTGGCGAAGTATCGGATCAATCCGGGCAATTGCTCGATCGGGCGCAAGGACGATGAGAACTTCCGGACGATGGTTGAGGTTGCGGTGGAGCATCAGAAGCCGGTCCGGATCGGAGTGAACTGGGGCTCGCTCGACCAGGCGCTGTTGACGAAGATGATGGATGAAAATTCGAAGTTGGCCGATCCCCTGCCCGCTCGCGATGTGATGATGGAGGCGATGGTGGTGTCGGCGCTGGACAATGCGGCGGCGGCGGAGCGGTATGGGCTGCGGCGCGACCAGATTATTTTGTCTGCGAAGGTCTCCGGCGTTCGCGATTTGATTGATGTTTATTCGGAGTTGGCGAAGCGGTGCGATTATGCGCTGCATCTTGGGCTGACAGAGGCCGGCATGGGGATGAAGGGCGTTGTCGCGTCGACTGCTGGTCTTTCTCCTTTGCTACTGAATGGGATCGGGGACACGATCCGGGTCAGTTTGACTCCGACGCCGGGTGGGGACCGGTCGGAGGAGGTGCGGTGCGGACAGCAGATCCTGCAGTCGCTCGGGATCCGCAGCTTCATGCCGCAGGTTACGAGTTGCCCGGGTTGCGGGCGGACTACTTCGACGTACTTCCAGGAACTGGCGGAGCGGATCCAGGGCTATTTGGTTGCCTCGATGCCGGAGTGGAAGAAGCAGTATCCGGGTGTCGAAGAGTTGAAGCTGGCGGTGATGGGCTGCATCGTGAACGGGCCGGGTGAGTCGAAGCATGCCAACATTGGCATCTCGCTTCCGGGGACGTTTGAGGAGCCTAAGGCGCCGGTGTATGTCGACGGGCAACTGTTCACCACGTTGAAGGGTGACAGGATCGTCGAAGAGTTTCAGGTGATCCTCGATAAGTATGTCGAGGGGCGTTATGGTAAGGTGCTGGTCGAGGCTTAGGCCTTTTCTGGGCCATTACTGCCCCCTCCCCACCTATCCCATTGTGTGCAAAGTCTTCAAAAGAGAGGCTTTAGCATTGGACTTGTGCTGTAACATCTTGATTCTAAAGACCCCTTTTCCGCAAAGTCTTGATTCCAGGTGATTAATATGGTTCTAACGAGCAAACCCCGATTCGATTGCATCGGGGTTTGTCTATTTGATCTATATATCCAGTATAACGGGTTGAATGTAACTAACATGCCACGCCGATGTCATTGTGTGGTAATGAGTTAAGTCGCTTGGGGGCTTGACATGCGATTTTTGGGCAGAAAATGGCAAAAGAAAATGCAACAGCAAGAACAAAAGGCGGTAAATGGCTCGACAGGGCGAGTCCCATGCCAAGCCACCTTCTGCGGATTCGCTGTGGCGCGCGATCCTAGTCTACGGATATGGCCTTTGCCCTCGCAATCTTCTCCTGGTCCGCTGCTGAAAGCTGCATAGGCCCGAGGGTGAAGGTCAGATTGTTGATTGTGCCAGTGAAGGGAAACGGCACGTGGTAATCCTTCTCGTTCACCGAGGTGCGGGTATCAACTCCGATGTCGAAGGTCTCATCCATCACCTGCAGGAAGGCGATCGAGTTTGGCTGTTTCTCTGTGTCAACGACCTGGCCGTCCACCTTCAGGACACCGGTACCGCCCTTAGCGATGCCGGGACCGTCGCAAGTGTAGTCGAAGACGATGGTGTGCTTGCCAGCAGAGAGCGCATCCTTGCCCTCCCAGTGGTACTGGGCGAGGATAAGCATGTTGTAGTCGAAGACCGGATGACCCTTGACGATGTACAGCCCAAAGCCGCCTCAGCGTCCGCCTGTGGTAACTAACATTCCGTCGCCGCCGCCTTCCGGCACAGTAACGGAGTGGTTGAGGTCGTCATCATCGAGTTTCATGGTGGACCTCCGTGGTGAGATAAATACAAATTTAGTACGGGAACATCAAGGCACAGGGATTTATCGATCAGTGCTTTTTAGAAGAGGGGGAGTTTTTTTGTGGAGTTCGGTGAGGGGGTAGAAGGTGCCGCGCCAGATGATGCCGCCTTGTTTGAAGGTGATGAACATGGAGCGCAGGAGGGCGAAGATGAAGACGAGCGCGCTGAAGGGGAAGAACAGGGCGTTCCAGGTGGAGATGCCGGAGTCGCGGCCAAGTAACCGGTATGCGTAAGCGACTGCGATGAGGGTGATGATGGCGGGGACTCGGATGGGGGTGATCCAGAGACCGATTGCCGGAGCGACCCAGAAGGTGAGGAGCCAGAGGCACCACAGAAGAGCGAGCGAGATGCTGAAGTGGAAGGCTGCGAAGAGATTTTTCGTCATGACCTTGACCAGGCCAGTTGCGCCTGAGGCCCAGTGGAGGCTGACGAGGTTTCGGCCGAAGGTGATTCGCTGGGCGAGGCCGGCGCGCTTGATGCGGCGGCCGAGGCCGAGGTCTTCGATGATCTCCATTCGGAGGGATTCGTAGCCGCCGATCTCGATGTAGGCCGAGCGGCGGAGGAGGTTGAAGGCGCCGAGGCCGATGGCGTCACGTTTTGCTTTGGGGTCGGCGATGAGCCAGGGGCGGGCGCCCCAGAGGCAGAAGATCTGGAAGAAACCGAGGATGGCGGCCTCGTCCCAACGCTTAATGATGTTGGTGGGGACGAGGACGAGATGGTCGGCGTTGGTGGCTACGGCGTTGGCCAATGTGACGCGGATGGCGATGGGGTGGAAGAGGACGTCGGCGTCGGTGAAGAGGAGGTAGTCGGTGGGGGCCTGACGGGCGGCGAGGGCCATGGCGTGGGTCTTGCCAAGCCATCCCGGCGGGAGCTCGGTGACGTGGAGGGTGCGGAGTTTCTCGGGATGCTGAGCGGCGATGGTGTCGATGATTGCGCTGGTCTCGTCGGTGCTGCGGTCGTCGATGGCGATGATCTGGAGGTTGGGGTAGTCCTGACTGAGGAGCGAGTGGAGTGTGGCTGCGATGTCGGCGGCTTCGTTGCGGGCGGGGACGATGACAGTGATGGAGGGTGAGCCTGCCGGGGTGATGTTGTATCGGGGGAGGACGAGATTTGGAATGCGCGGCAGACCGAATGCTGCGGCGATGACCTTCGAGATCCAGATCAGGGCGATGAGCCATGCGATGACGGTAAGGGCGAATTGGAGGGGATGAAGCAAATTTTTCGCGCTTGAGAAGTGGTCCTGCTCTGAAGTGGTCCTGCTCTAGTGACAGCAGTGTTTTTCCGGCTGGCCGTAGTTGATCTGCTCGTGCCAGTCGGCGGGGCGGCCTTCTGGAGTGAGGTCGAAGATGTTCCATAGCTGTTCGATGGTGCCGTTGTGGCGAGGATCCTGTCCCGGATCAGGTGTGGGGAACATCATCTCAGAGGTCCAGAAGTGGCGAATGTGGGCGCCGTCGCGGTGGAAGACGGTCATGAGAGGAAGCTGGGCGCCTTCGGGCGACTCGGCGTGGTAGTCGCGCTTGAAGTTGTTGTTGGCGGCGGAGAGAAGGCGGAGGTCGCTCCAGCCTCGCTCTTGAGCGAAGGCGAGGACGCGATCGAGCGGAGCTTTGGCTATGACGACGAAGTTGAGACCTGCTGCTTCGAGGTGTTTCGCGGTGCGGTCGAGCGAGTCTATGAATGCGGTGCAGGAGGGGCAGGGGCCGTCTTCGACTTTCAATTGGGCGGTTGCGCCGTCTGTGGGGCCAGGGCGGGGATCTTCAGGCCAGCGCGGGAACATGAAGTTATAGATGACAAGGGAGTCTTTGCCTGGAGCGAAGAGCTCGGAGAGCTTGACCTTGACGGGCGTGCCGTCGGGGCCGAGGCCGTCGAAGAGATAGTCCTCGGGGACGAGGCCACCGGGCGGCAGATTTCGGCGGGACACGGCTACGGCTTCCATGGCGCGGCGGAGGGCTATCTCTTCTTCGAGCAGACGGTTGCGGGCGCTGCGATACTCGGTTGATTCTCCGGGGAAGGTGATGTTCATGATTTTCTCCATTGAGGGGGGCGACGTTAGGCGGATGCCGGCCGCTCTGTGTGGAGCGGAGGGGCGTAGCGGGAGCCGATGAAGAAGATGACAGCAGCGAGGAGCATGGTGACGAGGGTGGAGCCGAGGCCGAGGTTGAGGGTGGAGCGGTCGCTGACGGCTCCGATGATGGGTGGGGAGATGGCGTCGCCGAGGGCGTGGATGATGAAGAGCTGGCCGGCCATGGCGGTGGCGCGGACCTCGGGGCGGACGGCGTTGAGGGTTGCGGCGTTGACGGGGCCGGTGCCGAGGGAGATGAAGAATATGGCTGCTCCCAGGCCATACAAGGTGAGGGAGTGGGGACCGAAGAAGCAGAGGAGCGCCGGTGGGACGGCGAGTGCGGCGCTGATGGCGGGGACGAGGTAGAGGGCCTTCGAAGTCTTTCGGGACCAGCGTTGGGCGACGATGCCGCCGGTGACGGTGCCACTGAGGCCTGCGACGACGGTGATTGCTCCCATGATGAAACCGGCTGATGATTCGGTTAGACCGACTACGCGATGGAGGAAAGAGGGCATCCACCAGGAGATGCCGCCGAGTGAGAAGGTGACGGCAGCGTAGCCGAGGATCGAAGCGAGGTAGGCCCTGTTCTTCAGGAGGTCGAGGACAGTTCCCTTCTCTAACTTTGCCTTTTCCTGCTGACTGGCTCCGCGTGCAGGTTCCTTCATGAGGATTGCGATAAGAATGGCGATGATTGCGCCGGGGACGGCGGAGACGATGAAGGACCTACGCCAACCGAAGTGTTCTCCTACGACGCCGCCGATGAGGTAGCCGAGGGCCGCTCCGACGAAGAGGGCGATGTTGAAGATGGTGAGGACGCGGTTGCGCTGGTCTTCGGGGTAGAAGTCGGAGAGGATTGCGGGGGCAAAGATGCCGAAGCTGGCTTCGCCGATGCCGAGCGCGGCGTGGCGGACCAAGAGCGAATCGTATGAGTGGACGCTGGCGGTGAAGAAGTTGATGCCGGACCAGAAGAGGGCGGCGATGACGATCATGGGCTTGCGGGGGAAGCGGTCGCCGAGCCAGCCGGTGATGGGCGAGGTGGCCATGTAGGCAATCATGAACCAGAAGGTGAGGGCGCCGATGTGCTGGTCGGAGAGGTGGAACTCGCCTTTGATTTGTTCCTGGACGCCAGGGAGAATGTAGCGGTCGATGTAGTTGACGAAGTTGAGCGCGGTGAGGAGGACGAGGGCGGTGGTGGCCCCTGCGACGGAGGTGTAGCTGCGGGTTGGTTTGGTCGCGGAGGCCATCTGTCGGAAAGGATAGCAGGCGAGGGGCCGGGTTGCGGTCCCTCACTTGAGCTAGGTCGTTTGTGCGCAGATTAATTTCTTCAGGGTTTGGTTAGGGTCAGGGCGCGGGCATTGGCTCCGCCGGAATTATCTGAATATGTTCCTACTAAAAGCCCCGGGCCCGCCTAGTCGAGACCCGGGGCACCACTTCGGCCGCCTTGCTACAGGACTGGGATTCTGAGGAATGGCACGAAGTCCACTCCGGCGCTTGCTGTCGAGCAACCCCTGGCACCGGGGCCGTTGAAACAGCCCCAGTAGTTGTTGGTTGCGCTGACGGAGCCGGAGCCGAGGTTATCGACGCCGATCTCGCCACCGAGGAGGTTGTTGAAGTGCAGGTCGACCGCCGCGGGCGTGTTGGTGACGACGTCCGCATCCTCGTTGTCGATGACGTTTCCCCGGATGATGGTGCCGGTAATGGGCGTGCCGCCGGCGCCGCTGTTGAGGTTAATGCCGGTCGGTCCGGGAGTGGGTGTGTCGCCGACATCGGCCCCGTTGCCGGATATGCGGTTGCCGATGATGACGTTGTTGTTGAGGTTATCGGCGGGCAGGCCGAAGTTGGGACCGACGTGACTGTGAAAGGCCACTCCGGGAATGCCATTGTTAAGGAGTTGATTGTTGAGGACGAGGTTTCCGGTGACTAAGCCGATTCCACTGCCGTCGGCGAAGATACCGACGCCTGCACCTGCACCGGGGACCTGATATCCGTTGTGGACGGACTGGTTGTTGGAGATTGTGTTGTGAACGATGCCCAGGTGCGGGGCGGTCGGGTCCGGGTTTTCCGGGTTGTACGGCGAGTGCGATGCGAGGGTGATTCCGCAATCGAACGGGTTGTTCTTCACGATGTTGTTCGTGATCAGATTGTCATGGGTTTCGCCGACATCGTCGCTGAGGAGAACGCCTCCGGAGTTGTTCTCGATGACGTTGTTGATCAGGATCGAATAAGCGACCCCTGTGAGGTGGACCCCTTCACCGCAATCGAAGTCTTCACCGGTTTCGAATGGCGGCTGCCCCGGGCAGGTGTCATTGTCAATGTCAAGGAGGACGTCGTTGCCTGAGACGGTGTTGTCTTTGATGAGGACGTTGGAGGCGTTAACGATAAGGAGCCCCTCAAAGTTCGCGTTTTCGAGGGTGAAGCCGCTCACGACGACATTGCTGAGACCGGGGTTGTCGAGGCCATCGATAAAGATACCGTTGGGGAGTCCGGTGGCGTCGATGATGGTGTTGCGTGAGTCGGCACCGATCAGCGACAGCGGTTTTCCGATGACCACTGCTTCCATGTAGGTACCGGGAGCGACGATGATAGTGCCACCGGGCGATGCTGCGGCAACTGCGGCCCCAATGGTGGAGAAACAGCCCGCCTTGCCGCCGGGGTTTACGCAGGACCTGTTAAACGAGGCGAGTGCCGGATGGCAGATTGCGGTGATAAGTATCGCGCCGGCAAGAGATCGGGGAGAGACGAACCTTAGGCGCTTCCAAGAATGCCTTGAAGACATGTTGACGCTCATAGAATTTCCTCCAATTTTTTCGCAATTGACGTATGGGGGCGCGAGGAAGGCGTCCCGAGCAAAACGGTTTTGTGACACGTGCTCGTGAGGCAGCAGGCACCCTCGCAGGTGCGTTCGGACGGCCGCTCCACTAGCCGACGCCGGGTGGGTCGTACACGCCCAGCGTCGTATCACCCTTCTCTATGAAATTTTCTGTTGTGAGCCCCGGGGTCCCGGAGAATTGTACGCCCGACCGTGACGGGTGGTTTCCCATGCGTTGCCCTGGATGGGTGGGGACAGTGACAGTCCGGAGCGGGGAGATCCAGATGGGCCGACTATTTGGGAATGGTTGGAGCTGTGAGGGTTTCGATCAGTTGCCGGGGCCCTTGTAGGCTGTCGGGCGGGGATAGGTGGCTTCGACGATGGTGGAGATGCCGCCGCGGGGTCGGAAGTCGCCAACGACTTTTGCCCAGACTGGATTGCAGGCCCTGACTACGTCGTCGAGGACCTGGTTGACGATGTTCTCCTGGAAGATGCCGAGGTTGCGGTAGGTGAAGAGGTATTCCTTGAGGGACTTCAGTTCGAGGCAGGTCTCGCGGGGCATGTAGCGGATGAGGAGACGGCCGAAGTCGGGGAGGCCGGTCTTGGGGCAGACGCTGGTGAACTCGGGGTCGTCGACGAGGATCTCGTAGGCCTTGAACTGGTTGCGCCAGGTTTCAATGGGAGGGAATTTGGTGTCGAGGCCAGCTTTGGCATGGTCGTCGGTGTAGCCGGTGGTCTTGTTTTTTGTTTTGTTCTTTTTGGGACTCATGGGTCTATTTTATCGGGTTTAAAAGAGAATGGCCGCAATGAAGGTGCTCATCGCGGCCATCGTTTCCGAGGTCCGAAGTATTTAGTTGCGGCGTCCCAGCGTAGGTTGGTCGCTGGTGTTGCTGGGATTGTTCGGGTTGTTGGGATCGTTGTTTCCGCTGCTGCTGGTGGTGCGGCGCAGGGTAGGCTTGTTGCCGCCCTTGCCGTCGTTGATCTTGCGCTTGTTTTCCAGACGGGCGAGACGGGCCTTTACGTCGTCGAACTCCGAGGTCGTGACCATGTAGTCAGGCCGCGGGGGCAGAATGGTCGCGATTTCCTCTTCAGAGTGCATGATGCGATCGGGGGTCTGGGGATGGTCGGCGAAGACCTTGGCGAGAGTGCCAGGCTTGTGCTTTTCGAGGGCGTCGAGTTTTTCGAAGAACTGGATAAAGGCCTGGGGGTCGTAGCCGGATTTGTACATATATTGGACGCCAAGCCAGTCGGCCTCTGCCTCGAAGTTGCGGGAGAACTGGAGGAACGTGATGGGGATGGCGAGTTGCACCGCTTCATAGATTCCGTAACCGGTCCAGCTTCCCTGGGTGAAGATGATCAGCGGGATGGAGCCGATCTGCGCATAGTTCATGCGGGTCATCTCGCGGGCGGCGTGGTGGGCGCAGACGTGGGCGGTCTCGTGGGCCATGACGCCGGCGAGTTCGGCCTCTTCATCGGCGGCCATGATGAGGCCGGAGTTGACGTAGAAGAAGCCGCCGGGAAGTGCCATGGCATTGATTTCGTCGGAGTCGATTACTTTGATGGTGAAGGGAACCTTGCAGTCGGAGTTCTTGACGATGTTCTGGCCGACGCGGTTAACGTATTCGACGATGACGGGGTCGGTGACCATGTGGGCCGACTTCTCGACCTCCATGGAGTAGCCCTTGCCAGCGCGGATCTCCCAATCGGTGGAGTACCAGTTGCCTGCGCCGCGTCCGCCGATGTTGCGGGTGCCTACGGCGTTGACGTCGTCTTCACTGCCGGGCTTGATGTGCGGGTCGAGTGCCTCGCCGGGTGAGGGGAGGTCATCGGTCTTGGTCGGCGCGTTGGCCTGCTGTTTGGCGGCCTCTTTGATCTGCTTCTTTGTCTTGGGTGCGTTGGTGGTGTCGGCGGATGCGGACTTGTCGGCGGGGGTGTCCGAGGATACTTGAGCGTCGGCCTGGGCGGGGGCGGCCTTCGTGTCGTCCGAGCTAGTGGAGGCCGGAGTAGCCGGGGCGTTGGTTGGGGTGGTTGGCGCAGGCGCTGTTTGTGTGCTGGATGGGGTCGTCGCGGGTGGCGTGCTGGATGGGGTTTGAGCGTATACGGCGGCGGAGAGCGTGACGGCGGCGGCCAAGCCGAAGTGCGTAATGGAACGCATATTAGTCTCCTGTGGGCCGCTTCCCTGCTGACGGACGCAGCTCGACGAGTCTTAGACGATAGTATGCGCCTTTTTGTGAGCTTTAAGCAGCGAGTTTTGAGGTTTGGGAGGTTGGGAGGCGCGCCGGCTGGGAATTGATGGAAAGAAATTGAGGTTCGCCGACTGAAAGCTCAGCCGCGGTCGCTCTCAGCCGATTCACCAGGTGGAGTAGGAGGTACCGTCGGAGGCGGTTTGCTGGGAGCCGCTGTGAACATCGTCGATGCCGGACTCGGTCTGGTCGATGGTTGACATGGAGTCGTCCTGGACGGTCATCCAGGTGTCGGAACGTTTGGTGAACGGGTCAATGGGCATCGACTTGAGGTAGCCGGCCTGGACCAGGTCGTCCAGAGACTGGGGGGCTTTCTGCTTGTCGACGGTGTAGGAGTCGATTGCCTGGCGCATGACGTGGAGGTCTTCCTTAAGGACGGCCTCCTTGGCGTTGCGGATGTTGCTGGTGTAGGAGGGGATGGCGATGGCCGCGAGCAGGCCGATGACGACCATGACGATCATGAGTTCGAGCAGAGTGAACCCTTGCTCCGCGGGGCGGGGCGAGATCTGCGCGGATGGTTCGTTCCGGATTGGGTGAGTGCTTACCATGTCGAGTACTTCGTTCCGTCGAGTGCGGTGCCGGTGCTCTTGGTGTGGACATCGAAGACGTTCTGGCCGCCGAAGGAGTCTGAGTCCGTGTCGTCCTGATTGGAGCGGAGGCCCCACTCGTTGGTGCCGGTCATGGGGTCGATCGGGATGCGGCGAAGGAACTTGACCTTTTTGTCCTGGATCTCCACGCCGTTGACGAGGGTTTCCAGGTCGGGCGGGTAGTTGAAGCTGTCAGCTTTGGTCTGCATGCCTCCCTTGTCGGCGGCGTCTTTATAGGCATCGATGGCGGCGCGCATCTCCCATAGATCGCGGCGGAGTTCGCGCTCCTTCTCCCGTTTGACCTGGAACCGAGCGATAGGGATAGCCGCGGAGGCGAGGACGGCGACGATAGCCACACAGATGATGAGTTCAACCAGGGTTAGGCCGGATTCGGCGCGGCGATGCGTGGGAGAAACCTCGTCCGCAATGGCCGGACGTGATACTGGGCGGGGAACACCCATGTCCGCGACTCGACGAGCAATCACTTCACATGTACCACGGCCTGCGAACCGACGGCCGGAAGATTGGCCTGCGCGCTGTTGTGAGCGCCGACTTTGACGAGGGTAAGGTTGGAGTCACCGGCGGCGATGGCCTTGAAGGTGAGCGTGCAGATGCTTCCCTGTCCGTTGACTCCGGCTGCGTTGGGGGGACGTTCGGTGGCGATGGCGACGAGACCGGCGCCGTCGTCGCGGTGGGAGATGGAGGTGACCTGGCCGTCGCGGCTGAGGAAGTCACCGGAGTCGACGTTGACGAGCTGGAGGACGGCGGGGTTGAACTGCACCTGGAGGGGTACGGAGAAGATGTCGTGAGCGTTGCCAACCATGACTGCCACCTGGAAGGTGCTACCTACGGACTGGTTCGAGTCCTGTGGAACGACGGTGAAGCTCACTGGGGGCCCGGAGCCCGGGGTCTGCGTGGCCGGCACGGCAGCGGGCTGGTTGGTTGCAGGAGGGGTCAGGGGCTGGGCCTGCTGGCTGAGCTGCTGCACCATGGCCGAGGCGGCGTTGGCGGCCGAGGTCGCGGAACCCGTGGTGCGGGGTTTGACGATCTGATTGACAGGCTCGGAGCTGGAGCCGGCCAGGGACGTGTCGTGGCGCAGCTCGATGGACTGACCGGTGCCGGTGTCGATGGCGCGGGTGTTCATGCGGGTCAGGACCGACTCACGGACGATGTGAGGGATGAGCAGGAAGACGATCTCGTCCTTCATATGGTCGGTGGACCGTGAGGTGAAGAAGTATTTGAGGAGCGGCAGTTCACCGACGCCGGGAGTACCGCTGATATTCAGGCTGTCGTTTTTGGTGATGATACCGGCAAGGAGACTGGGCTCGCCGTCCATGAGTTGGATGACCTGTTCGGTGGATCGCTGACCGATGATGGGCTCGGTAACGCCGGAGATAGTGACACTATTGGCCTGCGAGGTGACGTCGATCTTGAGCTTGAGGGTGACCTGGCGGTCGTAGTGAACGGTTGGGGTCAGGTCGATGGTGACACCGACGTCGATATAGGTGAATTGCGTTTGCACGCCGATGCTGGCGACGCCTGTCGACACGCCTGCGTTGTAGGAGCCGGTGGCGATGGGGATCCTCTGGCCGATCTTGAGAAGAGCGTGCTGGCCGTCGGTAGCGCGGATGCTGGGGTTCTGCAAGATACGGGTGTCGGTATCGTTGAGAAGTAAGTTGACTGTCGCAGGGGAGATGGTGACGCCAAAGTTGTTCGCGTTGAGATGGGCGAGTGAGTTAAGGGTGAAGTTGTTGGTGGTGGTCGTGGTGCCGTTCGTCGAGGTGGTGGTGCTTGAAGTTGTGGTGGTGGTCGGATTGGCCTGCGGAGTAATGGTGACGGACTGCGGAAGGGTGATTCCGATGTTGCGCATCTTGTCGCGACTGACCTCGAGGACGGCGACGTCGACGACGACTTCGGGGCGGGCACGGTCGAGGTCGTTGAGCAGCTTTTGTGCGAGGAGCAATTGGTCCGGCGTCGCGCGCATGACGATGGCGTTCTGGCTGGGGACGAGATAGATCTTGATGCTCGGGTCGAGAAGGTTGCGGATGGCGACGACGACTTCGTTGGCATCGTTCTGCGCAGCAGCGTTGGTGAGGTAGAAGGTCTGGACGGCCTGCTCATCAAGATCGGTGCGTTTGGTGCGCGTGTTTTGGGCCACAAAGATGGTGTTGGAGGTGACGGGCTTGTAGAAGGTGCCGGCGAGGGTGCCGACGATGCGTAGCGCGTCGGACCAACTGACATTCGTGAGGTCGACGGGGATGCGCTTGGAGGAGTAGTCGGGATCGAAGAGAACATTAATTCCGGTCGCTTTGCCGATGGCCTGGTAGATGACCTTGACGTCTTCGACCATGTGAAGGGTGATGGGATCGTTTGAGATCGGCTTGAGTTCAACGGGACCGGAGATGGAGGCGATGCCGGCGAGGGTCTCGTTCTGTCTCGACATCTGCTCCGAGGGGGGTGGAGGGCCACCGGTCGGCGGAGCGGCAAGCTGCTGGTTGACCTGATCGAGCTCCTGTTGAGCGGTCTGATAGCTGGGATCAATTTGGAGGGCACGAGCGAATTGGGCGAGAGCGCCGTTCAGGTCGCCGCTCTGGCGAAGGACGCGGCCCTGGTCGACATGGAATGCAGCCGCCTGGAAACGCATGCGGTCAAAGTTAGTTTTGTAATGAAGGTCCGTCGGCTTCAGATTCAGCGCGTGCTGGTAGTCCTCAAAGGCGGTGTCGAAGTCGTGATGCGCCTCAGCGGCCTGTCCTTCCTTGTCCCACTTCTTGGCCGATTTGGAATTCTCTTTGGCCGTCTGGGCGTACGCCGCGATGGGGCCAAAGGCCGCAAAGCAGCACAGAAATAAAAGGGAGAGCGTTCGAGCGAAAGCCGATAGTTTGCCGATTGATTTGTACCCGCGACCCATGCTGCTTCCGTTTCCGTCCTTTACACCGTAGAAAGTGTGGCGTTTGCCGGAGTGCACGCCTGCCGGGAAGATGATCTGGGGCAGGACGCTGCCTGTGGGGGCGGTGCCTGCCAGGCTGCTGCGCTCGGGTGAGTATAGCATTCGCTGAATGTTCGACCTCATCAGAAGGGGTAGCCTTTGTTGGTTCGCGGACGCTTGGGAGCACGGCCTGCGCTACTGGTTGTGTCGCCCCTCATACCGGCGCTAAATCCCCGGCCACTGAAGTTTATGGTTAGACGTGCCGTTCGACCACGGGTGAGATTAGCGGGTAAGACGAAAGTTGCAGACGTGTTAAAGTAAGAGGTTCCATGGCCCGTTCTCTCTCCAACCCGACGATCGCGCACCAGCCTAAGGCGGCGGTGAAGGAGAAGGACCGCGACCCGGTGGCGGCGGGCAAGAGGGACGCAGCTTTCAACCGGTCGGCGAGCTTCAACTATTTTCTGTCGGACAAGTTCGAGGCCGGCGTCGCGCTGCGAGGGACAGAAGTGAAGTCGATTCGCGAGGGCAAGGCCAATCTGAAGGACGCCTACGGGCTGCTGAAGGACGGGGAGTGCTTTCTGCTGAATGCGCACATCGGGCCGTTCTCCCACGGAAATGCGATGAACCATGATTCCTTGCGTACCCGTAAGTTGCTGCTGCACAAGAGCGAGGTGCGGAAGCTCGAGGGTATGACGAAACAGAAGGGATTTACGCTGATTCCCACGCGGCTTTATTTTCGCAACGGGCGCGTGAAGTGCGAACTGGCGCTGGCCAAAGGCAAGCAGGAGTGGGACAAGCGCGCCACCGAGCGGAAGCGTGAGGCCGACAACGAGGCCAAGGCGGCGGTCGCACGGACCCAACGGCAGTAGACCGGCCCCGCTGTAGTTTTGTCCGAAGCGATTTGACCGCAGTCGCGCTACGATAGTATCCATGGATACCAAGCTTCTTTTTCAGGACGCTGCCGGGTTTCAGGTGCCGATGCTGGCGATCTTTGCGGTGGACATTGCGATTGGCAAGGACGCTGAGCCTCTGCTGGCATTGCTGACGACCACGGATGCCGTGACCGACGCAGCGGCGAAGGTGCTGGCGTCGGGGGAGTTCAAGGCCACGCTGGGCGAGTCGCTGCTGCTGCATGCTCCGAGTGGGTTGAAGGCGGAGCGGCTGTTGATTGTGGGCCTGGGCAAGGCGAAGGGTCTGTCGGTAGATGAGGTGCGGAAGGGTGCGGGGGCGGCCGTGCGAGCAGCGAAGCCGCTTGGCGTGCGAGAGCTGGCGATTACGCTTCCCGAAGACCATGCGCTGGACGATGAGCATCTTGAAACACTACCCTGCGCGCTGATGTCGCGTGCTCTGGTAGAGGGTGCGGAGCTGGCGGAGATGGACTGGGACACATATCGGAGCGAGAGGAAGGACCGGTCGGTGCGGGCTCTGACGGTGTTGGCGCATGAGGCGGAGAAGATCACGCGGGAGGAGATTCAGGAGGGTTTTGAAGAAGGGCTGATTCTTGCGGAGGCGCAGAATTTTACGCGGTCGCTGGTGAACGAGCCTGGGAACATGTTGACTCCGACGGAGTTGGGGTGGCGCACGGCGGCGATGTGTGCGGAGGTTGGGCTGGCGTGCGAGGTGCACTCGACGTCGAAGCTCGAAGAGTTGAAGATGGGAGCGTTTCTAGCGGT
>DATHQG010000031.1:0-8666 GCA_035483075.1 Edaphobacter sp. | reverse complement strand
CAGCAGGTCCTTCGACTACGCCTCTCGCGATGAGACCGCGAGAGGCTCCGCTCAGGATGACAAAATTTTGGGAGCTCAGGGTGACAAACTTGCTACGTTTGGGGGGAGACATTGCCCTGGGTTCGAGGCTGAAATAGTTCGGAAGCGGCCGCGCTACGAGCAAACGGCAGGTCCTTCGGCTACGCCTCTCGCGATGAGACTGCGAGAGGCTCCGCTCAGGATGACAAATTTATTGGGAGCTCAGGGTCACAAACTTGCTACGTTTGGGGGGAGACATCGCCTTGGGTTTCGAGGCCGAAATGGTTTGGAAGCGTCCGCGCTACGAGCAGACAGCAGGTCCTTCGACTACGCCTCTCGCGATGAGACCGCGAGAGGCTCCGCTCAGGATGACAAATTATTGGGAGCTCAAGTGACAAATTATTGGGAGCTCAAGTGACAAATTGTTGGAAGCTCAAGTGACAGATTGTTGGAAGGTCACGATAGCAGTTTCCTGGACGCTTTGAGCGCCTACGAGAACTGTGCAGGGGCCTGACGGCCCACGGCGACCACAAAGTAGTTCGCCGGCGTGTCGCCGATGTTCTTCAACCCGTGCATCACATTCGACGCGGTAAAGATCACGGAGCCGGGCCCGATCACTGCAGTCTTGCCGTCGGTCGTCACCTCAACCTTGCCTTCGCGAATCATGACGAACTCCGAGTGGGGGTGACGATGCGGCGGATGCGGCATCTGCCCGGCCGGAAGCGTGGTCTCGTGCGATTCGACAAACTCTCCTGTGGGAAGGAACCCGTGGATGACGGCGCGGCTCGCTCCGCCGTTGGCTGAAGATTTCACCGGCAGCTGATCGTAGGGAAAGATCTCCGAGTGCGCCAGGACCGGGTCGTTCGTGGCTGCCGCGCCTGACTGCGCTTCGGCCGAAACATTGCCCATGGCCGCGATGGCCGAGAGAGCAACACAGAGTTCACGACGATTGATATTTTTCATGCGGACATATTACGCGTTGCGAATAATCTCGGTCACGCTCTCTCTGCATGTGATGGTCAGTTTGGCGGAAGGATGGGTCGGGCCTTCGGCCCTTGGTCTTTCATCTGGCCGATTACCTGGAGCGATGCCCCAGGCTGGTATAGATTGCGCCTTTGGCGTTCGTATCACGTTAATTCTTGCTTAGGCAGAGCAGCCACCAAACTGGCACTATCCGTACTGCACCGCTACGGCTTCGTGTCTCCGCCGATCTGCATCACGCAATACTGCGCCGGGCCGTCTCCCACATTCCTTACCGTATGCAGCGTTCCAGGCGCAACAAAGATCACGCCGCCCGGCCCCACCTTATCTGATTTGCCGTCATGCTCGAAGAGCAGCGTTCCCTGAATCACCACCATCACCTCCGAGTGCTGGATCGTATGCGGCGTATTGGGCGCCATCCCCGCAGGCTGCTGTGACTCATGCACCGCGATCACCTCGCCTGTGGTCAGCGTACCGCGCAGCACGTCGCGGCTCTCACCACCGTTGGCCATCTTGCGCGCGGGCATCTGCTCGAACGGATAGACCTTCGCCTGTGAAAGCGTCGCTGCCCCGGCCGGCGCCGCTGCCGTCTGCGCCTCCATCGCACCACCCGTCGCCGCGATGGCCGACAGACCTACACACATCTCACGCCGCGTCATCTCTCTCATGACGGCAATCGTAGCTGACTGATGTCCGCTTAAATGTGAAGTAACCTTAAGATGACAAGATGCCGCTAACCGACACCCACGCCCACCTCGACTTCTACACGGAGGACCGCGACGAGGTCCTTCGCCGTGCCTACGCCGCCGGCGTCCACACCATCCTCGCCATCGGCATCGGTGAAGGCCCGGCTACGATGCACCAGGCCCTCGATATCGCCACGACAACCACCGGCCCGGGCCTGCCCGCCATCTACGCCAGCGCCGGAGTCCATCCTCAGGAGGCCGCCAGCGCAACCACCGAGGCCCTTGAAAAACTGGCCACTCTGGCCGCCCACGAACGTTGCATCGCCGTCGGCGAGATCGGACTCGACTACTACCACTTCGACAATCCCGAGGCCCCTATCCAGCAGCAGGCCTTCATCGCCCAGATGAAGATCGCTGCGAGGTTTCGCAAGCCGATCATTATCCACTGCCGTACCAGCGAGCTGGCCACCCCGCAGGCCAAGGAAAAGTTCGGCACGGCCGATGCATGGGAGGACATCCTGGCGCTCATCGCCGAACACTGGACGCCGACTGGCCTGAGCGGCATCATGCACTGCTTCTCGGGGTCGGTTGAACAGGCCGAACGCTCCCTTGCCGCCAACTTCTACCTGTCGTTCGCCGGCAATCTCACCTACCCGAAGTCCCAGGCCATCCGCGACGCCGCCGAACTGGCCCCGTCCCATCGGATCCTGGTCGAGACCGACGCACCCTTCCTTGCCCCGGTCCCCCTCCGCGGCCAGCGCAGCGAGCCCGCCATGGTCGTGCACACGGCAGCAGCCCTGGCGGAGCTTCGCGGCATCTCACCAGAAGAGCTGGCGACCCTCACCACTGCGAACTTCAAAAATCTCTTCCCAACGGCGCGCTGAGCCGGCCCAACCGCTGACATAATAGAGATCGACAAAGTACAGAGAAGGAAGACACATATGGCATCCGATAACAGCTTCGACGTAGTCAGCAAGGTAGAGCTTCAGGAGGTCAAAAACGCGATCGACCAGGCCTCCAAAGAGGTCCACGCCCGCTTCGACCTCAAGGACTCCAAGTCAAAGATCGAGCTCGAAGGCACCGACACAATCCAGCTTGCGAGCCAGGACGAGTACAAGCTCAAGGCAGTGATCGAGATCCTGTCCCAGAAGCTCGTAAAGCGCGGCGTCTCGCTCAAAAACCTCGAGTTCGAGAAGCTGGAGCCCGCCGCCAACTCCAGCGTGCGGCAGAAGATCAAGCTGGTGCAGGGCATTCCGTCCGAGAAGGCCAAGATCATCGTCGCGGCCATCAAGGACTCGAAGAAGAAGGCCCAGGCCAGCATTCAGGGCGACACCGTCCGCGTCGTCAGCAAGGACCGCGACACCCTGCAGGAGATCATGGCGCTGCTACGCGGCAAGGACATCGGGGTCGAGCTTCAGTTCACCAACTTCCGCTCAAACTGACGCCTTCGCAGCGGCCAAGACGGCCTCGGGTGTTGACTTAGTTGTCATCATCAACATTTTTTTTGATTTTCGAGTCCATCTCTGAAGCCAATCCGTCATCCTGATACTCTGACTATCAAGTGAGCACGCTCTCCATCGCGACCGCAGCCGAAGTCTTCGACCTCCTCCGCGACGATCTAGCGGCCATCGAACAGGACTTCGACCGCCAATCCGCCTCCGACGTCGAGGTTATCACCGACATCGCGCGGTATCTGATTGCAGGTGGCGGCAAGCGGATTCGGCCGTTGCTGCTGCTACTCTCTGCGAAGGCGCTCGGTTGCACCAGTCCGAGCCGTATACGCCTCGGCGCCGTCGTCGAGATGCTGCACACCGCGACGCTGGTCCACGACGACATCATCGACGAGGCCGACACCCGCCGTGGACGGCCGTCTTCGAACACGACGTGGGGCAACTCGAAGTGTGTGCTCGCCGGCGACTGGTTGTATATGCAGGCCTTCAGTTCAGCGTTGGAAGAACGGAACTTCAGGGTGCTGGAGTTGCTGATCTCGCTGACTCAGCAGATGGTCGAAGGCGAGTTGCTGCAGATGCAGAAGCTCGGTCACCTCATCAATGAAGAGGAGTACTTCGACCTGATCTTCCGCAAGACCGCATGCCTGTTCAAGGTATCGATGCAGCTCGGCGCGGCAATCACACCCGCGCACGGCTTCGGTGACCATGACGAGATCGAGGCGCAGCTCGGAGAATACGGCCGCAACCTTGGGCTTGCTTTTCAGATCGTTGACGATGTTCTCGACCTGATCGCCGCTGAAGATGTCCTCGGCAAACCTGTCGCAAGCGACCTACGCGAAGGTAAGGCCACGCTGGCCGTCATCCACGCGCTGGAACGCGGTACTGGCGCCGACCGTGAGGCCATCCGCACGGTCCTCGCCGACCGCAGCTTCGAAAATGTCTCGCATCCAGAGATATTGGAGATCCTGCAGCGTCACGGCTCCATCGACTACGCCATGGACACCGCCTGTGCCTACGCCGAAGCTGCCCGACTCACGATCGCCGAACTGCCCAGCTCCGAAGCGAAGCGGGCGCTGCTCTGGGTCCCGGGCTTCGTCACCAGCCGCGACCGCTAACTACTCGCCGTCCTCACCCTCTTCAGCGTCCTCTTCCAGGTCCAGGTCAACGGCCTTCATGCCACCTCTTCCACGGTCCACCAGCAGCTGGATCTTTCCCTCCGCGGCCTCCAGCTCCTTCTTGCAGGCGTCGGAAAGCTTCATCCCCTGCTCGAACAGCCGCACCGAATCCTCCAGCGAGAGGTCCCCTCGCTCCAGCCGCTCCACCACGCTTTCCAGCGCCGTCAACTGCTCTTCAAAGCTAGCCATTAGGCGACCTCTACCAATCCCTCATCGTCTTCGCCTGTGAGTCCTAGAACATCCGCCGCAACACCGTAGCGCCCGAACGGCGCGCTAACCTGCACTCCCTGCACCATCGGCCTTGCTTCTGCGAGCATCTCCTGCGCGATCTTCACGCCCTCCGCACGCGCGGCCTCCGGATTTGTCACTGCCGCCATCCGCGCCATGATCGCATCCGGCATGCTCACCCGCAGGTCGTTCTTCATGAATTCCGCGTTCCGGAGACTCGTCAACGGCCAGATCCCGGCGATCACTGGGACCCTGAACTCTTCAATCCGCCGCAGAAACTCCTCCAGCACTCTCAGGTCGAAGACCGGCTGCGTAATCGCAAACTCGGCGCCTGCCTCCACCTTGAATGCAAACCGCCGCACCTCCTGGTCCATGTCCTGAACACCAGGGTTGGCCGCCACCGCGATTGTGAACCCGGTAGAGCCTCCAATTGAGTTGCTCCCGATATCCAACCCGTAGTTCAAGTTGTGGACGACGTTCACCAATCCAATCGCGTCCACGTCGAAGACCGCCGTCGCGTTCGGATAGTTCCCCAGCTTCGGCGGATCGCCCGTCAGGCAAAGAATGTTCTTCAGCCCGATCGACGACGCCCCGAGCAGGTCACTCTGAATACTGAGCACATTTCGGTCGCGGCAGGTGTAGTGCAGAATCGTCTCAATCCCCACATGCTGCTGGATCTGCACACACAGGCTCTGCGCGCTCATCCGCGCACTGGCCCGCGGTGAGTCCGGCACATTGATCGCGTCAACTCCTAGCCTGTGCAACAGGGCCGCGCCGTCGATCTCCTTGCTGCAGTCGATGCCTTTCGGCGGCACAATCTCCACCATCGTGATGAAGTCACCGGCCGCCACCATCGAACCGATCTTCGATCGCTCCGCCAGCAGCGGCGGTTCCACCTTACTCGCGGCCTTTGCGGCGGCCTTGTCCGCGCCAGCGTGCTCCATCACTTGCACGCCGCCCTCCATCGCATCCAGTGCCCGCAGCGAACTCTTCATCGCCCGCGTGTAGCTCGGCGTCGTCCCGCAACACCCGCCCACAAACGTCGCCCCCGCCCTCACCGCCTTCTTCGCAAAGCTCGCCATATACTCCGGCGAAGTCAGATAAATCGTCCGTCCATCCACCGCCCGCGGAATCCCTGCATTCGGCATCGCAGCCAGCGGCTTCGCGGTCACCAGCTTCATCCGCTCAATCACGCTCAGCACCGTCACCGGCCCCGCGCTGCAATTGCACCCAATCGCGTCCGCGCCCCACTCCGTCAGCTTCTCCGCCGCAGTCTCCGCCGAAGACCCATCCAGGCAATTCCCTTCCTCATCGACGGTCATCATCACAACCACACGGACATCCGGAGCCACATTTCTCGCCGCCCGTATCGCCTGCTCCGACTCCGCCAGCGAGGTCATCGTCTCGATAATCAGCAAGTCCGCGCCTACCCCTGACCCGCCTTCCACCAGCGCCCGAATCTGCTCCTCAAACGCCGCCCGCGCCTCGTCCAACCCCACCTTGCCGAGCGGCTCCAGCCTCACCCCCAGCGGCCCAATCGACCCCGCGACAAAGGCCTCGCTGGCCTGTTTCTCGCGAATCTGCTCTACGCACTCCCGCGCCAGCCGCACCCCGGCCAGATTGATTTCACGGACCTTGTCCTTCAGCCCGTGCTCCTCCAGCCGGTAGGCGTTCGCGCCAAACGTATTGGTCTCGATGACCTCCGCGCCTGCCTGCAGATACTCCGCATGGATCTCGCGCACCAGATCAGGCTGCGACAGGTTCAACTCGTCATAGCAGCGGTTGATGAACACGCCTCGCGCATACAGCATCGTGCCCATCGCCCCATCACAGAGCACGGTACCGCCCGCAAACAGTCTATCGACTGCAGCATACCGCGCGGCGGAACTGCCTTGTGCCTCGTCCAAAACATCTGCCATGATCTTCTCCAACTGCTCCTTTCATCCTAAGCCACCACCCGGACGCGCACCAAACGTCTCGTCGCAACTGCACGATTCCAAGGGCCGGTGCCCCATTTCATCGTGTTTCGTTTGTTATACTCAGGGTTAGAGCAGTGGCCGCCAAAACACGCCGCAGCGCTCAGGTTGGAGTTGGTCACCGTTGAAGAATCGAAGTCTCCTTATCAAGTCCCTCTGCGCCCAGGTACTCTGCGGCGTCCTGCTCGCCTTTGCGACCGTCGGTCTCACCTCCTGCCACAGCGACACCTATCTCGCGTACAAGTTCCCCACCTTCACCTTCGCCAATCGTCCCGTCCCGCCAAGCCTGCTCGCCAACCGCGTCATGATCGCGGTCACGACCAACGGTATCTCCCAAGGCAGCTTGCAGATCGTCGATGCCAAGCGCGACCTTCGCAGTAACATCCAGAACACCAAGACCTCGTTTTCCGTCTCCGGCTACGCGTCCGGCTTCCCCGACCTCATCATCAACTACCCGGCCGAGATCACGGGCTTCGTCTACTCCAACGCCCAGGGCGATATCCAGATCGTCAACTATGGCAAAGAGGCCGTCACCGGCGCCGCGGGGACCTTTCCGGCCAAGTCCACCGGTCTCGCCATCCCCTCCAACTTCGGCCATATCTACTCAGCCGAGGAGAGCATCGGTCAACTCGGCGTCATCGACAACAGCACGGGCAAGAGCTACGGACTGGTGCTCCCGAACGTCTTCCAGGTCGTAGTCAACCAGGGTGACACCGTTGTGCTCGCCATGGTCCGCAACTCCAACACGATCTACCGCCTCGTCAAGCTGAACGAGAACCAGTTCCCCACCTCCACCGCCGCCGACGTCGCGATCGGTGCCGCCGACTGCGAGCCTTTCAACCTTCCCGTCTACTGCATCGTCCCAGTCAACACTGGAAGCAACACCAATGCCTTTGATCGCCCGACGGGGGCCTACTTCTCGCTCGACGGAAACTCTGCCTATGTATTCAACTGCGGTCAGGAGTGCGGTGGAAATACATCCAGCGTCACCTACCTCCAGCAGGGCGTGCTCGAATACAACAACATCCCCACGGCTGTGCCTGACGCCTCCGCCTTCGCGACCCAGGTGCTCGTCCCTGGCGGCGTCACCGCGGCCGTTTCGAACGGAACCACGCTCTACGTCTCGGGCCAGCAGCTCCAGCCCGACGGCCTCTTCGCCGGCAACCTCTCCATCATCAATCTTGCGACGAATACCGTCACCGGCCAGTACTCCATCTCCGACGGCACCCACTCCAAGATGCTCTTCGCCGACAACAACACCCTCTGGATCGGCTCTCAGTTCTGCGCCACCGGCGAGCGCGCCGCCCGGGCAGCACAGGGCATCACCGACCAGACCGCGAACTACAATTGCCTCACCAGCTTCAATCTTGGCACTCTCACGGTGGCCATCGTCCCCTTCGTCACTCAGGGCTCCCCCACCGCCGTCGTTCAATACCCCAACACCAACCAGAACCAGTACTACTACGGGGACCTCACCGGCCTCTGCTGGGTCCAGGGATTCAACAAGGTTTACACCGCATACGGCGGTCAGGTACACATCTTCAGCACGGTTGACAACTCTGAGATCAACAACAAGAACGTCATCGTTCAGGGCACGGCCCTCGACGTCGCCTATATGGACGCCGTCACCGACGCCGACAACTAAAAGCAGGGTGTAGGGAATAGGAAGTAGGGAATAGAAGACGCATGGTTGAATCCTGCCGTGATCTCAAGGTTTGGCAACGCGCCATCAAAATGACCCTCACCATTTATCGTGCTACGGCTGGTTTTCCCAAAGAGGAGTTATTTGGCCAGACGAGTCAGATTCGCCGTGCCGGAGTTTCGGTAGCCAGCAACATAGCCGAAGGATATGGTCGCGGATCCAAAGGCGAATACAGGCAGTTTCTAGCCATGGCGCGGGGTCCGAATCTCGAATTGCAGACTCAACTTTACCTCGCACCTGAATTAGGCCATGGCAATCCCGCTCTTCTAGCTGAAGCCGATAGCCTCTCCGACGAGGTCTCCAAAATGCTGAACTCCCTCCTGGCAAAACTCTAATGGCAACCGAGCCTTCTACTCCCTACTCCCTACTCCCTACTCCCTGCGACATTCTCGCCATCGCCGCCCACCGCGACGACGTCGAGCAGACCTGCGGCGGCACCCTCCTTGCCA
>DATHQG010000030.1:0-42773 GCA_035483075.1 Edaphobacter sp. | reverse complement strand
CGGAAACCAAGGCAATTGCCAATTCCCTCGGGGAACATCACTCAGATCGCCTCATTCCCGACCCGCTTACCCCGGAGCAGCAACGGGAGGCTGAAGAGGCTATCCTTCGTGAACTAAAAGAGCGCGACTACCGTGACCGTCACCGCGCCGAATCGCCCCTCCAGCCGGCCGCCGACGCCGTCATTTTGGATTCAACCTCAATGACTCTCGATCAGGTCCTGGCCCGCGCCGAAGAGATCGTTCGTTCCCACCTGCCAGCATAAAGCTGCGTGATATCTAACATCCTCAGCCTACGTTTGTCGAATCGGCGAAACCTATAAAATCCTCATCCAGCGGGTGTTTTCCACATTTGTTGCACCATAAAGAGTGCATTCCCAACTATTTACCCATTTAGATAAAAAAAAGTTCTCAACTGTGCTAACCTTCAACTATCGTTTGAAACAGATTGGATTTCTGCAAAGCTTGAAAATGTACGAACCCCGATTTGGATCTACGGCAAATTCAGTAAGAATAAGGAAATAACGGACATGGAACAGGGAACAGTGAAGTGGTTTAACGATGCCAAGGGGTTTGGCTTTATTAGCCGTCAGAACGGCGAGGACGTGTTTGTTCACTACTCGGCGATCAATTCGAACGGTTTCAAGAGCCTTCAAGAGGGCCAGGCTGTTCAGTTCAACGTGGTAAAGGGACCCAAGGGTTGGCAGGCGTCTGACGTCCAGCCTCTCTAATCTTTTAGCACTTCGAAGACAGCGACAACCAAGTTTTGCGCAAGGGATGGCTTAGGCTGTCCCTTTGCGCGTTTAACCCGACTTCGCCATCTCAGCTGCCATCGCTTCGCCCCTCATCTTCCGTCCACAACCCCGGACCTTGTCATCGTGACATTGTCATTTCGACCGAAGGCGGCGCACTTGCCGCCGCAGTGGAGAAATCTGCTGTTTGCACATTTCCACTCAACCTAACCCTCCGGCCACCGATAGAGCTCCAACGGCCCCTCCCACTGCAACGACAAGTCCTCCCACGTCGGGTTCTCCCGTTCAATCAACGCAATCTTTTTCTCCCGTCGCCACCGTTTAATCTGTTTCTCCCGAGCGATTCCCGCTGAAGCTGTCGAAAACCGCTCAAACCAAACCAGTCGATGACACAGATAACTTTTTGTAAATCCCTCAAACCGACCTTCGCGATGCTGCATAATTCGCCTTGGCAGATTGCCGGTGAACCCCACATACAGCACTCGGCTACGGTCCGCGACGAGATAGACATAGAACGTCTTCTCTGCAAAATCTCTACTCATCGTTCCTAATTAGTCTCCCTGTACCGTTGCCATTATTTCCCTGTTCTTCCTACCCACGCACCCGAACATCGTCATTTCGACCGAAGGCGGCGCACTTGCCGCCGCAGTGGAGAAATCTGCTGTTGCTTTTGCCGTTGCTTGTTTTCCTTCCCACACACTCAAACCCCGTCATTTCGACCGAAGGCGGCGCATTTGCCGCCGCAGTGGAGAAATCCGCTGTTGCTTTTGCCGTTGCTTGTTTTCCTTCCACACACTCAAACCCCGTCATTTCGACCGAAGGCGGCGCACTTGCCGCCGCAGTGGAGAAATCTGCTGTTGCTTTTGCCGTTGCTTGTTTTCCTTCCCACACAATCAAACTCCGTCATTTCGACCGAAGGCGGCGCATTTGCCGCCGCAGTGGAGAAATCTGCTGTTGCTTTTGCCGTTGCTTGTTTTCCTTCCCACACAATAAAACCCCGTCATTTCGACCGAAGGCGGCGCATTTGCCGCCGCAGTGGAGAAATCTGCTGTTGTCTTTCTCCAATCGATGGCAAATTCACTTCGGCTCCGGCTCAGGTTCCACCGTACTCATCCCCGGCAAGATCGTCGAAGTCGCTTTGAACTTCCGATAGTCCGACTCCACTGCTCGGAACCTCCCATTAAAGCTGAAAAACAAAAGCGCCCGCGCCGATCCTTGTCCTTCCACCATCGCCGGCAGCCACACCTCGCCATTCACCTTCCGCTGTTCCATCGAAAAGTTTGTCCCTTTCTGAATATTCACCACCATTCCACCGCCGACCTTGAAGTTATTCAGGAAGTGTCCCTGCGCCTTCACCAGCATCCGGTCCTGCTCATCCACCCATGCCGTCCCCGCCAGGTCCCGTATGACGTCTTCGAATCGGGTCTTCGTCTTCGCCTTCGGATCACCCGCAAAATCCACTGCAATCGTGTCTCGGCCGTTCAACTGCACACGCCGCGCATTCGTAAAACTTCCCAGCTCTAATAACCGCGACACGGTGACCAGGTCGTGTCCCTGCGGGTCCGTCTCTGCGCCCTTCTCGTCGGCTTTTGCGCGCCTCTCCTTGGCCTTGGCTGCTTCCTTATCGATCTGTTCATTCTCCTTCTTTTGTTCCTCCGCGCTCAGCTCCTTGCCGTTCTTCCTGGTCAGCCTGTGCACGGGAACTCCATTCACCCAGAAGATGTCATACTCCCTGGTCTCGCTCTTCTTCACGCCGCCATGCCCATCCGTCTCTTCCTGCGTTTGCACCGAGCGGTACAGATAGTCCTTCTCAATCGCCTCCGATGCTCTCTGGTTCACCTCCACCGCGCGCATCAACTCAGGAATGTCCGGCAGTGGTCGCTCCACCTCATTGGCCTTCGCCTCTGCAGGGGCCTGCACAGTCACCGGTGCCACAGGAGTCTGCGCCCACACCGGTCCTGCAGACGGGCCGATGCAGGCCAACACAACAATGAGAGCCAGAGACCTGGGAACGACACACTCCATACCCTCAACTATAGTTGCGGATCCAGTTGCAAGAAGACATCTGATATTTCATGTCCAGAACACTAGGCGCTTGCGAAAAATAAAAAGAACTTGACAGACCACCCACTCAAAAAACCTCCACCCCAACCAGTCACGGACACCGATTCCAAATGTAAATTCCCTGAATGGAACACTTTGAAGACAAGCCCTTTATATCCAATACTTTGCGTCAATAGTCCCGACATATCTCCATTAGATAGAAGACTTTGCGCATAATTCGCCATGGGGCCATCGCCCACTATCCTTTATTATGCAGTTGGAGTAGAGTGTGGTCGTACCACTAACCGAACCAGAGCAGCTTGCGCAACCACGCGCCGGAGAAAGCCGGAGAAATAGGACAGTTTGAGCACCCACACACTCATGCTCGGAAGCTCGGACGACGTTGTGGTCGCCCTAAAGCCAGTTGCCGCCGGCCAATCCCTCAACGGCCTGCACCTGACTGCGCTTTCCGACATCTCCGCGGGCCACAAACTAGCCATACGCGCCATCGCCCCCGGACAGCCCGTCCGTAAATTCAACCAGATCATCGGCTTTGCCACTCAGCCCATCGCTGTCGGCGAACTCGTCCACACTCACAACCTCGTCACCGGAGACTTCGAGCGCGATTACTCCATCGGCTCCGAATCCCACCCCACTGAGCTCCTCGAGCACCCCGCAACCTTCCAGGGTATCGTCCGCCCGAACGGCCGCGTCGCCACCCGCAATTACGTCGGCGTCCTCACCACAGTCAACTGCTCCGCCACGGTCGCCCGCCGCATCGCGGCCCACTTCACCCCCGAGGTCCTCAGCGCTTATCCCAACGTCGACGGCGTCGTAACTATCACCCACGGCACCGGCTGCGGCATGGCCGAACACGGCGAACCAGCCGACCTCCTCCGGCGCGTCTTCGTCGGCTACGCCACCCATCCCAACTTTGCCGGCGTGCTCCTCCTCGGCCTCGGCTGCGAAACCAACCAAATCGAACCCCTTGTGACCCTCACCGGCCCCACCAGCACCCTGCGCACCAGCACCATCCAGGAAGAGGGCGGCACCGCTCCTTCCATCCAAAAAGGCATCGCCACTGTCTACGAGATGCTCGAGCAAGCCAATCACGTCGTCCGCACCACGGTCTCGGCCTCCAATCTCGTCCTCGGCCTGCAATGCGGCGGCTCCGACGCCTACTCCGGCATCAGCGCCAACCCGGCCCTCGGCGCAGCCGTAGATATCCTCGTCCGCAACGGCGGCACTGCCATCCTCTCCGAGACCCCCGAGATCTACGGCGCCGAACACCTCCTCACCCGCCGCTCTTCACGCCCCGAAGTCGCCGAGCGTCTCATCGAGCGCATCCACTGGTGGGAGGAGTACACCGCGCGCCACCGCGGCTCCATCGACAACAACCCCCAGCCCGGCAACAAGACCGGCGGCCTCACAACCATCCTCGAAAAGTCCCTCGGGGCCATATCCAAGGGCGGCACAACCAATCTCAACGAGGTCTACCGGTACGCCGAACCCATCCACACCTCCGGCCTCGTCTTCATGGATTCACCCGGCTTCGATCCCGTCTCGGCCACCGGCCAGGTAGCCAGCGGAGCCAACATAATCTGCTTCACCACAGGACGCGGCTCAGTCTTTGGCTGCAAACCCACTCCATCGCTCAAAATCGCCTCCAACACTCCCATCTACAACCGCATGTCCGACGACATGGACATCAACTGCGGCACCATCATCGACGGCGAAGAGACGGTAGACCAGGCCGGCCAAAGGATCTTCGACGCCCTCCTCGCCATGGCCTCCGGCAAACTCACCCGCAGCGAGGTCCTCGGCTTCGGCGAAGAAGAGTTCCAACCCTGGCTCCAGGGTGCAACCCTCTAATCCCTGCTCAAAGGGCGCAATCCTTATTCCATGCGTGCTGTTGTCTTTTAGTTGTCATCCTTCGCCGAAGGCGGAGGATCTGCTTTTGTTGTTGTCGTGGTTTTTGCTCGTTGTCTTGTTAAGCGTGTGCGAATATTGCTGGAGTGAAGCGAATTCTTCTTATTTTTCGCATGATCTCCGAAGCCTTTCTCGGGATAATCTGCTTGTCCGATTTACTTCTACTTCCGGAGATATGGAAGCACAGAGATCACATCGCGATTTCACTTTGGTGAATTATTAGCCGCACTGGTTTTCATCCTGGTCGGCCTACTCTGTTTGAAGGATGTAGTAAAGATCATTCGAGCCTTGAGAGCATCTCGATCAAATCCAGCACTTGTCTCAAATTGGCCGATCACGGCCTCCCCACCAGATGCGCCATCCCGCCAAAAGGTCTAGCATGGAAGTAGTCGCGAAAATCCATTTTTTGCGCCACATCAGAACCCGAAGCGAGGAAGCAATGGCCACCAAGGCAGAGACACTCACCGCAACAAACACAGCGGGAGTGCAGCAGGAACGCGAACAAATCTTCGACATCTTTCGCCGCTGGGGATACCTCCAGGCGTCCCTCGATCCGCTAGGCCAATTCCTCCCTCCCGAGCCCTTCCCCATCACCACCACCCCCGAAGGCGATATCGCCGCCGAGGCCCGCGCCTACTACTGCGCCAACTTCGCCATCGAATTCATGCACATCCCCAACCTCGAGCAGCGCCAGTGGCTGCAAGACCAAATCGAGCGCCCCGCGCCCAAACCAGATCAAAAGCGAGTCCTCACCCAGCTCATCCGCGCCGATCTCTTCGAGCAAACCATCCAGCAGCGCTATCTCGGCACCAAGCGCTTCTCCCTCGAAGGCCTCACCGTTCTCATTCCGTTCCTCGATCAGGTCTTCGCCACAGCTTCTGCTGACGGAGTCACCCGCTCCATCATAGCCATGGCGCATCGCGGACGCCTCAACGTCATGACCAACACGATCGGCCGCTCCCCAGCCGAGATCTTCGCCAAATTCGAAGACGTCGATCCCCGCACTGTCCTCGGCGGCGGCGATGTCAAGTACCACATGGGGGCCACCGGCGAGTACACCTCGTCCACCGGCCAAACCGTCGCGCTCCATCTCGCCTCCAACCCGAGCCATCTCGAGGCCGTCAATCCGGTCGCCATGGGCCGCGCCCGTGCCTGGCAGATTCGCATAGGCGATGAAGGCAGGCAGCAGGTCCTCCCCATCATCCTCCACGGCGACGCAGCCTTCGCCGGCCAGGGCATCACCGCCGAGTCCCTCAACTTCGCCGCTCTCGCCGGCTACAGCATCGGCGGCACCTTGCACATCATCACCAACAACCTTCTCGGCTTCACCGCCAACCCCGAAGAATCCAACTCCACCCGCTTCGCTACCGACCTCGCCAAGCGCCTGCCCATCCCCATCTTCCACGTCAACGGCGAAGACCCCGACACCGCCATGCGTATCGCCGCCATCGCAGCAGAATACCGTCAGCGCTTCCACTCCGACGTCGTTGTCGACCTGATCGGCTACCGTCGCTATGGTCACAACGAAGCGGACGACCCCACGGTCACCCAGCCGCGACGCTACGCCCTAATCAAGCAACGCCCGTTCCTCAATCAGCTCTACGCAAAATCCATCGGCGTCGATCCCACCGCCGAAACCAAAGCCATCCAGGAAAAATTCCTCGCCGATCAGACTGCAGCCACCAAAGCCAGGCGGCCGAAACTCTCCAAGCTCCCCGACTACTGGAAGCCCTACCATGGCGGCGACCTCCCCGACGTCGACTTGAAACTCACCACCGGCATCTCCGCCGAGCGTGTCCTCGAACTCTCGCGCCTCTCCAACAGTTATCCCGCGGGCTTCCACATCCACCCCAAGGTCCAAAAGCTCTACGAGCAGCGCGTCGAGATGGGCGAAGGCAAGCGCCTCTTCGACTACGGCGCCGCGGAACTCCTCGCCTATGCCTCGCTCCTCACCACGGGCACCCCGGTCCGCCTCGCCGGGCAGGACTCGCAGCGCGGCACCTTCAACCAGCGTCACTCCGTCCTCGTCGACATGGAGACCGAGGTCCGCTACACCCCGCTCGAACACCTCACTGACAAGCAGGCTCGCTTCGAGGTCCACAACTCAC
This sequence comes from Edaphobacter sp., assembly GCA_035483075.1. Lineage (GTDB taxonomy): Bacteria > Acidobacteriota > Terriglobia > Terriglobales > Acidobacteriaceae > Edaphobacter. The sequence continues at coordinate 35,944 of DATHQG010000030.1, read as the reverse complement.
TCCTCTCCGAAGCCGCCGCTCTCGGCTTCGAGTACGGTTACGCCCGCGACTATCCCGAAGCCCTCGTCCTTTGGGAGGCGCAGTTCGGTGACTTCGTCAACGGCGCGCAATCCATCATCGACCAGTTCATTGCGGCCGGTGAAGCCAAATGGAACCTGCTCTCCGGTGTCGTCATGCTCCTCCCGCACGGCTACGACGGCCAGGGCCCCGAACACTCCTCCGCCCGCATGGAGCGCTTCCTCCAACTCGCCGCCAGCGACAATATCGTCATCGCTCAACCATCAAACGCATCGCAATACTTTCACCTCCTCCGCCGTCAGGCCCTTCGCTCATGGCGCAAGCCATTGGTCGTCTTCACTCCGAAGAGCATGCTCCGCCATCCCGACGCCTCCTCCACCGTCGCCGAGTTCGGCAAGCCAGCCTTCGAAAACGTCCTGCCCGACAACGATGTAACCAATCCCCGCCGCCTCCTTGTCTGCAGCGGAAAGATCGGCCACAACCTCCGTGTCGAGCGCGCGAAGCGCAAAGACATGTCCGTCGGCATCATCTTCATCGAGCAGCTCTACCCCTGGCCCGAAGCGGAGCTGCAGGCCGCACTCGACCAGCATCCTGACGCCCAGGAGATCGTCTGGGTGCAGGAAGAGCCGGGTAACATGGGCGCCTTCTTCTACGTGATGCCCTTGCTGCGCCGTCTGGCCGGAGATCGCACCGTGCTCAGTGTGAAGCGCCATGAGAGCGCAACACCGGCGACAGGGTCGGCCAAGGCCCATGAGATCGAAGAGAAGACATTGATCGATCTTGCGTTTGGCTCTGCGATTTAGTTATTGACCGATGGTTTTGTGAGCGCCGCCTGCATCTTGCTGCGTCCATCGGCTTTTTAAGCGCTCGCGATAATGAATGGCGGTGTCTTTCCCTGTGGGACGACTGCTGGGTATTCATAAAACCCGTACGCCCTGTCATGAATCTTAACCTGCAAGTGGTGTGAAGTCGTGATGGACGGTATTTAACTTGGGATTGAATGAGAACCGAATCTGCGGCGGGCCCAGTGCATCTTCGCATGTGCTATTTATTTGCCGCTAACTATGCAATAGTCTGCACTCCACATTGCGCGTGCCTTCGTAAGACACTGATACGAAGGAGTTCCAGTTTGGCTCTTAAGTTGCACCTTCACTTTCGAACGGTTGGGCATGTTCCAGGCAGAACTTTCTTCCGGGACTTAGCGAGATTGACCAGCATTTTGGTTGGGGAGAAGCATACCTGGGCCTAAGGCAGCTTCGATTGGCGCCCAAGCAAATGAGCGCCTCCCGCAATCTAACGTCGCCTGCAAGTTAGGCGCCACCTCAAGTAAGCGACGGCCCCGACTTTGGTCGGACATTTTTTAGGAGGAAACAATGAGAAATTTGTTGAAGTTTAGCGCAATAGTGGCGGCCTTGGCGGCATCGGCTACCTTCGCTTCTGCCGATTCACTAACCCTTGGCAGTTATGGATCGACTTCTGGTTATACTCCCCCCGGCACAATCACCGTCGACAACACCCAGATGAACTACGCTGGATATAGCCTTCTGTCCACTACGCCATCTACCGGAACCGGGACCGCCTTCGATCTCAATCCGAACCCGCCGGTTTGGGTAGCTGCCTCTCCGAACTCGGCCTGGGTAGGCGCTACCACAACTGCAGGCCCGGTTGGCACCGTGGATCTGCCGATAGGCTACTACACTTTTTCGACGGAGTTTACGGCAGGGTCGCCTGGGAGTCCCTATAGCGGCTCGATAACCGTGGCTGCGGATGATACGACGGAAGTTCTACTGAATGGCACCGTTATCGTCCCGTTCGGGACGATCGGCACTGATGGGCATTGCGCGGTTGGCAACCCCAACTGCCTCATGCAGGACACGATTGACCTGAGTGACATCACGCTGCTCGGTGGTACCGATGGAAATCTGCTCCAATTTGTCGTCCAACAGGCAGGCACCGAAGGGCCAGGTAATGATCCTAGCGGCGTAGATTTCGTTGCCAGCTTGTCAACCGCCGCCCCCACTCCTGAGCCAAGCACACTCCTCCTGCTCGGCACAGGCCTGCTCGGCTCCGCCGGTGCATTGCTCCGCCGGAAGCGTGCATAGCTGTTCTGCCTTCCCGCCTCTCCGACCGCTCGTCGGGAGCGAGCATCGCGATTAGGCTGGGAGTTCGCAATCAGAAGCGCGTTGGACTTCTTAGTCCGCGCGCTTCTTTTTGTTTGAGACAAAAGGGGCGCCAAAAAGCAAACTCAAGGTCCGTACGGGAGGCCGTTATCCCGAACGTCCGTCGGACTCGCCTGGGAGTTGCGGGGGGACAGGGTTGGCGATCTCTCTGGCATAGATCTGGTAGGTGGTTCTGGGAGGGTCGTCGTGCCTGTGGAGTGCGCGGACCTGCGCCCGGATAAGCTCGTCGGCCGCCGTGATGCGCTCGCGGGAGCGAAGGTAGTCGAGCCACGACTCCATGATGAATGTCTCGTTCAGGTGTTCAGGGTCAATGGCGTCCCGATAGATCCCCCAGCGTATGGCCCCGTCTCGGAGCCGGACGCCCCGAAGCTTGTGGATCGCGTGAGTAAACTCGGCATAATTCTCCGCCGGGACGCGATAGTCGACGGAGACGCGCACGGGGCCGTCGGTAGGGTCAGTGTCGGGTGTCAGCTGAGGCGCAGGCCGCTTGGGCTGGAAGGGCGTGTGGTCCGGAACAGGGCCTTGCAGGATACCGAAGCGGTAGGCGAAGGGGAAGGTGATGAGCAGGCCGAACGCAGCGCTCGTCAGCGCGATCGGCGTCGTGGTGTGTTCTGCAATATAGCCCCAGAGAATGGAACCGAGGGCCATCCCTCCCTGGAAGACCATCATGTAGGTCCCCAACGCACGCGCCTGCACCCACGCCGGCACCGCGAGTTGCACCGACACGTTGATCGTAGACATGGTGCTGGTCCACGCGGCGCCAGAGAGGACGAGTGCCCCGATGATGATCGACGGGCTCCGCACGAACGCGAGCACGAGCAGCACGACGACGTTGTACAAAGACGACGCGGCGAGGATCTGGTTCGCTGAGAAGCGCTCGCGTATGCGGTGGAGCGAGGTCGCAGCGACCACCGCTCCGAGACCAAGAGAGCCGTTCAGTATGCCGTAGCCTAGCGGGCCTTGCTTCAGGTCGCGTCGCGCCACAACGGCAAGCAGCGACCAGATGGCCGAAATGAAAAATGTAAACACGAAGGCACGGACGAGCGAGGCCTGCAGGTCTGGCGCGTGACGGACGTAGCGCAAGCCCGAGCGGATAGAGCCTGCGATCCGCTCAGAGGGCAGCGCCGACTTGAACAAAGGGATGCGCCTCCAGTTGACCAGTACCCAGATGACGCCGGCGAAGGAGAGCGCGTTGAGCGCGAAGACAGACCCGGCGCCCGTGTGGGCGCGCTGGAACGCGGCGACCATCAACCCGCCCAGTGCGGGGCCGACGGCGCGGGCAAGGTTGTTGCTGGCAGCGTTCAGCGAAACGGTGTCCGGTATCAGCTCGCGAGGGACCAGCTCGGGCACGATCGCCTGCCACGCCGGGTTGTTCATCGCAGAGCCAATATTGAGCAGAAAGGTAAAGGCCAGCAGCGCCCACGGAGAGATGTAGCCAATGAACGTCAGCAAAGCGAGAACGCCGACCGAGGCAAGCATCCAGGCCTGCCAGAAGATCAGCAGTTTGCGGCGATCGAAGATGTCCGCCGTCGCCCCTGCCAGAAGCCCAAGCAGCAGCACGGGCAGGCTCGCCGCGGTCTGCATCAACGCAATGAGCAACGGCGAAGCCGTGAGCGAAGTCATCAGCCACGTGCCGGCAGTGTCCTGCATCCAGGTGCCGACCGAAGAGACGGTGCTGGCGATCCACCGGTCGCGAAAGAGCGCGATCCTGAGAGGGCCGAACCCGCTTGGCGTGGGAGAGGCGACGGCAACCAGTGGAGCGGAGTTGGGAGTTTCGAGTGGCATCTTCTCGGTCTAGTTTACGGTGTCACGTAACACTGTGCGATGCGGCGAATCGTATGGTTCGGCTGCTTGACCATGTTGATTATCTGAAAACACCACGTCCTCGCTCCGTCATCGTCTGATTGATATCTATCTCCGTACGCCGCGATAAAATTCCAGCATGGAAAAATACGATCTGGAAGCGCTTTGGAACGAGCACACGAAGTATGAGTTTGCAACGCCCGACGTAGAGGCAACGCTCGCGACGATGGTCGAAGACGCCTACGTCAACCATGTCCCGGTCATGACGGGCGGAAAAGGCAAGAGCGCCCTGCGAACGTTCTATGGCAGGGACTTCATCCCGTGCATGCCGCCCGACTTCAAGATGACCGACGTCTCACGGACAGTCGGAGAAAATCAACTCGTCGACGAGATGGTGATCTCCTTCACCCACACGATCGAGATGCCCTGGCTCCTGCCGGGCGTAGGGCCGACCGGCCGTTACGTCGAGGTCCCGCTCGTGGCCATCGTCAACTTTCGCGACGGCAAACTCGCGCACGAAAACATCTACTGGGACCAGGCCTCGGTACTAAGGCAGATCGGCCTGCTCGGCGGAGAGGGCCTGCCCGTGTACGGCGCAGAGACCGCCCGCAAGGTCCTCGGTCTCCAGGTCTAGGGAAAAAGGCCATTTAAAGAGGAAACCCACGCAGCGCGGTGGGGGCTGTTGCGTGGGTATTCCGGTAAAGCAACGAAGTGGGTGGACTTCGTTATGACTGACTCAACCCGAAGGGAGTCTTGCCACTCCTTTAAGGTAACGGCAAAGCGAATTGGCGTCAAGGGGCATTTGTGGATCGCCCCGGATGACCAAAAACCCGCAAAATCAACAAATAAGCTGGCTTTTCGCCGACCCACTCTTCCAGCGCCTTGCTCCCTAGCAGATTTGGTAGTTGTTGAGCAATGCCACATCGGCCTAATGTCAGTGTCACAAATCAGCATCTATTCTCGCGGCGGCAAAAGGCAGCGAGCCTTTGGGGAGCCCCATGGCGAAGGACAAAAAGAAGAAAAAGAACAAAAGTGTCAAGAAAGACAAGAAAGACAAAAAGCCCATGGCCACCAATGGGCCGGGCGCCGCTCCGGCGGCGGTTGAGGTCGGGTACACCGACGGCGCGCCTCTTGATCGGGTGCAATATCTCGAAGCGAAGCTTATCTTGAAGCCCGAGCGTTTCGACTCAGTGCAGAGCTTCCGCGACTTCGGCAAGCTCGTACAGCGCACGGCGAAGAAGGTCGGCATTGGCTTCATTGAGGACCGCGCAGCCGGGCTAAGGCCAGAGGTCCGGGAGATCATCTTCGGCGACACGCCCGACTTCCGGCTCTACAACAACGCGTTCATCCTGCGCCGGCGCATCTCCTACGTGGACGGATTTCCCGTCGGCGATCCCGAGATCGTCTTCAAGTTTCGTCACCCGGATGAGCAAAAGGCATCTGCACTCGACGTCCGGCCCAAAATCGCCGGCAAATACCAAATCAAGTTCAAGGCCGAGGTCCTCCCTCTGAAAGACAAGATCGGCGGATATCGCATTCTCTACTCCCACAACTGCCAGTTCGGAGCGAGCCAGATGAAAGATGCCGATCGGACATCGATGGCCACCCTCGTCAAAGTGTTCCCGGCGCTCGCCGCGCTTAAAGAGTCCGACACCGAGAAGATCAGCCTGGTCAACGAAGGCATCGTGGAGGAGGTCCTGCTTCCGCTCGGTCAACTCGACTTCGGAAAAGGCGTAGTTGCCAAGTGCGACATCGGGCTATGGCGCACGCGCGGAGAGCATAAGTCGCTGGTGGGGGAGTTTGCCTTTCAGGTTAAATTCGATAGCCGAGAGGCCGTCGCCGAAAAGCAGAGGAAGCTGGCCGCAAAGTTCTACATCACGCTGCAGAACGACGTTGCGTCCTGGCTCGCGCTCGGCGTGACCAAGACCGGAATGGTTTACCGCCTCAAGGGCAACGAGCCCCAAAGCCATGAGTGATGCCGCCGCTGGTGCTGATCTCCAAAGTGCTGCGAGCACCGCTCCAGCAGTAGCAGAAGTATCGATAGGTCAGATATTCCTCGAGTTTCTGATCATTGGCGCCACCAGCTTCGGCGGTGTTGTGCCTTATCTCCGTGGCAGCCTCGTGACCAAACGACACTGGATCGACGACAAGGAATTCGTCGAGATGCTCTCAATCAGCCAGAGCCTTCCCGGCTTAAACGCGACGAACATGGCAGTTCTGGTCGGCGAAAAGCTACGCGGCGCGCTCGGCTCAATCGCTGCCATCATCGCAATCTGTCTGCCCGGCGGATTGCTCATGTACTTCATCGGCAACTTCTACCGAATCCATGGCGATCACCTGTGGATCACCGCCGCGCTAAAAGGAGTGGCTGCGGCCGCAGTGGGCCTGATTCTGTCGACAGTGGTAGGGCTCAGCAAAAAATCGCTCGCCAACAAGTTCGATTTCTTTTTCATGGCGCTGACAGTGGTCGCCGTCAACCGTTTGCATCAGTCTGTCCCTCGGACCCTGATAGTCGTAGGTGTTCTTGCGATTCTCTTCCATCGCCCTCGCAAAGAACAGAATGAGAGTGCAGCCCTATGAACCAGGTCCCCGCGCTCGTCCGCGTGTTCGCCTACCTGTCACTCCTGACCGTGGGTGGTGGTATGGCGGCATTTCCTGCAATGAAGGTCCAGACCGTCGACGTTCACCGCTGGCTCACCTTCCCCCAGTTGATCCACATGTACAGCGTCGGCCAGATGGCCCCCGGACCCAACATGATGATGATCGTCACCATCGGAAGCTGGGCCGGCGGGGTCCTCGGCGCTGCAGCGGTAGTACTCGCTTTTTTCGGGCCCACCGCCATACTCGCGTTTATTGTCGCCCGCTTGTGGAAAAAGCTTGAGAGATGGCCCTGGAGGACCTCAATTCAACAGGGTCTCGCCCCCGTCTCCATAGGACTACTCCTCGCCGGTTGTTTCACCATGGCCCGGGGAGCGATCTTCGGAGTCGAAACAGCGGCGATAGCCGTTGGCGTTCTCCTGGTCCTTCTGCAGTACAAGATCAACCCCGCTCTCCTGGTCATGGGAGGGGCGTTGATCGGCGTCCTGACGTTGTCACCTAAATGAGAGGTCTTGCCCTGGCGGAGAGAGGCCTTCCGCCGAATCGGGTGCGCTGGACAGGTCAGACCAAAAATAAACTTTGAAAACGTGGAAAATTTTCACCGACCCGTTTGCGTGCATTTTTCACCACGATTCCACCACGATTTTGCACGCATTTACCATGCAAAATACCATCATTTACGCACCCGATTTCCCAGAAACCCCTTGAAAAACGAGGAAATCCCCATGCAGAAAAATCTCTGCTTCCACGAAAAATTAAAGTCTGCAAATAAGCAGTTCCCTCTCGTAGATCATCTCGGGCGGCAGATGGTCGTGGAGCAGGATGAACAGCTCTTCATGGCCCATGACCTCCCGCTTCCATTGCGCGCGGTCGACAGTCTGCAGCTCATCAAAGGTGGCGCGTGAGAACTCCAACCCCTTCCAGTTGATGTCATCAAAGTGCGGTGTCCAGCCGATGGGCGTCTCTTTGCCCAGGGCGCGGCCACGCACGCGATCCACGATCCACTTGAGGACACGCATGTTCTCGCTATACCCGGGCCAGAGGAACTTGCCGTCGGGCCCTTTGCGGAACCAGTTGACGTGGAAGACACGAGGCGTCGCCGAAAGGTTACGCTGCATCTTGAGCCAGTGCCGAAAGTAGTCGCCCATGTGGTACCCGCAGAAGGGAAGCATGGCCATGGGGTCGCGCCGCACCTTGCCGATAGTTCCTGTTGTGGCCGCCGTGGTCTCCGAGCCCATAGTCGCTCCAACGTAGACGCCCGCGGACCAGTTGAAGGCCTGATAAACCAGCGGCATAGTCGTCGGCCGCCGCCCCCCAAAGATGAACGCAGAGATGGGCACCCCGTTCGGGTCCTCCCAGTCGGGATCAATCGTGGGACACTGGCCTGCCGGGGCCGTAAAGCGGCCGTTGGGATGCGCGGCGGTTGCTCCTGTCTCTTTAGCAATGGCTGGGGTCCACTTATTACCGCGCCAGTCGATCAGTTGCGCAGGCGGATCGTCGGTCATTCCCTCCCACCAGACGCCGCCCTCTGGAGTGAGTGCCACGTTCGTAAAGATGGTGTTCTTCGCCAGAGTCGCCATGGCGTTCGGATTAGTCTTGGCACTCGTGCCGGGGGCCACACCAAAGAAGCCGGCCTCCGGGTTGATGGCGCGCAGCTGGCCGTTCGCGTCGGGCTTGATCCACGCGATGTCGTCACCGACGGTCCAGACCTTCCACCCCTCGAAGCCGGCCGGTGGGATCATCATGGCGAAGTTAGTCTTGCCGCAGGCGCTGGGAAAGGCCGCGGCGACATAAGTCTTCTCGGTCTTACCGCTCTTGTCGGCAGGAGATTCGACACCGACGATGAGCATATGCTCCGCCATCCATCCCTCGTCCCGAGCGATGTTGGAGGCGATTCGCAGCGCAAAACATTTCTTCCCGAGCAGCGCGTTGCCGCCGTAGCCGCTGCCGTAGCTCCATATCTCGCGTGTCTCTGGAAAGTGGACGATGTACTTCTCGTCGTTACACGGCCACGGAACGTCCCGCTCGCCGGGCGCAAGTGGTGCCCCGACCGTGTGCATGCAAGGAACGACGCGCTTCTCGTCCTTGTCGATCTCCGCAAAGACCGGCGCGCCGATGCGGGCCATAATCCGCATATTGACGACAGCGTAGGGCGAATCGGTCAACTGGACGCCGATCTGCGACATAGGCCCGCCGATGGGCCCCATCGAGTAGGGCAGCACGTACATCGTGCGCCCCCGCATACTCCCGCGGAAGAGTTGCTTCAGCTTCTTCCGCATGACGTAGGGGTCCTCCCAGTTGTTGGTGGGCCCGGCAGTGTCCTTCGAAAGCGAACAGATAAACGTACGGTCTTCGACCCGGGCAACGTCGTTGGGCGAAGACCGGGCAAGGAAGCAACCGGGCCATAACTTATCGTTGAGCCTGGTGAAGGTGCCCGCCTTGATCAGCTGGTCGCAGAGAAAGTCATACTCGGCCTGAGAGCCGTCGATCCAGTGGATGCGGTCCGGCTGCGTGAGGTCGGCCATCTTTTCGACCCAGCGGACCAGATGTTTGTTCGTGGTTGGCGGTGCGGCGACGGCGGCCTCGGCGGTTACTGTCTTCATAAATGCGGAAATCCTTCCTTTACAAGTCTTCGCCTCCGCAGAGGGGCTGTCAACCTCCGGGGTAAATTGCAGTAATATTTCGCGAGGGACCTCAAGATGCCGCGACGGACAAAGAAGAACTGGTTGACGGCGCTGTTGGTTATCGAGTTGTTAGGGGGATCGAGGGCCCTGGCGCAGGGTGATCCACCACGAGCGTTCGACCCAGCGACCGCAGCGGTGCGCGCACCGGGAACGACGGTGCGGATCGATCTGATTGGCGACTCCACGCAGACCAACAACGCGGGCTATGGGCGGGGGTTCTGCGCGAACCTTACCGCGAGGGTGGACTGCGTAAACATGGCGAAGGGCGGTGCCAGCACGAAGACCTTTCGCGAACAGGGCCTATGGGAGCGCAGCCTCCAGACACGGCCCGACTACATGCTCATTCAGTTCGGACATAACGATATGGAGAGCAGGGACCATAATCCGCGACAGACGACGATCGCCGAGTATGAGGCGAACCTGCGCCGTTATGTCGAAGAAACGCAGGCAGCGGGGATCAAGCCGGTCCTGGTGACGCCGCTGACCCGCAGATACTTCGAAGCGGACGGGAAAATCCACTCAGACCTGACGGCACACGCCGAGATGATGAAGAAGGTCGCGACCGAGATGAAGGTGCCGGTGATCGACCTGCAGCACGACAGCATCGCTTATCTCGACGGCATAGGCGAGAAGGCCGGAAATACGCTGGCGATTACCAAGAAGGACGACGACGGGAAGACGATCTTCGATAAGACACATTTGAACTGGAAGGGATCGTATGTCTTCGGACGCATCGTAGCGGTAGACATGGGCAACGCCGTTCCCGAGCTGAAGCAGTACGTCAAGCCGCAGGTCGCGGCCCTGCCGCCCGAGGGTGTGAAAGCGATGAAGATCATCGAAGGCGGTCCGGTAAAGATCGTGCTGGTGGGAGATTCGACAGTGAACGCCGAGGGCGGCTGGGGAAAAGGTTTCTGCGCAGTAATGACGCCGAATGTGACCTGTGTGAACGAGGCGCTGAACGGGCGGAGTTCGAAGAGCTTTATCGACGAAGGGGCCTGGAAGAAGGCGTTGGACGACCGCGGGGACTACTACCTCATTCAGTTTGGGCATAACGACATGAAGGGCAAGGGGCCGGAGCGCGAGACGGACCCGGAGACGACGTATGCGGCGAACATCCGGCGATACATTCGGGACACCCGGGCGATAGGAGCGGTTCCTGTGGTGGTGACGTCACTGTCGCGAAGGAACTACAAGGATGGCGTGCTGGTGCAGGACCTGAACGACTACTCTGCGGCAGCGAAGAGGGTCGGCATGGAGGAGAATGTAACCGTGATCGATCTCAATGCGATGTCGGTCAAGCTGCTCGAAGGGATGACCCAGGAGCAGGCCGACGAGTTCGATGCCACGGGGCATGCCGATGAACGGGCAGAAAATAAGAAGAGCGTCGTCGACCGCACCCATCTGAACGAAAAGGGACAGGCGCTCTTTGGCCGGATGGTGGCGGACACTTTAGTTCGCACCCAAGTCGAACTGGGGCCCGACGTAATTGGGGAGCCGGCGAAGACCCCGGCCGCCGTGGTGCAGTAGTCACTTGCATCCCCTTTATCTCCAGGACATCCACCGACTACGACTTCTTTCTAATGCCCGAAGGCCGTTAAAAAGCTGCGAACTTGTTCGCTGCACTGATAGACTTAAGGTTCTGCGCTGTGACTACGCGCGACAAGATCTCTTCAAAGCGGCGAGACCGCGGCGAGTAAAAGGAAACAGAAAACCAGTGGACCAGCAGACCAAGAAAGCCCTCAAGCACGACCAGTTCGTCGACACCACCACTCACGGCCTCGAATGGGCCAGCGAAAACCGCCGTTCGGTGATCATCTCCAGCAGCATTGCACTGGCCGCGGTTCTAATCGTGGTCTGCGGCGTGCTCATCTATAACAACCGTGCCGCGCAGGCCTCGGTCGCCTTTGGGGCCGCGATGCAGGCCTACCAGACGCCGATTGCAGCGCCGGGCCAACCGGTACCTCCCGGCGTAAAGACCTATGCGTCGGTCAATGATCGCGCCAAGGCGGCCAACGATCTCTTCATGGGCGTTGCCAACAAGTACAGCATGGCGCCGGACGGCAAGATGGCGCGCTACTTCGGCGGCCTCACATACATGGAAGAGGGGCAGAACGCCTCCGCTGAGAGCACATTGAAGCAGGTCGCCGGCGGCTGGAACGGCGACCTCGCCGCACTGGCAAAGCTGTCGCTTGCCCAGCTCTACCGCCAGACTGGGCGCGATCCCCAGGCGATCGACCTCTACAACGAACTGACCGCGAAACCGTCGTCCACCGTCCCCAGCGGTCTCGCGCAGCTGCAACTCGCAGAACTCTACCAGACCCAGGGTAAACCCGAGCTGGCGAAGAAGATCTACGCTCAGCTCAAGGACAAGGACCCTAAGGGCCCAGCCGGCATGATCGCCGCGCAGAAGTTGAACCCGGCGCCCACCGGTCCTGCGGGACAGTAGTTTTCAAGTTTTTCGTAACGAATCACCACCGAACATTCAGGGACGCCCGGCGATTGACCGGGCGTCCCGAATTTTGCTAGCGAGTTGCTTTTTTTTTCTCGCGTTTTCTGCCCAAAAATCGCTTGTCAAGCCCCGAAACGACCTAACTTCCTAAAATTCAACGACATCCGCGTGGCATGTTAGTTTCACTCAACTCGCTATACTGGATATAGATCAAAAAAAAGCAAGCCCCAGGTTCTCTTCGCGGATAACTCTTTTGTTTGTAATATTTTGGACGCAACTCGTTTGTTATGAGTATTTTGTAGGTCAAAACATGCCGTAAACTATTGATTGTAAGCGGTTTAGGAGCGGGCAATAGGGGGTGCCCCCGGGGAACCGCGACAGGTATCGCACTACTAATCATCGTGATACGAGACTGAAGGATCGCTCCGTACCTTCAGGGCCAACTCCGCGTCTGTCCGCATCTTCGTCAGGACGCTCCATTGATCGTTCTGTTTGGCGGGCGCCACCCAAACCGGCAACGGCATCCTGAGATATTCGGAGAGCGCGAGCGCATGGGGTTCATAAAGCGCCCGGATGGTGCTCAGCCGCTTCGCCGCGGCGGGATCGCCACACAACAGTAGGTGGTTGTCGCCGAGGGCCTCGCACAAATGATAGAAGTCCTTCGTCGGCAATCGGTCTGCCCCGGTCTGATGTTTCCAGGCCGCGCGCTCCTGAACATGGAAGACGCTGCCCAGGTCGATGAGCGCATGCCGGGCCATCACGAAGGTGAGTTGTGCCTGCCGTGATGGAATGCCTTCGACGACCGAGATCAGCAGCGAGCAGGCGTCCAGTATCGATACCAGGGCCGAGAGCCAGCTCTGGGTGTCATGCTGCGACCGGTAGAAGCAGAGAATCGGGTAGGAGACGTGGGATTCGAGGATCTCCGCCGCCCATCGCTCCCACTCCGCAAGCAGATCAGTCAGGGCCTCTTGTCCGCCCTCAAAGGCGTGTCGTCGAAAGAGTTCGGCGGCGTTTGGCGGCGAGCCGGCCCGTGAGTCCAGAAGTGCCACACTGACCTCGCGTCGCGAAAACGACTGATACAGCACGGGCAGATAGCCGATCACCAGCGCGACGAACCCGAGGCCGACGCCCGATTCGAAGATGATCACCGCCCGAGCGAACAGGTTATGCGGCACCACATCACCGAGACCGAGAGTAAACAGTGTCGTACCACTGACATACAGATCGGTACCGAACTGCGCCAATGCACTGGCGGCATGCCCCATCATCGCGTCCCCGAACGGAGAACGCATTGAAAAATAGAACATCCCGAAGCCAAAGATGAGAAGGAGGGCCCACATCAAGAGCAGCAGCAGCAACGAAAGCGGGCCGTAGATGCTGTAAATCTGGTCCCGTACCTTCTTGTTAGAGGCGCGCTCGGCCATCAAGACCCATACGGGCCAGGTCGAAATGAAGAAAATACGGGTAATCTGAAACCGGCCAGTAGGACGCCGCGGCAGAATGATGGTCTGGAACGCGTCTAAGGCCACGCCCAGACAACAGAACAGTCCGGCAATGAAGGCGGCGATGTGCACGTGAGGTCCTTCCTCCACTCGACGTGGGCAATCTTGGTCAACCTTACCAGAGACTGGTGCTGACTTCTTGGAGTTGGCTGCGTCTATAGCAGCAGCAACGACAAATCACGCAGCAACGATGACCAACGACTGCCACGGAGATTGAGCGCAACATTGCTTTAACAATGGTGTCAGTTCGGGTACAGCCGAATGTTTTACTTTTAATCGACAAGGGTACTTTTTGGGGCCTAAGCTAAATTAGCAAGACAGGTATTACGTTTGGAACCGATCAATTTCGAGAGGGAGGGAGTATGCAGCGAGTCCTCGTAGTTGATGATGATCGTCTGGTTGCCGATACATTGACTCTCATCTTCGAGAGAAATGGTTTTGCGGCGAAGGCAGCTTACTCCGCAGATGAAGCCCTCAAGTGCTCCCGCGAATTTACGCCCAATCTTCTTCTCTGCGATGTCACTATGCCGGGTCGCGACGGCCTCTCTTTGGTCGAGGACATGACGCATGAACAGCCTGCGTGTCGCATTCTTGTGCTCACCGGCTTCTACTCCAATCTGAAGAATGTCCGCGAGCAGGCGCGCAAGCTCTCCCGTCCTCTGGGCATCCTGACCAAACCTTGCCAGCCCACAGAACTTCTTCGCGAAGCGGCTGCCTTGCTGGCCACGGCGTAACAGGGTCTCGCGCCATGCCTGACCTTGGCCGCACTTTTATTTTTGTTGGCCTACTCCTGATATTGGTCGGCGTTGTGGTTCTTGGGTTCAACCGTCTTCATCTGCCCCTCGGGCGCCTTCCCGGTGACTTCAACTGGCGAGGCGCGCGATGGTCGGTCTCGTTTCCTTTGGCGACCTCGATCCTGGTCAGCGTTGTGCTCAGCCTGCTTTTCTGGGTCCTTGGTCGCCTCCGCCGCTAGCTCTGAAATCCTGTGTCACGATGCTAGACTCATGCGGTATGCCCGAGAGCGAAGACAAACCACCGACCCTGGCCAGCCTGCGCGCAAGGCGAGGAAAGGTCCGCTCTGGAAAACGGACAACTTCACCCTCGCGGGACGTTGATTCGGTTAGCCAGACGGGACTTTTCTCCGCTGTTACTGAGACCGCTCCATCGTTTGGCGGCCAGATAACGGAGGTCGCCGAGATTCGTCAAGAATTGGCCTCCACAAAGTCTCTGCACAAACCAGCTCTAGCCTCTGTTGCTTCAACCGAGCGCCGTATCTGGAGCGTCCGCGCACTGGTTACCAGCATCCGCCAACAGGTCGAAACCACCTACACTGACCTGTGGGTCGAAGGAGAGATCTCAAACTGCCGCCTCGCGCCCTCTGGGCATATCTACTTCACACTCAAAGATGGCGAAGCCCAGTTGCCCGTGGTTCTCTTCCGCCGCCAGGCCATCCTGTTACGGTTCCGGCCGGCCGACGGTCTCGCCGCGTTGGTTCGTGGACGCGTTTCCGTCTATGACGGCCGAGGCCAGCTGCAGCTCATCGCCGAGACGATGGAGCCGCGCGGTGCCGGGGCGCTTCAGCTTGCGTTTGAACAGCTCAAGGCGCGCCTGCTGGCTGAAGGACTCTTCGACGCGGACCGCAAACGTCAGCTGCCTCCCTTCCCGAAGTGCATCGGCATCATCACTTCACCTACCGGCGCGGTGATTCGCGATATTGTCACCATCGTGCGCCGCCGGCACGCGCGGCTCAACCTGCTTGTGTATCCAGCGACCATGCAAGGCGCATCCAGTCCAGGTTCAGTCGCCGCCGGCGTCCGCTGGTTCAACGCAAATCGGTCGCTCGTGGATTTCATTGTCCTTGCTCGTGGCGGTGGGTCATTGGAAGACCTCGCCGGATTCAACGACGAGGCTCTCGCTCACGTTATTGCGAACTCCGAGCTTCCCGTCGTATCTGCCATCGGCCATGAGACTGACTTCACCATTGCGGACTTTGTCGCTGACTTGCGCGCTGCAACACCGTCTGCAGCCGCTGAGTTGGTCACGGCGGCGCAGCACCGGATTGAAGAACGCATTGCCGCCCTCGGGGTCCGCGTCCACCGTGCTGGACGGTTCCACTTGATGCACGCGCGGCAACGATATGCCCGGCTCTCGGCGGAGTCCGTACTGACTCGCCTGCGCGATGCGGTTAGTCGACGCGACCAACGCCTTGACGAGCTGCGACTCCGCCTCGCTAGCTCTACGCAGCGTCGCCTTCGCAATCCCACACAGCGCCTTGCGCATCTCGTCGACCGCCTTCGGCGGCAGGACATTACCGCTCGTATTGCCACTATCCACCGGCGCCTGCAGGGCATCGATCAACGCCTGCACCGCACTTCGATGGAGATCATCAACACGCGTGCGACTCGCCTGGATAAGGCATCGGCCCGTCTCGAAGCCCTCTCGCCGCTTGCTGTACTATCTCGCGGTTATGCAATTGTCTACACCGCTGACGGCATGCTCTTACGCTCTGTCATGGAGACATCAGCGGGCCAGACGATCCGCGCCCGCCTCGCGCACGGCTCATTCGAAGCCGAAGTAACACAGATTAGCGAACCAGACGCAACGGAGACCAGCAACTCATGAAGAAGCTCTTTGGAACCGATGGCATCCGCGGCGTCGCCGGCCAATCGCCGCTTGATGCGGCTACCGTCTACGCAGTCGGGCTTGCGCTTGCCCATACCCTCGCTGCCAAAACAGCTTCACCGCGCGTTCTGCTGGGCATGGACACGCGCGAGTCCAGCGACTGGATCGCAGCGACCCTCACTGCGGGTCTGACCGCTGGCGGGGCTTTGGTCGAGAGCGCTGGTATCATTACCACGCCTGCCGTCGCCTTCCTCGCTCATAATCACCGGTTCGCCGCTGGCGTCGTCATTTCAGCCTCACACAATCCGTGGCAGGACAATGGGATCAAGCTCTTCGGCCCCGACGGTTACAAACTACCTGATATGGTAGAACTCGCAATTGAAGAGGAGATATTCCTTCAACTCGCCGGTTTGACAACGTCCCCGCAGCAGACCGTTCCACCAGAGGTCAACGAAGCCGACCGCGCCGAGTATGTTCGCTTCCTACTTGCCGCTGTTCCTGGTCTCTCGCTCGATGGTCGCCGCATTGTCATTGACTGCGCTAACGGAGCTGCCTCTTCTGTCGCTCCGCAACTCTTCGCGGACCTTGGCGGCGAGGTTGTTATCACGCATGCAAGCCCCGACGGCCGCAATATCAACGAGGCCTGCGGCGCGCTGCATCCGGAGGTCGTCGCGACCCAGGTGAAGCTTTGTCGCGCTTCAATGGGTATTACTTTCGACGGCGATGCGGACCGCGTTTTGTTCGCTGACGAGGTAGGTCGCGTGGTCAACGGCGATGCCGTTCTGCTACTGGCTGGTCGCGACTTGCAGGCTCGAGGTCTCCTTACCAACTCAATCGTTGTCGCCACAACGATGTCGAACATGGGGCTAGAAGCGGCGCTCAAGCGTAACGGTATCCAGATGCTTCGGGCGGCGGTCGGCGATAAGTACGTCCTCGAACAGATGATCGCCACGGGTGCGGCTTTAGGCGGAGAGCAATCCGGCCACATCATCTTTTCAGGGCGAAGTACGACGGGCGATGGCCTGTTAACCGCGTTGTTGCTGTTGGATATCGTTCATCGGAGCGGAAAATCTTTGGCGGAACTCGTCGCCGACCTCAAGGTATTTCCGCAGGTAATCGTCAACGTCAAAGTTCGAGAGAAAAAGCCTCTGGAAGGCATTCCTTCGGTGGCTGCTGCTATCCGTCTCGCAGAGATGGAGTTGGCTGATTCGGGCCGGGTCGTTATCCGCTATTCGGGGACAGAGGCGCTGGCGCGCGTGATGATCGAAGCCGAGTCGGAGTCGCTTATGCGGCATCATGCCGATACGATCGCTGCAGCCATTCGCACTGAACTCGGCATCTAACTTCCAGTCCGTGACTGGATTCACAGAGGAGCAGAAGACAGGCTTATGAATTCAATTTGAATTCATCTGTTGGCCCCAGGTGTAGTCGAATAAATAGTAGTCTGGTTTTGCGGAAACGAGAGAGAAATAGGAGCATGCAGATGACGACGAAGTTGACACCTCTCAGCGAACGCCCGGCGTGGAAGGCCTTGGCAGCACACCACCAGCAGATCCACGAGACACAGCTGAAACGGCTGTTCGCAGATGACCCTGCGCGGGGCGAGCGTTTCACGGTTGAGGCCGGCGGAATATTCCTCGACTACTCGAAGAACCGCGTTACAGACGAGACGCTGAAGCTTTTGATCCAGCTGGCGGACGAGTCTGGCCTGAGATCTCATATTGATGCGATGTTCAGCGGTGAAAAAATCAATATCACGGAGAACCGCGCCGTGTTGCACGTGGCGCTGCGTGCGCCTAAGGGCGAGTCAATCTTTGTGGACGGCGAAGACGTTGTGCCCGCGGTCCATGCGGTGTTGGACAAGATGGCCGCCTTCGCCGATCGCGTCCGCAGTGGTGCATGGAAGGGGCACACTGGCAAGCGGATTCGCAATGTCATCAACATCGGCATCGGCGGCTCCGATCTTGGCCCCGTGATGGCCTATGAAGCGTTGAGGTATTACAGCCAGCGCGATATCACCTTTCGCTTCATATCGAACGTGGACGGAACGGACTTTGCTGAGGCGGTGCTGGATCTCAAGCCGGAAGAGACGCTCTTTTTGGTTGCGTCGAAGACTTTTACCACGCTGGAGACGATGACAAATGCGCACTCGGCGCGTGACTGGTCGCTGGCTGGATTGGGCGGTGATGAGAAGGCGGTCGCAAAACATTTTGTGGCGATCTCGACCAACGCCAAAGAGGTGACGAAGTTTGGCATCGATACGGCGAATATGTTTGAGTTCTGGGACTGGGTCGGTGGACGCTATTCGATGGATTCGGCAATTGGCTTGTCGACGATGCTGGCGATCGGCCCGGACAACTTTCACGCAATGCTCGACGGATTTCACCAGATGGATGAACATTTCCGCACTGCTCCCTTCGCGAGTAATCTGCCGGTATTGATGGGGCTGCTGACTGTCTGGTACACCGACTTCTTTGACGCGCAGACGATGGCTGTGCTGCCATATGAGCAATACTTGAAGCGCTTCCCGGCATATCTGCAACAGTTGACGATGGAGAGCAACGGCAAGCATGTGACGCTGGATGGAACACGCGTCACCACGGACACTGGGCCGATCTACTGGGGTGAGCCAGGGACGAATGGGCAGCACTCTTTCTACCAGCTGATCCACCAGGGGACGCGGTTGATTCCGTGTGATTTCATCGGGTTCTACAAGACACTCAATCCGCTGGGACGACACCACGACATGCTGATGGCGAATGTCTTCGCGCAGGCCGAAGCGCTCGCGTTCGGCAAGACGGCGGAGCAGGTGAAGGCGGAGGGTACACCGGACTGGCTGGTTCCACATCGTGTGTTCGAGGGCAATCGTCCGTCGAATACGATTCTTGCGGACAAGCTTACACCTGAGGTCCTGGGCAAGCTGATTGCGCTGTATGAGCACGCAGTGTTTACCCAAGGCACGATCTGGAGCATCGACTCGTTCGATCAATGGGGCGTTGAGCTGGGCAAGGTGCTGGCGCAACGCATTATCGGAGAGTTGGAGAGCGTGACAGAGCCCGCGTTGGCGCATGATACTTCAACAACGAGCCTGATTCGGAGATATAGGAAGAACAAGTAAGCTCAGCAACTGTGTAAGATATATTTTCGCTTTTGACGTCCCGACAAACCAACCGAACTATTTAATTAAGGAGCGAGTATGCAACTTGGAATGGTAGGCCTGGGTAGGATGGGAGCCAATATGGTGCGGCGGCTGGTTGCGCATGGGCACGAATGCGTCGTCTTCGATATGTCGCCGAAGGTGGTTGAGGAGATGGCGAAGGAGAAGGGAATAGGAGGTTCCTCTTCGCTGCAAGACATGGTGACTAAGCTGGCCAAGCCGCGGGCGATCTGGCTGATGATTCCCGCGGGAGTTGTCGAGAAGACGATTCAGCAGATCGCTCCTCATCTCGAAGCCGGAGACATCCTGATCGATGGGGGCAATTCCTACTATATCGACGATATTCGCCGGGCGAAGGAGCTTGCTGCTAAGGGAATTAATTATGTTGACGTGGGGACCAGCGGGGGCGTGTGGGGGCTGGAGCGGGGGTATTGCATGATGATTGGGGGGCCGGACGCAGCGGTGGAGTATCTGGACCCTATCTTCAAGACTATCGCTCCGGGGCTTGGGGACATTGCGCGGACACCGGGGCGCGAGAAGGTCGGGGGCACTGCGGAGCAGGGGTATCTGCACTGCGGGGCCAGTGGCGGTGGGCACTTCGTCAAGATGGTGCATAACGGGATCGAGTACGGCATCATGGCGGCTTATGCCGAAGGGCTGGCCGTGCTGAAGGCCGCCGATATTGGCAAGCAGAAGGGCGAGATCGATGCCGAGACAACTCCGCTTCGTGATCCGGAACACTATCAGTACGACTTCAACCTGCCTGATGTCGCCGAGGTTTGGCGTCGTGGCAGCGTGATCGCGTCCTGGTTGCTGGACCTTACTGCGTCTGCGCTGGTCGAAGATCCGCAGATGTCGAAGTTTGGAGGCCGAGTGTCGGATTCGGGTGAAGGGCGCTGGACCATCAAGGCAGGAATCGATGAGGGAGTTCCAATTCCTGTGCTGACGACGGCGCTCTATGAGCGATTCAGTTCGCGGGGCGATGGCGAGTTCTCGAATAAACTGCTGTCCGCAATGCGCTACGAGTTCGGCGGCCATCTCGAGAAGCCTGTGGCGAAGTAGTTCTAATGTGAAGGAGAAGACACGTGAGCCAATCCCATTCCGACGCGCTGGTGTTCTTTGGTGCGACTGGCGATCTTGCCTATAAGAAGATTTTTCCCGCGCTGCAGGCAATGATCAAGCGTGGCACCCTCAATGTCCCGGTGATCGGTGTTGCCAAGGCGGGGTGGGGCCTCGATCAGCTGAAGGCACGGGCGAAGGACAGCCTTGAGCAGCATGGCGGTCTCGATGCTGCCGCGTGGACGAAGCTAAGTTCGCTGCTGCGGTATGTTGATGGCGACTACTCCGATCCGGCGACGTTTGTTGCGGTGCGGAAGGCGCTTGGGCCAGCGGAGAGGCCGGCGCATTATCTGGCAATTCCGCCCTCGCTGTTTGAGACGGTCGTAGAACAGTTGGTGAAGTCTGGCTCGGCGAAGGGTGCGCGGATGATTGTGGAGAAGCCTTTTGGTCACGATCTGGAGTCGGCGCAGGAGCTGAACCGGATTCTGCTCTCGGCGTTTCCGGAGTCATCGATCTTTCGCATCGACCACTATCTGGCGAAGGGGCCGGTCCATAACATGGTGTCCTTTCGTTTTTCAAACTCGTTTCTGGAGCCGTTGTGGAACCGTGACTACGTCGAGAGTGTCCAGATCACTATGGCGGAGGATTTTGGCGTGCAGGGGCGGGGCGCCTTTTACGACCAGACGGGCACGATACGCGATGTGATCCAGAACCATATCTTCCAGGTGATGTGCAATCTGGCGATGGAGTGTCCGGCGCGGGGGGACAGCGAGTCGATGCGGGACGAGAAGGTGAAGGTGTTGAAGGCGATTCCTCCGCTGGATCCGAAGGACCTGGTTCGTGGGCAGTTTGTTGGGTACCTCGATGAAAAGGGTGTCGCGCCGAACTCGCAGGTGGAGACCTTCGCCGCGCTTCAGTTGGAGATCAAGTCGTGGCGGTGGGACGGTGTGCCGTTTTATATCCGGGCAGGGAAAAATCTTCCGGCTACCTGCACGGAGGTGATGGCGCGATTGCGTAAACCCCCTGCCACCAATCTGACGGACCCAGACGCGACGCAGAATTACCTCCGCTTCCGCATCAGTCCGGAGATGACCATTGCGGTGGCGGTATCGGTCGCGCAGGCGGGAGGCGAAGGGCGCGAGGAGGTGGAACTGGTGGCCTGCCGCCATCCGCGAGCGACCGAGATGGAGGCGTATGAAAAGGTGCTGACCGATGCCATGTCCGGGGACGCCACGCTTTTTGCCCGACAGGACTATGTGGAAGAGGCCTGGCGCATCGTGGATCCGGTGCTGAAGGCGGCGACTCCGGTGTATCCGTATGAGCCCCATACCTGGGGACCAAAGCAGGTGGATATGTGTCTTCTGCCTCCTGGGGGATGGGACGTTCCCGTGGCGGAGGAGGCGGACGACTTCCGAGTTGTCGCGCAGACAGCGTAGGTTTCCTTTAAGACGGGGGGTACCCCCGTTGCCCGCGCGTAAACTGCTTATAATCATTAATTTACGAGACATTCGTTCTTATAAAATATTCATAACAAACGAGTTGTGTCCAAAATATTACAAACAAACGAGTTAGCCCCGGAGAGTGTCCGGGGCTTGCTCGTTTTTTCGATCTATATATCCAGTATAGCGGGTTGAGTGTAACTAAAATGCCACGGGGATGTTGTTGAAGAGTAATGAGTTAGGTGGTTTAAGGGCTTGACATGCGATTTCTGGGCACAAAATAGCAAAGAAAATTATAAGCAATAGAAAAGGCAAGAGATAATCGCTTCGCCACATATGGCT
This sequence comes from Edaphobacter sp., assembly GCA_035483075.1. Taxonomy (GTDB): domain Bacteria; phylum Acidobacteriota; class Terriglobia; order Terriglobales; family Acidobacteriaceae; genus Edaphobacter. The sequence goes on along the minus strand of DATHQG010000030.1, from coordinate 14,091 downwards.
GATTCGTTATCGTGCTTCTGACAGCGCGCCCGCAGTCGTATCGGTTACATCGAGGCGAGCGGCGCGCAAGTAGTAGCTATCGCGTCATAGAATTGCGGTCATGAGAAAACAAGGTACTTCTTTCATCCTGCTGGCGCTGGTTGCGGCGACTGCATACTCACAAAGCGCTCCGGCCCCGAAGCCCCCGATTGCCGAGAAGATCCATACGGAAAAGCCGATTAACGGCGCGGTGTTGACGGACGATTATGCCTGGCTGCGCGAGAGGACCAATCCGCGCGTGGTGAAGTATCTCGAGGCGGAGAACGCGTTCGCCGAGCAGGTGACAGCGGACGAAAAGCCTTTCGCAGAGAAGCTCTATAACGAGACGCTGAGCCACATCAAGCAAACCGATACCGCGGTGCCCTACCGGAAGCGGGGATACTGGTATTACACGCGTACCGAAGAAGGCAAACAGTACCCGATACTGTGCCGAAAGAAGGAGACGCTCAGCGCCCCTGAGGAAGTAATGCTGGATGTGAACCTGCTAGCCGAAGGCGAGAAGTTCATGTCGCTGGCGAGCGCAAAGGTGAGCGACGACAACAATCTGCTAGCGTACCTGACCGACAATGTCGGGTTCCGTCAGTACAAGCTGCACTTCAAGGACCTGCGGACGGGCAAACCGCTTCCGGACACAGCAGAGCGGGTCGATTCCATCGCGTGGGCGTCAGATAACAAGACGCTGTTCTACTCGACCGAGGACGCACAGACCAAGCGCGGCAATCTAGTCCACCGGCACGTTCTTGGTACCGATGCCGCGACCGACCCCGTGGTCTACGAAGAAAAGGACGAGCGTTATGAGGTAGGAGTCAGTCGCACGCGTGACGACCGTTATCTGCTGATCGATTCAGAGAGTCATGTGACCAGCGAAGCGAGATTCCTTGCCGCTAACACTCCGAACGGCGAGTGGAAGACCATCGAGCCACGCTCGGAGGGAGTTCGATATTACGCTGACGAAGGCAACGACCTCTTCTACCTTCGGGTGAATGACACCGACCCGAGCTTCCGTTTGGTGACCGCTCCGGTAGCGACTCCCGGCAAAGCGCACTGGACCGAGTTGATTGCTGCGCGCAAGGAGGTACCGCTTGATGATCTGGACGTGTTCAAGGACTTCTATGTAATCACTGAGCGAGTTAAGGGGCTTCCGGTGCTGCAGGTGATCTCCACGAAGGGCAAAGAGAGGCACACAGTTGAAGTACCCGAGCCTGCCTATACGTTGAGTTCCGCGGCCAACGCGGAGTTCGATACGGACAAGTATCGCTATAGCTATCAATCGCCGATTACGCCTAACTCGACGTTCGACTACGACGTTAAGAAGCAGACTTCGACGCTCCTGAAGCAGCAGGAGGTCCCGGGCGGCTACGACAAGACTCGATACGCGGTGGAGCGTTTGTTTATACCCGCAAAGGACGGTGTCGGGGTCCCGGTAACCGTGGTCTACCGCAAAGACAAGTTCAAGCGCGGGGAAAATCCGCTCTTCGTTTATGGTTACGGATCGTATGGGATCACGATCGACGATCGTTTCTCGGCAACCCTACTGCCGCTGTTGGATCGCGGCGTTGTGACTACCGTGGCGCATATTCGTGGAGGCGGGGAGCTTGGCGAGGCCTGGCACGATGCGGGCAAGATGATGACCAAGAGGAACACCTTCACCGACTTTACTGAGGTGACCGAAGGACTGCTGGCGCAGGGCTACGGCAAGCGCGGAGAGGTAGGCATCGAGGGCGCAAGTGCAGGCGGCTTGCTGATGGGCGCGGTGACAAATATGCGTCCCGACCTCTTCAAGGTCGTATTGTGTGAGGTGCCTTTCGTCGATGTGATGAACACGATGCTCGATGCGACGCTGCCGCTGACCGTTGGTGAATATGAAGAGTGGGGCAATCCGAACCAGAAGGCAGCATTTGACTACATGCTGACCTACTCGCCGTACGACAATGTAACGGCCAAGAATTATCCAGCGCTTCTGGTGGAGACGTCGTTTGACGACTCGCAGGTGATGTATTGGGAGCCGTCGAAGTATGTCGCCAAGCTGAGGGCGCTCAAGACGGACCAGAACCCGTTAGTCTTCTTCATCAATATGCATGGCGGCCATGGAGGATCGAGCGGGCGCTATGACAGCATTCACGAGCGCGACAAGTATTACGCGTTCATGCTGACCCAACTCGGCATCACTGAGTAATTCCAGTCGAGAGAGCTGGTGTGGACAGCAGTTATTCCTAGGCAAGAGCTATTGGGCCGCTGTGACAAGGTCCGGCGCAAGCAGCGAAGTGGTGGACTTCACTCCGATCGCGAGACGTGTCAGCGTCAAGACGGTGATGTCGTCATCCTGCCCAAAGGCCACGGCGGCCTCCGCTGCTTGTCCTGCGTCCGGCTTCTTCGCCATCAGCGCGCGCACCCGCTCAAAGCCGAAGATTTCGCCTGCCGGGTTGCGCGCTTCCAGCAAGCCATCGGTGTAGAGAGTAAGGCGATCGCCAACGGCGAGATGGAATGCAGTCGTCTCGTAGGTCGCGTCGGGATCAAGCGCGAGAGGGAGAGCGTCGGGCAGATCCATCTCGTTCTGGTTCAGAAAGGGCGCGAGTTGGCCTGCGTTCGCAAGTACACAGCTACCTTCTGCATCAAAGCGCAACACCAGACAGGTCGTAAAGCCATTGTCGAGCCTCCCATGCAGGCGTCGATTCAAACCGGCGAGTATTTTGGCTGGATCGTCGGTTGCCTCGACGAGCGTCCGCACCGTGCCTACGATCAGCGAGACCGTCATTGCGGCCTTCAGGCCCTTGCCGCTGACGTCGCCGAGAACCAGAATCGCCGAGCCGACCTCTAGCCTGTCCTCTTGCTTGATCAATTGAAAGAAGTCGCCACCGACCTGATGCGCCGGCTGATACGCACTGGTGACGGCATAGCCCTCGAGTGAAGGCAGGGTCTCGGGAACAAGCACGCGCTGGAGCTCCTGGGCGCTCCTGTATTCCTGCTCCAGGGCCATCTGACGTTCACGTTGTTCGAGATAGACCGCGTACGCGATAGAGAGAACCAGGACCGTTGAGAGGATAGCCTGGGGCGTGAATGGCACTCCACCGAAGGTGAACAGCGGGCCGTCCATGGTGGAGGCCAGTGTCCCGTGAGTAAACCGCCGGCCTTCCAGGGCCGTGTGCTGCACTACGTCGTACATTTCGACAACGAATGCAGCGGCCGCGACAAACCATCGCGAAGGCCCTAGCCGCTGCCGCTTCAAGGCGTAACCGATAATCACGAATGGAAAGAGTTCGACTACCGAAAAGCCAGTGGTGAAGATTACATCGAGTATTTGAAACGCCGGGACATGCGTATTACTCCACATCAGCGTGAACAGCAGGTTGTCCAGTGTCGCCGAGACTAGTGAAACCACGGCGAGGACCTTTGCCCATCGCCACAGCGAAGGATGGTGATCGAGATCGAGGAGATACAGAAGGAGATACCAGAGCGAGACGTCCTCAAAGCAATGGGCCGGCCAGAGAACGAGTGTCTGGACTCTGTGAAGTTGTGCAAAGTCCAATGGGTTCCTCAGCAGGGTAAGGATCGAAGCGCCGAGGAACAGGACCATCCAGAAGAGCACCTTCTGGTCTCGATTGCGCACCCACGCAATAAAACCAATCAGCATGAGTGTGCCCAGGATAAGTATTTGAATGAAATCAACCAGGCTTCCTTTTGCCTGGGCAAAGCTGTTTGCTGTCTGGATCTGCGCAATTGCTTCGGAGGTCCCCACGAGCGGTGTTGCCGACATTCCCCTGTCGTTGCCGGGGGAGGCTGAATCCAAAGGGGCGGTCCAGGTTCGAATTGCCAGCACTCCCTGCTGCGGTCGGCCGAGTCCGATTGCCTGCGAAGACGCAGAGCGAAAAAGCGGACTCGTCGGCAGACTTCCATAGTGACCAACGAGGCGGCCATTCCAATACACCTCGTACGCACACCGAACGTGCGGCATATAAAGCACGACCTCGGATGGCGATCCAGGGCCTTCCACGAAATCGACGTGCCGGCGATACCAGGCAAAGCCCGTGTAGCCGTAGTGGCCCTGGTCTCCCCATGGCCGGTCGACGCGGAGATGTTCCCAGCTTGTATCGTCTAATGTTGGCGAGGCCCAGGCTGGATCGTCGCCTAGCCGAAACTGCCATTGTCCATCGAGCGCAGCTGTGCCCCTGCCCAATCCTTCAACCACCAGGGAAGACCCGGCAAGGGGTTGCGCTGCAGGCAGGGCTGTGGTGGCGAGGGTAAAGAACAGCAGAAAAGGCGCTAATTTGCCATGCAAAACACGCCAAAGCATCGTGGATGCATCATAGGCGTTTTAGCGAGGGTTACCAGCCGCAATTTTGCTAGTGGCGGCACAAATTAATTGGGGTAAAGGTTGGCCTGTCGTTTGAGGCCGATCAGTGAACAGGTTGGGTATTTTTCGGTAACTTCAACTGAAGTAGAAGCTTAAACTCGCTCGAACTCGCGGTTGTGACAGATTTCACACGGGAGGACTACAATTTCGTGCGCTGTGAAGGTATCGATTTTGAAGGAGCGAAGTTTATGGCGACGATGAGTGCGATTCAACCTGGGAGCTACGGATTCCCCGTCAATCTTAAGAAGCGGTATGACAACTACATTGGCGGCGAGTGGGTGGCACCGCTGTCTGGGCAGTATTTTGAAAACGTCACCCCTGTGACTGGGCAGGTGATCTGCGAGATCGCGCGCTCGAACGCTGCGGACGTTGACCGGGCGCTGGACGCGGCGCATGCGGCGAAGAAGATGTGGGGGAAGACTTCGACAACCGAACGCGGACGGATACTTGAAAAGATCGCACAGCGTATTGAGGACAATCTCGAGATGCTGGCGACGGTGGAGACGTGGGACAACGGTAAACCGATCCGCGAGACGATGGCTGCAGATATGCCGTTGGCGATCGACCACTTCCGTTATTTTGCCGGCGTGATTCGCGCGCAGGAGGGATCGATCGCGGAGATCGACGCGAACACGATTGCCTACCACTATCATGAGCCGCTAGGTGTGATCGGCCTGATTATTCCGTGGAACTTTCCGATTCTGATGGCGACATGGAAGCTGGCGCCAGCGTTGGCGGCAGGAAACTGCGTAGTGCTGAAGCCGGCGGAGCAGACTCCGATGTCGATCCTGGTGCTGATGGAGCTGATTCAGGACCTGCTGCCTCCGGGCGTAGTGAATATCGTCAACGGGTTTGGGCTGGAGGCGGGTAAGCCGCTGGCTTCGAGTCCGCGGGTGAACAAGGTGGCCTTTACGGGTGAGACAACGACGGGACGGCTGATCATGCAGTACGCCTCGCAGAACCTCATTCCAGTGACGCTGGAGCTGGGCGGCAAGTCGCCGAATATCTTCTTCCAGGACGTGGCTAGCGCGGACGATGCGTTCTTCGACAAGGCGTTGGAAGGGTTTACGATGTTCGCTTTGAATCAGGGCGAGGTTTGTACTTGCCCGTCGCGTGCATTGATTCAGGACACGCTCTATGACCAATTCATGGAGCGTGCCCTGAAGCGCGTGAAGGCGATCAAGCAGGGCAATCCGCTGGACAAGACGACGATGATTGGCGCGCAGGCGTCTTCGGAGCAGATGGAGAAGATCCTCTCGTACCTGGACATCGGTAAGCAGGAGGGAGCAGAGGTGCTGATCGGTGGTAAGCGTTCGATGCAGCCGGGCGATCTGGCGGAGGGCTTCTATATCGAGCCGACGGTGTTCAAGGGGAAGAACAAGATGCGCATCTTCCAGGAGGAGATCTTCGGGCCGGTGGTTTCGGTGACGACGTTCCATGATGAAGAGGAGGCGCTGGAGCTGGCGAACGATACGCTGTATGGCTTGGGCGCGGGTCTTTGGACGCGGGACCTGAACCGGGCGTATCACTTTGGAAGGGCCATTCAGGCGGGCCGTGTGTGGACGAACTGCTATCACTTGTATCCCGCGCATGCGGCGTTTGGCGGCTATAAGCAGTCGGGCGTTGGACGGGAGAACCACAAGATGATGCTCGAGCACTACCAACAGACGAAGAACCAACTGGTGAGTTACAGTCCAAGTGCGCTGGGGTTCTTCTAGAGAGGGTGTAATGCCGGACGTGCCGGAACAGGTGATCACGACGCCTGCTGCTGTGGAGTTAATGAGCAGGCTCGAAGAGAAGCATGGGGAGCTGATGTTTCATCAGTCGGGAGGCTGCTGCGACGGCAGCTCCCCTATGTGTTATCCGCGAGGGGAGTTTTTCGTTGGCGACAGCGATGTGCTGATGGCTACACTGGGTGAGACTCCGTTTTATATGAGCAGAAGCCAGTTCGAGTACTGGAAGCACACGCAGTTGATTCTTGATGTAGTTCCGGGGCGTGGCGGAATGTTTTCGCTGGAGAACGGTGAGGGTGTGCGGTTTCTGATCCGGTCGAGGGTGTTCACGGACGAAGAGATTGGGGCACTGCGGTCGGCGGGACGGATCTGATCGAGATAAGAACCTGCATCGATCTGTACCGATGCCACCGATTGAGGGGACTATTTGTCAGTGGGAGATTGCGGCGCTATTTCCTGGCGAAGCACTTCGACATGATGGCGGCGTGGAGGCGTTCACGGAGCTCGTCGGAGACCTCGTAGATCTTGTTGCCCTTGTAGACCTCGATGGTCTGGTGGGTGGTGTCGAGGACGACCTTGCAGTGCTGGCACCCGGCGGTGTGGGTGCGAATCTCCTCGAGCAGTTTGGGACTGAGGCGCTCGTCGAAGTAGTCGGATAGATGGCTCAAAAGGTCGGTGCAGTTCATGCAGGCTGGCCCTCCTGCTTCTTCCGGAAGTACCGGCTGAGTCTTTCGCGCAGTTGAAGGCGTGCGCGCAACAGTCTGGATTTCACCGCGGGGACGCTCAAGCCGAGTGCCTCCGCAGTCTCTTCCGTAGAGAGATTTTCAACGTCGCGCAGGGTGAAGACACTGCGAAAGCCGGGAGGGAGACCCTGAATGGTTTTGCGAAGGATGTCAGCGAGTTCGGCCTGGTTGTATTGCTGCTCGGGATTGGGGCGCCACTCGGCGAAGTCGCGAGGGATAGACCCTTCATCGGTCTGGACGTCCTGGTCCATTGAGACGGTTTTGCTGGTCTTGCGCTTGCGGAGGCGCATGAGGCTCTCATTGACGGCGATGCGGACGAGCCAAGTGGAGAACTTGGAGTTTCCCTGGAACTGGTCCAGCTTCTCGTAAGCCTTGAGGAATGCGTCCTGCGTGATGTCTTCAGCGTCTTCACGGTTTTGGGTAATATGCTGTGCCACCCGGAAGATCTGGCGTTCATACTGCCGAACAAGCTGCTCAAATGCAGCCTGATCCCCCTCTTTCGCGCGTGCTACGAGCGCTACGTCGGGGTGGATCTCTTCCGTCGCTGGGGATTGGATGGCAGGCATGAGCAAAAGGTGCGAAAACGGACACTGAAATCTTCGGCGCGAAGAAGCTGCCGGGAACCAGTATCTACTCCAGTGTAATCGCCGCTGGGGCTGAGAGCAAAGATGTGAGAGGGGGAAAGGTGAGGTGAAGGGGCAAATGACTGCAGGAAAAGGCCTGGATGACCGGAGAACAGGGGACTGGACGGCCCCCATTCTCCGGTGTACCTGGCAACGTCGCTAGCGGGCAAATTTGCGGCGAAGTATGCCGGCAGCTCCCAGGAGGCCAGTTCCAAAGAGAACGAAGCTGGCTGGTTCCGGGGTGGGAGAGGTGGTAGCGATGTCAGTGAAGACAAAGGTGTCGTCGTTATAGTCGAGGTCAGAGCCGGTGAGTGGATTCAAGCCGGTGACTGCCAGATCTTCCATACCGACGTAGGTGCCGGTGAGACCGCTCGGGAGTCCAGCAATACCACCTGTGTAGGCCGTGGTATAGGCGTTGTTGTATCCGTCGGCGCTCCAGGTTGTCGGAATGCCGTTATCGTTGACGGAGTCTTCGTACTGGCCGGTGCTGACGTTGTCTAGGATGAAGACCAGAGTGTCGCCTGCACCGACCGACAGAAAGGTGGTGGGGGGGGCCCCTACCGTCGAGCTGTGATTAGGCAGAACGAAGCCGCTGAACGTGCCCCGGCTTACGTCCCAGAGTGCGATTGTGTCGTTATCGCCCGCGCTGGAGCCGACAAAGTAGCCGACGACGGTCCCGTTGGCCGATGCGGTGAGAGTATTTGCGGGCGCGAGTTGGCCGACGTTTGCATAGGGGATGTCGTCGGCGAGCAAGGGGGAGGAGCCAGCGGCAAGGATTGAAGCAAGTGCAAGCAGAGAGAGACGCATTGGAACTCCTAAGGGTGAATCTGGATGACTCATAACTCTTGGTAGTGCAATCAGGCCGCCAAACCGCAATTTCTTGCATGTTTATGATTTTTTGCGGGAACCGGGTCGAAAGGTGAAAATATTTGCACATATGTTGAAGAAGGTTGCCATTTCATTTCCTATTTCGAAGTAGCGACAGGCGCCGAAGTCGAAAGACCGGTAAAAATGGCCAATTTGGTGGGCCAAGTGAACGTACCTGCAGTGGTTCGCGGTGGAATGCCACTGACGAGACCTGCGCAGGCGGCTTAGAGTGGATGTGTGGGTCGGAAATACATTAAAGCCGTGATGAACGTCCGGAACTGGCTTCGGGGTGCGGTGGGGACTGCCTGGATCGTAGCGATGACTGCGGCGTTTGGCGGGAGTGCGGTCGCTGGACGGATCCAGACGTCGGCCGTGACGGAGCAGCCAAAGCCCTCGACGGAGCAGCCGAAAAAGGCGTCGCCCAAGAACAAGACGACCGCGACAGGGAAGACCAGCAGCAGCGGAAGCAAGGCCGCCGGGTCCAGCAAGAGCTCGAAGGGTACAGGCGCCACAAACAAGACACACGCCAGGTCGACTGCTTCGCGAAGGCCGACCGCGCAGACGATCCGGCTGACCAGCGCGTTCAAGGCTTCGGAGCAGCTGCGTCCGATGGCGCAGCAGTTGGCGGCCACGCGCTCGGCGGCGGCTTACAGCGGGGTGGAGAACTATGCGCGGTCGCACCCGGGTGAAGGTGCGGCGGCGGCCTATCTGGCGCTGGGGCACGCTTACATGCTGGACCATCGGTATGCCGATGCGGCGGCGACCTTTCGCCGGACGGGTGTGAGCGGGAGCGCACTGGATGACTATGCGGACTATCTCGGCGCGCAGGCGTCGATGCAGGCGGGGCATGCGGCGGACGCGTATCCGCTACTCGACCACTTCGCGGAGAGACATCCGGAGAGCATCTTCAAGGCGAATGCGCCGGTGCTGCTGGCCAATGCCTACCTGCAGCAGAACGATCCGCAGGGCGCGCTCCGGGTGCTGGTGCCGCTGGCGGATTCGGCACAGGCCTCGCATGCGGACTTCCGCTATACGCTGGGACGGGCGTACCAGACGTCGGGCGATACGACGCATGCGGCGGCGGTCTACCGGAGTTTGTATGTCAATCTGCCATTGAGCATGGAGGCGGCAGAGGCGCGGACGCAGATGCAGGCGATGAACATGCCGCCGACCGCAGCCGAACAGAAGACGCATGCCGATGAACTGTTCAACGCCAAGCGCTATGCCGAGGCAGGCGCGGAGTACCACGCGATCGAACGGGACGCTGGACTGAACCAGGCGGACCATGATGCGCTGCTGATCTATGCCGCGGCATGCGACATGAGGTTGAAGCACATCAGCCGAAGAGATGTCGAGAAGCTGCCCAATACGACGGACGACAGCGCGGCGCTGAAGCTCTATATGCTGGCTGAACTTTCGCGGAACGAACATGACGAGGTAACTCATGACGCGCTTATAGCCCAGATGGTGCAGCGGTTTCCGACGAGCAGGTGGCTGGAGGAGGCGCTGTACTCGGGTGGCAATATGTACTTGCTGACGCATGATCCGAAGCAGGCGACGTATCACTACTCGTTGCTGGTGAAGATGTTTCCCAATAGTACGTATGCGGCTTCGGCACATTGGCGTGCTGCGTGGATGAACTACCGGCTGCACAACTATTCCGAGGCCGCGCGGCTAATGGACGAGCAGATACAGGGGTATCCGGCAGGGATAGAGGTGCCGAGTGCGCTGTACTGGCGCGGGCGCATCTATGAGGAGGAAGAACAAAACTTCGCGCAGGCAGTGAATTACTACCACGCGCTGACTGCGTCGTATATCAACTTCTACTACGCGCTGCTGGCGCGACAGAGGCTGAACGTCCTGAAGGGGCAGGCGGCGACGACCGCTCCGGCGGCAGTGCTTAGCTCGGTGCCGAAGCCAGTCGTTCCGACGTTGACCGGAGAGTTGCCGGAGGACGAGCCCCACCTGATCAAAGCGAAGCTTCTGGCGAACGCTGCGCTGAATGAATATATCGGACCGGAGATCCAGGCCAGTCCAACTTCGAAGGAATGGGGGGCACTTGCGCAGGCAGAGATCTTTACCTCCTATGGCGAGACGACGCGGGCGCTCCAGGCGATGAAGCACAGCGGCATCTCGTTCTTTTCTGTGCCGCTGGACCAGATCCCGATGGTGTATTGGAAGGTGCTGTTTCCGCAGCCGTACTGGAGTGACCTTATAGAGAACTCGGAAAAGAACGGCCTGGACCCTTATCTGGTGGCGTCGCTGATTCGACAGGAGTCGGAGTTTAACGCTGGTGTGGTGAGTCACGCGAACGCGTATGGTCTGATGCAGTTGTTGCCGTCGGTAGGGAAGTCCATGGCTAAGAAAGACGGAATCAAGGGATTCAGTGCGAATTCACTGTTGAATCCGACCGTGAATCTGGAGCTGGGCACGACGAACCTTCGGTTGGTATTGGCGCGGTTCGGCGGACAACAGGAGTATGCGCTGGCGGCCTACAACGCGGGCGACGTTCCGGTGAGGCAGTGGATGTCGGCGGGCAACTATAAGGACATCGCCGAGTTCGTCGAGTCGATTCCTTACACCGAGACGCGAGAGTACGTCCAGGCAATTCTGCGCAACCGGGAGATCTACCGCGCCCTGTATGGCACCCAATAAGAGAACCAACAGAGCATCATTTTTTCGCAATTGTGGGATTGACAGGGACAGAATATCCGTTATTCTTTGCACCAGAAGTAGTGCATCGGTGGACGAAATACGAAACCGATTGGGGAGGTCTCTTCGGCAGCCTGAAGTTGAGTATCGGCGCTAGAACGCGAGTCACGAGCGAAGACAACCGTTGGGATGAAGAGGCAAGCATGGTAGCGGAGCTGAACCTTCTGGAAGTGTGGATCCCGGAGCAGATGCAGCCGGGTACGTTGTTTCTACTGGAGCAGGCGGGTGAGTTGGGTAAGGCGGACAACCCTTATTGGGCCGTACTTGCTTGTCCTTCCTGTGGATCGCTAGGTCTGATTACAAGACAGCAGTGCGCGGGGCTGGAGGCGATGATCTGCGGATCGTCGGAGTGCTCCGCGGAGTATTTCCTTGAGGACCAGACGATACGTTATCGATTGGCAAGCTGATTGGAACTGCGGCCTTGACTGATCTGTGAGGTACGATCGGCTGTGGAGGTTGATCGATGCCCACGCCCTTCGAGAGCGCACTGTTGAACCTTCAGCTCTTTGAGCTACGACGTGAGCCTGTGTTGCGGGAGGCGCGCGACTGGTTCCTGCGTGAGTTCAATCCGGAGAGCTTCGCTGAGCTCGTCGCTTTGGCGCGCGGGGAACGCAATGCGTCGTTTCGTATGGTCCTTGGCTACTGGGACATGGCAGCTTCGCTGGTAACGACCGGCGCGATCGACGCGGACGCATTTTTGCGCAGCGCACGGCGAAATCTTCGCAACCTTCAGCAAGATCTACCCATACCTCGCCGAGTTGAGGACCGCCAGCGGTGAACCGGAGTACTGCAAGCACATGGAAGCTGTCGTGCTCTCTGCTCCAGACGCGGCAGCAATATTAACGCGGCGGCGGGAGGCGTTGAATGCTGCCGCCAAAGCGCGACAACAAAAGAATATGGAACCAGCTGAATAAAGGGTTTCAGAGGTGCGGACTGGGAGGATGTTTGGTCCCCTCTGATCGCGCAGCAGGTCACTCGTGCCGGAGTGCCTCGACTGGATCCATGCGAGAGGCGCGAACGGCCGGCAGCAATCCCGAGACGATGCCCACGACAGCAAGGATTCCGAACGAGACGAGCATGATGGATGGTGAGGCGCGAAGCAGGATGTCGCCCTCGTGGTTCGCGGTCTTGTAGATGTCGGAGTAGAGCGGCATAGGAGGGATGAGATAAGAGACCAAGATCGCGACGACCATTCCCGCTATACCGGCGAGGAAGGTCAGGGTTAGGCTCTCGAGGAGAAATTGCTTGAGGATGTCTTTGCGGCGGGCGCCGAGTGCTTTGAGCAGGCCGATCTCTCTCGTTCGCTCGGTAACTGAGACGAGCATGATGTTCATGACACCGACACCTCCGACGCCGAGGGTCATCGCACCGATGATTCCGAGCAGGAGATCGAGGGCGGTGCTGAACTGCATGATTTCTGCGGAGTCAGCGACTGTGTCCCAGCTGGGGACGGCCTTGTCGTCCTTGGGGTCGAAGTGGTGGCGATCGGCGAGCACGGCGCGTACGGCCTCGAGTGCTTTTAGGTGAAGCTCGGGCGAACTGGGCTGGAAGACGATGCTGTCAGGATCGCGCTGGTCACGGAGGACGCGCATCATGTCGAAGGGCACGAAGGCGTTTTCATTGTCCGGGCCGTTATTCGATGAGTCCTGGATTTTGGTTTTCAGTACGCCGATGACCTGGAAGACGTGCCCCTCGATCTCTACCGATTCGCCCACGGGAGGATAGCCGTTGAAGAGCTTCTTTGCTGCGTGAGGACCGAAGATGACGACCTGGCGATGTTCGGTGAAGTCGGCGGGTTCAAAGTAGCGGCCCTGGTCGATGTTCAGCTTGCGCATTCCGCCGTAGGGGAAGTCGATTGCCTTGCTCTGGATATTGACGACCTTGGAGCCGTACTTGAAGCTGAAGCCGTCATCGACCTCTGAGCTGACGGCTTTGAGGAACGGCACCTCATCGTGGACGGCCTCGGTGTCGCCATCGAGAAACTTGACGCGTCTTCCGGAACGCTCGCCACCGGCCTGCATGCTGGTTTGTCCGCCCCACACCATGATGACGTTGTTGCCCAGGCCGAGAAAGCCGTTGAGTACGCCTTCGCCGAGGCTCTTGCCGTAGCTGAGCAGAAGCACGACTGTGACCAGGCCCCAGACGATGCCGAGCATGGTGAGACCAGAACGCAAACGATTGCGCAGGAGCGACTCGATGCTTTGGCGAATGATCTCAGTGAGATCCATGTCTACTCCGCTCTGAGGCATTCCATCGGGCTAAGGTTGGCAGCGCGCAGTGCAGGATACATGCCTGCGAATAACGTGATCGCAGTGAGGGTGGTCAGTGAAGACGCTATGGCTAAGGGAGAGATGACTGGGTGTGGCACGAAGTCAGGCAACGGAACAAGCCGCAGCAACATGCATAGGCCAACGCCGAGCGTTAGACCTGCGAGCCCGCTGACGAGCGTGATGATTGCGGATTCTACGAGGAACTGACGTTTGATGTCGATGGCGGTCGCACCCAGCGCCTTGCGGACACCGATCTCACGCGTGCGCTCGGTGACGGCGACCAGCATGATGTTCATGACTCCGATGCCGCCAAGAGCGAGTGTCAGGAGCGCCACGGCGCCGAAGAAGAGGGTCATCACGCTGAAGATGCGCTCGGTGAACTTCGATCCGTCGAGCGTGTCCCATATCCACAGGGCTTCCTTGTCGTTGGGGTCGTAGTGGTGACGCTCGGCGATGATTCGTTTGACTTGGGCCACCGCTTTTTCGTGGAGGTCGGGGGACACCGGCTCGATGACGATGTTGTTGACAAATCCGCGGACGACGCCGGGGGCCTCAGGAGGAGGGAAGTCGCGCGCCATCGCGGAATATGTTGTAAAAAGCTGGGTGTTGTCCGGGCCGCTTCCGTAGCTGCCGTTCTGCTTCTTTTTTTCGAGGACGCCGATGACTGTGTATTGATAGCCGTTGACCATAAGGGGTTGGCCGATGACTTCCTTGCCCGGAAAGAGCTGGCGGTTGGCTTCGGCGCCGAGGACA
>DATHQG010000029.1:0-8058 GCA_035483075.1 Edaphobacter sp. | reverse complement strand
GTGGTCGATGAGACGGGACTAAGTGGGACGTTCGACTTTACGTTGGAGTGGGTGCCAGAGTTCAATGCTCCACCGGATGCCGCGGGGCCAAATTTTCGAGAGGCTCTGAGCGGGCAGCTGGGTCTCAAGCTGGAACCGCGGCAGGGACCAGTGGATATTCTGGTGGTGGATCATGTGGAGCATCCGTCCGCTAATTAGTGAGGTTGTGTTCTCTGGATGACGCGATCGTAGTAATTCTCGTAAAGCGGGATGACGCGGGAGGAGCAGAAGTGATCCTGTGCGGTCTTGCGGGCGGCTTTGGCCATCGCTTCAAGGCTTTGCGGGTCGCTTAGAAGCTTGATGGCGGCGTGGGACATGGAGTCGATGTCGCCGACGTCGAAGAGCAGGCCGTTGTGTCCGTCGTGGATCAGTTCAGGGACGCCACCGACGCGGGTTGCGATGGTGGGGACGCTGCAGGCCATGCCTTCGAGCGCGGCGAGGCCGAAGGACTCCATCTCGCTGGGCATCAGCATGAGGTCGGCGAGTGGGAGGAGCTCGTTGACGTTGTCCTGCTTACCGACGAAGTGAATGCGGTCCTGCACGTTGTGCTCGCGGGCCAGGTACTCAGCTACGCTGCGGTCGGGGCCGTCGCCGATGAGCATGAGTCGCGCGGGCATGGCATCGGCGACGCGAGCGAAGACTTCGACGACGTCCTGAATGCGCTTGACGGGGCGGAAGTTGGAGAGGTGGACGAGTAGGCGCTCGTTGGGTTCGGCAAAGCGAGGACGCATGGCGGCGACTAGCTCGGGATCGCGGACGTAGACGTCGCAGTTGACGAAGTTGCGGATGACTTCGATCTCGGAGTCGATGTTGAAGGCTTCGCGCGTGCGAGTGCGCAGATAGGTGGAGATGGCAGTGACGCCGTCGGACTGCTCGATGCCAAACTTTGTGATGGGAAGGTAGGAGCGGTCGAGGCCTACCAGCGTTATGTCTGTTCCGTGGAGGGTCGTGATGAAGGGGAGATGGTGGCCGCGGGAGGCGAGCATCTGACGGGCCAATAGCGCGCTGACGGAGTGCGGGATGGCGTAGTGGACGTGCAGGAGATCGAGCGAATAGAACTCGGCGACCTCGGCCATGCGGGTGGCTAGAGCGAGATCGTAGGGTGGGTGCTCAAAGAGCGGGTAGTTCGAGACTGCGACCTCGTGGTAGTTGATGTTGGCTTCGCGGCCGGTGAGGCGGAAGGGTTGCGAGTAGGTGATGAAGTGGATTTCGTGGCCTCGGGCGGCGAGTTCGATGCCGAGTTCGGTGGCGACTACGCCGCTGCCGCCGTAGGTGGGGTAACAGGTGATGCCGATCTTCATAGACTTCCTGGAGTCCTCAGGCCACTTGGCTGGTTGCGTTTGTTTGACGAGATTGCGTCCTCATTAGTCTCCTCGGCCGGGGACGAATTGCGCCGTCGCGCTCGGGGCGCCGTGTGTGCCGAGACCCCCATAGTTGATGAGTTGGGGAGCGTTTGGATGCAAAGCTAATGCGGGCACCTCGGCCAATAGGGCGTTGCGCTCGACATCGCGATGGTCGCGGAGGCGAGTGACGATGGCGTCGAGGTCGCTGTCGTTGTAGCCGGGATGGCAGACGAGTTCGAAGGTGCCTTCCGTTGGCATGGCGTGCAGAATTTCATGGAGGGTCTGGCCGTAGAGGTCGCCGGTGGCAGAGATGCCGATGGTCCCGTCGGTGGTGAGGACGTGCGCGCTGCGGAGCTGGGGCTGACGTTCGAACCAGGTCTTGAGGCCGCCGAGGAGTTTGACCTGAAGGCGGCGAATGCGGTTGCCGTGGCCGAGGGCGAGGCTCCAGGACTGCTCGAACGGGTGGCGGATGGCGCCGACGGAGCAGCGCTCGGCGATTTTCAGCAGTGATCGGGCGACGGCAGGGAAGAGGTGTGTGTGTTTGTGCGTGTCGACGTGCGTGACGTTGATGCCGGCGTGCTGGAGCTTTTGTATCTGGGCGAGGGTCTCGCGTTGGATGTCGTCTTCGCTGATCTTCCCGCGAAGGAGCGCCTGAACGAAGTCGATGAGGGACGGACGAAAGGACTTGCCATCAGGGCCGAGGAGCGTAGGGATGGTTTGAGGAGACGAGACGGGGGCGCCGTCGGTGAGGACGATGTGGCAACCTACGCCGAGGGTCGGGTTGGCGCGGGCCATTACGACGGCGTCGTCGAAGGCAGGGCCGGTAGCCATGAGCGTGGTGGAGGTGAGGGCGCCGGCCTGGTGCAGCTCGGCGATGGCGCGGTTAATGCCTGGGGTAAGGCCGAAGTCGTCTGCGTTGATGATGAGTCGGGGGGGCATAGGGTTTGCTGCGGCCGCGTCTGAGTGTGGGAAAGCGCGAGGGGTCCTCTCTGCCGAACCGGGTTTCTTGTCGCTATTTTCGCACGGCAGTCTAACGTCCTAAGCGTTGGACTAGGAGGCGAGCGTTATGGATGTACGTGCAGGGTCGCCTTCAATGGCGTGACGCTGGAGGACGGTCCGGCCATCACGGTGTAGTCACCGGGCAGCAGCTGCCAGCCGTTCGTCTCTGTGTTGAAGACGGTGAGAGAGAGCGGGTGCAGCGTAAGCGTTACGTCTTTGGATTCGCCTGGAGCCAGCTTCACCCGTTGCCATGCCGAGAGGCGCTGATAGTTCTCTTTCGCTGCAGACGGCAGCGCGACGTAGACCTCGGCGATCTCGGTCCCTTCGCGCTGGCCGGTATTGCGAACGGTGAAGTGGACTGTGCGCTGCGCGTCGTCGACGGTGAGGCCGGAGTAGGCGTAGGTGGTGTAGGACAAGCCGAAGCCGAAGGGGAAGAGCGGCTGCTTGTTTGTGGCCTCAAACCATTTGTAACCGACCTTGGCTCCCTCGCTGTAGTTGAGATCGAAGGGATTGACCTTGTGCTCGCGGTTGGGTGCGCTGGCTGGGACCCCCTCGAGGCCTGGGACTACTGGGTGTGGCAGTTGTGCGTCGTCTTGAGCGAAGGTGACGGGGAGTTTGCCGGAGGGGTTGACCTCGCCGAAGAGAATGTTTGCGAGTGCTTGAGCGCCACCGATGCCTGGGTACCACATCTCGATGACACCTTTGACGTGTTCGATCCATGGCATGCTGACTGGGCCGCCGGTTTCGAGCACGACGATGGTATTGGGGTTGGCCGCGGCCACGGCTTCGACGAGTGCGTCCTGATTGTTTGGCAGAGAGAGGCTTGCGGCGTCTACATCTTCGCGCATGGGCTGGTTGACGAAGACGATGGCAACGGTCGAGGACTTCGCGAGATTCGCGGCTGCGGCGGTGTCGGTGCCGTCGATATATTTGACGGAGGCCCGAGGCGATTTGGCCTGGATGTTCTTCTGCGGCGAAGAAGGGAAGTAGACGACATCGCCCCATTTGGCGCCGCCGGGGTGCGGATTTGCAGCGTCGCCGCCGGGGGCGTCGACCTGCGCGGAGCCGCCGCCGGAGAGGACACCGACGTCGGCGTGAGATCCGATCAGGGCGATGGAGTTCGAAGCAGATGCCTTCAGCGGGAGGACGCCGCTGGAGTTTTTCAGCAGGACGATGCTCTCTTCGGCGATGTGCTGCGCGTCGTCGCGTCCGCGGAAGGGATCGACCACGGTGCGTACTGGTGGGTCATCGACGACACCGGCCGCGAACATGCTGCGGAGGATACGGCGGACCATGTCATCGAGTCGCGCCATGGGGACCTTGCCGTCCTCGACTGCTTTCTTGAGCGGTGCGTTGAAGTAGTTGTCGTCGCCAGGCATCTCCTGGTCGAGGCCATTGAGTGCAGACTTGACGGTGCTGTGGGTCGCACTCCAGTCGGAGAGGACCCAGCCCTTGAACTTGAAGTCCTTCTTCAGGACCTGGTTGAGCAGGTAGTCGTTCTCGCAGGCGTAGCTGCCTTCGACGAGATTGTAGGAGCACATGACGCCGGACGGGTTGGCGATGCCGATGGCGATTTCGAAGGCGAGCAGGTCGGACTCGCGCATGGCTTTATGGTCGAGCAGGACGTTGACCTTGGTGCGCCCAGTCTCCTGATCGTTGAAGGCGTAGTGTTTGATGTCGCTCATTACGTGTTGTGACAGGACGCCTTTTTCCAATTGGCCTGTCATGGTGCCGGCCAGGATAGGATCTTCGCCGGCGTATTCAAAGTTGCGGCCATTACGTGGTTCGCGCGTGATGTTCACACCACCGCCGATGGTCATGTTGAATCCAAGCGCACGCAGTTCGCGGCCGATCACGGACCCGTAGAGGAAGGCGGAGTCCGGGTCCCAGGACGAGGCCGCGCCGAGCGTCGAAGGCAGCAGGGTCGCGTAACGTCCCTGGTAGGCGGCCATGCGGGCGCCGACGGCGGAGTCGGCGAGATTGATGTCGGGGACGCCGAGGCGGTCGATGCCAGCCATGAAGCCTGCGCCGAAGTTGGAGCGGGCCGGAATGGGAGCGCCGGCGCGGAGAACGCCCCATCCGGCCCCGTGGACCATCTGGATCTTTTCGTCGAGGGTCATCTGGCCGAGCACCATGTCAGCGCGCTCGTCTGGCGAGAGGGCCCGGTTGCTCCAAGGCAATTTCGCTGTGTCCGGATTGGCCTGAGCGTGCGCGGCGATGTTATCGAGGGAAGCTACGCAGATGACAGCGAGGACCGACGAGGTGGCGGCGGTTCGGACCAGCTTGGAAAGATGCATCAATACTCCCTCAAAAATCTATGCGGTGGTGCGACAAACTCCGCGGACCGTCGCGCCCGTAAGAATTGGGTCTTCGGGTCGCAGAGAGTCTAAATCAACTAAAACGATATAGTAAAGCGTTTGTCTTGCATGGCGGCTATGTCTTGCCTGAAGATTCTGCCGCCGGGAGGACGCTGAGGCGTCCGGGTGGTGGAGATGAAGGTTTTGCAGCCGACCCAGTTACTTTGCGAAGAGCTGGCCGATATCGGCGAACGCTTTGAATTCGAGGGCGTTGCCTGCGGGGTCAAGAAAGAACATGGTAGCCTGTTCGCCGACCTCGCCCTTGAAACGGATAGAGGGCTCGATGACGAAGGAGACACCTGCACGACGGAGACGCTCGGCCAGTGACTCCCAGGCCTCCATGGAAAGCACAACGCCGAAGTGGGGGATGGGAACATCGTGGCCGTCGACGGGGTTGTGGTGGACGTTGCCGTTGGTGGAGGAGGTCCTCAGATGCGCGACGATCTGGTGGCCGAAGAGATCGAAGTCGATCCATTGCGCTGAACTGCGCCCCTCGGCACAACCCAGGGTGGTCCCGTAGAAGGAGCGAGCGGCGTCGAGGTCGTCAACCGGGAAGGCGATGTGAAAAGGCGTGAGGGGCACGGCGGTCTCCTGACATCCATCATACGATGCCGTGAGACTGTAGGCACTCACGGCTAGCGATGGTAGAAGGCCTGATCGTAACCGCGGACGTAAGCGCTGCGGAAGGCATCGCGATACGGCCCGAAGGGTCCAAGGGCGGGGTCGTAGCCGGGAGCTTCGTGATACTTGCGATCGCGCTCCGGATGGTGACCGAAGCCGTTGTAGGCGTCGCGAGCGCCATCTTCGGAGCCGGCACGGAAGCCCTCGTGATCGGCACGTGCGATCAGTGGCGGAACGCTGTTGTAAGGCGGGGCCTGCGGCGCGGGAACATAGTAGTTGGGATGCGCAGCGCAGCCGGCCGTGAAAAGACAGGCCAACGTGACAGGAAGAAGTGCAATCCGAGAGAGTTTCATAGCGTCCTCACTATTCGTTTCATGCGCGACCATGATTGATCGCGCGTTCGAATAGATAAACGCTGGTCGAAGAAAAATGTTGTCGTTGCGGAGGGCGCTACGAGCTTGCGATATTTTGTTCGCGATCGCTGGGGATGCGGACAACAAACTCGGTATTGCCGGGTTCAGAGCTGAATCGAATGACGCCGCCATACTGATCGACGATGCGCTGGACGATGCCTAATCCCAGGCCTGTGCCGACACCCACTGGCTTGGTGGTGTAGAAGGGATCGAAGATCTGCGGCTGGCTCTCGAGCGGAATGCCGACTCCGTTATCGCTCACGCTGATGCAGAGGTCTGCGTGCGGGTCCCCAGGTTTGCCGGCCTTCTTCTCTGCCCATGTGCGTATGCTGATTTGGCCATGTTGCGGAACGGCGTCGATCGCATTATCGAGCAGGTTGGTCCAGATCTGGTTCAGGCCGGAGCACTCGCTGTGCAACGGCGGAAGGTCGGGGGCAAAGTTCTTTTCCACGACGATCTCTTTTTCACGCAGCTTATGCGCGAGGATCACCATGGTCGCGTGAATGCTGTCGTTGATGTCGATCGACTGCTTCTGCCCCTTGCCCTCATATGCGTAGGATTTGACGGCACGCACCAGGTCCGTGACCCGGCCGATGCTCTCTTCGATGGTGCTGACCAGTTGCATGCTCGAGACCATTGCCTCCAGCCAACTGAGCGCGTCCGACAGCATCGGCCCATCGAATTCGTGGCGGGCACACTCCAACTCTTTGGCGTCCATACCGACTGACGCGAGGGTGGGCGCCATCTTCCAGGCGTTTTCGATGTTGGCCGACTCCATCCACCCGGCCAGGGCCTCTTCGGCGTCGCTTTGGTCCAGTGAGTTCATCATGAGCGGCTTCTTCAAGGCGAGCGCCTGCTTCTGCAGATCGAACATGCAGTGTCTCTGTTCCTTCGTGAGCTCAACCTCTTTGAACTTGAGAGAAAGTTCGTGCATTCGCATCAGGTTCTCTCGCAGTTGCTGTGCGGCGCGCCGGGCCGCCGCGCCAGGGTTGTTCAGTTCGTGCATAAGGCCCGCAGCAAGTGTGCCGAGCGAAGCCATCTTCTCCTGCTGCATTGTGACGCTCTGCATCTTCTGGAACCGGTATGCCATATTGCTGAGGATGGCCTTGCGCACCTGAGGGCAGCTGGTCATCAGTTCCCAGAACTGGTCTTCGTCGAGCCTCAGCAGATGGCTTGGTGCGGTCGCTTCCACGCTTCCAACGGTGGGAACACTGGTCATCATCGGCAGTTCGCCGAAGGCGTTTCCACTTTCAAGAGTCGCTAAATTAATAACTCTTCCGTCGGGCTGCAGCTGGTTGATGCGCAGCTCTCCGTTGAGGAGGATCCAGAAAAAATGTGCGATCTCACCCTGCCGCATGATGATTTCGCCCGGCTCGATGCGGACTTCATGCACGCCCTCCAGGCAATGCAGCTCATCGTCTTTTAGCGACGAGAGGATGGGGACCTTGCGAATCTGCTTAAGCAGTTCGTCGGTTATCTTTTCCACGACGTTATTCTGGACGATCTGAGATTGTTCGCTCATCGGGTTATGGGTTTAGTTGCCTTTCACAGCGTAGCTAAATATTGGTGCACAAACTGAATTGCGATAGAGCCTTCTCCTACGGCGGAGGCGCATCGTTTTACGGAGTTGTATCGAACGTCGCCGGCGACAAAGATGCCAGGCACGCTGGTCTCCAGCAGGTAGGGGTCACGGTCCATCGTCCATGACTTGGGAGACTGCGCCTTCAGGTCCGGGCCGGCGAGGATGAAGCCCTTGTTGTCGAGGGCGATCTCCTTGGGAAGCCAGTCAGTCTTGGGAGCGGCCCCGATAAAGATAAACACGGAGGTAACAGGACGGGCCTCTTCTCCGCGCGGGGTCTTCAGGGTGAGACATTCGAGGTGGCCGTTGCCCGACATGGAGACGATCTCGGTGCAGGTTTCGACGGTGATGTTGGGTGTCGCTTTGATCTGATCGATGAGGTACTTGGACATGCTCTTGGTGAGTGAGTCGGCGCGTACGAGCATGTGGACCTGGCCAGCGTAGCGGGAGAAGTACATCGCAGCCTGGCCGGCGGAGTTTGCTCCGCCAACGATGTAGACGATCTCGTCTGCGCAGGATTTGGCCTCGGCGAGCGCAGCGCCGTAGTAGACTCCGGAGCCAGTGAACTCGTCGGCGCCGGGGATGTCGACCTTGCGGTAGGCAACGCCGGTAGCGATGAGGCAGACATGACAGGTGATCTCTTGTCGGTCGGACAACTGGACGATCTGGTATTGGTTGTCGCGGCGGATGCAAGTGACCTGCTGGGC
>DATHQG010000028.1:0-11230 GCA_035483075.1 Edaphobacter sp. | reverse complement strand
GCTTGAGGAGTTCGCCGAGGCCGTGGACGGTTTCGAGCATGGCGGCGGTGCCGGAATTGGGGTCGACTGCACCGTAGACCCAGGCGTCACGGTGATTGCCGGCTACCACCCAGTCGTCCTTTTGTGTGGAACTGGTGCCGGGGATGGTGCCGATGACGTCCCAGATAGTGCGGAGGGCGATGTCCTGCTCGAGGTGCATGTGGACGGTGACGGGGGAGGGGTTTGCGTTCTTTGCGCTGGCGCCAAGGTGGTAGGTGAAGGGAAGTGCGCCCTGCCACTCGCGGGGTGACTCATCGCCGCCGAGGGCCTTGAGGATTGGGGCGGCGTCTTTGTAGGAGAGCGGGTTGGTGGGAATGCTTGGCTGATTTGCCTGGAGCTTGTCGGCGGGGATTCGCTTGGCTAAGGGGAGATCCGGCGTGGCGGCGATGCCGGGGGTGGTGGGGTCGCCGGGATAGATGGGTAGGAACTGGATGGAGCCGCGCTGGACGGCGGAGTCAGGGCGCCAGGGGCCCTTGGGGTAGACGTCGCCGCGGAAGTACCCGTCGTCGGCGGGGTCGGAGTAGATGAGGACGCCCCTGGCGCCGTATTGCTGGGCGATGTAGGTCTTAATGCCGCGGAAGTTTTCGCCGTAGCGGACGATGACGATTTTGTCTTTGACACTGATGCCGAGTTTGACGAGCTGCTGGAAATCAGCGAGGGTGCCGTAGTTGGCGTAGACGACCTCGGCGGTGACGTCGCCGGAGGGGGAGGAGCCGTTGAAGGCGGGGAGGATGCGGGGATCGTCCTGGAAGGGGTCGCCGCCGTTTTTAGTGGGGTCGACGTGCTCGGGGGTGGGGCCGGACATTAACTTGGTGCCCGTTGCGTCGAAGGCTTCGATGAGGATTTTGACGGGTTTGTTAAGGAGGACTTTGTAGGGCACGATCTCGGTTTGCAGGCCCGCCGCCTTGAATTTGTCGGCGACGTAGACGGCGGTGGCGTAGTCCTCGGGCGAGCTGGCCCAGTGGGGCGCGGAGGTGAGGGTCTTGAGATGCTGACCTGCGAGTTTGGGGTCCGGCACGGCCATGAAGGCCGCGTCCCATTTAGCCTGCTGGGTGAAGTCGCGGTAGCCGAAGACCTCTACGGTGGGGGATTGGGCCGAGGTGGCGAGGACGGCTAGAGGAAGCAGGCAAAGCAGGGAGCGGAGGTGGGTCAATCTGGGCCTCGAAGCAGGGTTTTGAAGTAGGTTATCGCAGATGGTTGGGGTAGGGCGAATTACGAACCAGATATGGCTTTGCAGCTGACGGAGAACTGCGTTGTAAGGAAGTGGTCCCTCACGGTGGTGATACTGACTGCTTGCGGATAACTAAGGACGATCAGGGAAGTGTTGAGAGAAAAGCGTTCATCTCGCGCAGTACATCGGCTTCGTTTGAATTGAAGACGAAGTGGTCAGCGTTTGGCAGGCGGACGACGCGGGCGGAGGGAACGCCGGCTTCGAATGCATTAGCCTGGGCCGATGTGGTGGCAAGATCGCTGGCTTTCATCGCGGCTTGTGCGGTGGGATTGTCCTTGAGCATTGGGCCGTTCAACATGGGGCCGAGATTGTGAGGAACTGCGAAAATGGCGAGAACAGGGACGTGGATCTCGGTGTACTTTTGTTCTCCTGCGATGATCGCCATCGGAATTGCAGGCCCAGGGCCTTGTCTTGGAGGTAGGGCGGGCATCGAGGCGATTTGCTTCTGTGTCTCCTGCACATCTTTTTCCAGTTGCGACATGCTGGTCTGAAGGTCATTCAGGAATTGCTTCTGGTCCTTGACGTCTCCGGAGAGAAATTGCTCCAGCTTCTTCTTTACGTCGATGGAATCGATCTGCATGTTGCCGTGAACATGGTCATAAAAGGCATAAGAATAGCCAGCATCAAGGTAGATTAGGCCCGCGACCTTTTCCGGATGACGGCTGCCGATGGAGCTTAGTTCTTCGCCGGCGATGGAGTGGCCAACCAGCACGGGGCGATTGATCTTGAGTGCGTCGAGTACAGCGAGTACATCGTCGGCCAGGCGATCGGCGGAGTAGTTGTTGTTCGCAGGGGTTGGAGCGCTGGAAAGCCCAAAGCCTCGGCGAGTTATGCCGTATACGTGATACTTAGCCGTCAGCTCAGGTGCGAATTTGTCGAACGCGTGGGCGGTGTTGCCGAGGCCGGCCAGAAAGACTAGTGAGCGTCCTGTGCCACCCCAATCAAGGACTTCCAGTTTGATGTTGGTATCAACCATGACGAACTGCGCGGAGTGAGGGGAGGAGTCAGCTTTCCACTCGGTCTCTTTTGTCGCTCGCTGGAGGTTCAGAGGATGTGATGAGTTGTTTTGGGTCCAGGTACCTGTGATTGAAGCTCCATCGGGACTGAGCTTTCCTTCGTAGCTGCCGTTAATTGCCGGCATCGAAAATTTGACGGTCGATTCCTGGAGGGTGATGGAGGGTATGGCCATGCCGTCCGGTCCCTGGTCGATGCTGTAGAACATGGCGCTCCATCCGCCGTCGTCTGTCTTCGAAATCTTCAGAACGGTACGGAGTCCCTTGCCTGCCTGAAGCGTCCCCTGCCAGGTCCCAGCAATGTCCTGCGCTTGTATGGAAGCGCCAGACCAGATCGTGAGGGTGATGACCCACAGCATCAGTTTCTTCATTTGCGGTCTCCTGAAGGTGTCCTATTCGTGCGTTAGCCGGCGGCTCGATTGGAAGGGCATATCTTGTGTAGCAGCCCGATTTTTGGGTGTCAAGTAGTTTTCTACATAGGGCGCACATTTTAACTTCCTCCAATGTCTGCGTTTTGCAGGACCGCAGGAGTCTACTCAAAGCCTTTGACCGCAGCTGCACGTCCGCGAGGAAGCGGAGCTTCGGTTGGGATGACGATTTGAGGAGGAGGCCTATGCGTTTACGGGTTGGGTGCAGAACTTGCACCGGGTGGCCGCCACGGGGATGTCGCTGAGGCACTGCGAGCAGGCCTTTGTTGCGGGTGGGGCCTCGGCGGGATGGAACTTCTTCAATAGATATTGCGTGGGTAGCACGAGGAAGAAGTAGACGACGGCCGCGATGAGGAGGAAGTTGATGATCGCAGTGAGGAAGTCGCCGTAGCGGATCTCTCCTCCGTTTATGTGGGCGATCAGATATCCGAAGTTGGGCTTGCCGATGAGGGCGCCCAGCAGCGGATTGATGATTTTCTCGGTCAGTGCCGTGACTATCCCCGTAAATGCAGCTCCAATGATGACGGCGACAGCGAGATCCATTACGTTGCCACGCAGAATGAAGTCGCGGAATCCTTTGAGCATGAGTTAGTCTCCCTGGAAGGATCTGATCGTGCACGGAAGGCGGCGATCGCTGCTTGTTCCGGTGCGGCGAGTATAACGCAATGGGGTGAGACTACTTCGGAGTAGTTTGATGAGGTGAATAGGGGCTTGATGGAAGCCATTGCGGACGATTGGGAGCGTTGGCGATGGTGAGGGTGAGAGCGGTGTAGAAGCGGTTGAATTTGCGGGCGGCGTCCCAGTCGATGGGAGTTTTGATGTCGTCCTGGGGCTTGTGATAACGGCGGGCGTACCAGTCGCGGTAGACGACTTCTTCGGGTGAGCCTTTGTCGTAGCCGAAGATAAAGCTGGCGATGGGGACGCCGATGCGAACGAAGTTGTAGTTGTCGGCGCGGCGGAAGAGATTACGCTCGGGTTCGAGGTCGGGCCGGACCTCGATTTTGAACTGTGAGGCTACAGTGCGGACGGTGTCGCCGAGGGTGGAGTCGGTGAGGCCTTCCATGGTGAGGATGTTGAGGGGGAAGATGGGGCGTAGTTGGTCGAGATTGAGATTGGCAACGATGTTTTCTTTGGGAACGGTCAGGTGCGTGGTGAGTATGCGGAGCCGAGTAGGCCCTTCTCTTCGCCAGTGAAGATGCAGAAGAGGAGAGAGCGGGCGGGGGCCTTGTACTGAAGGTCTTTGGCGAGTTCGATGAGGAGGGCGACGTAGGCCGCGTCGTCGAGGGTGCCGTTGTAGAGGTTGTCACCCATGACCGGTGTGCCATAGCCGTAGCCGTCGAGGTGGGCGGAGAGGGCGACGTACTCGGGGGCGAGCTTTGGATCGCTGCCGGGGAGGATGGCGAGGACGTTGGGGGAGGAGATGTCTTTGCTGCTTGAAGTGAGTTGGATGCGGGCGGAGAGATTGAGAGGAAAGGCGGTGAGTGGCTCGCCCTTGCCTCCAGTGATGACGATTTCGGCCGGACTGTGGCCGGATGCACTGAAGAGTGTGTCGAGGGAGGCGGAGTTGATGCGAATGAGGACGGGGGTGGTGGCGTTGGGTGCTGTTGTTCCGGCGATAGTGACGCTGCGCGCGTAGGCCGCGGGCCAGTGGAAGGGTTCAATGTCGGCGGGGTCGTCGATGGAGAGTATTGCGGCGACGCCGGCTTGAGTGAGTGCGCGAAGACGAGTGCCGGCGTAGATCGTTCGATCTGCGGCCACGACACCGGGTGGAACCCTGTTGAAGAAGACGGCGATCTTGCCCTTGATGTTGAGATCGGCGGGAGGCACCCCGTAGCCGACGAAGACGAGCGGCGCTTCGATGAGTGACGGTTGTTCGCGAGGGACCGTTGTGACATCGGTGGTGAAGTGGAGGATGACGGGCTTGCCTGCAGTAACAAGAATTTCTATGGATGATTTGTCTTTGTCCAGAGCGATCTGGTGCATGGGGACGCGCTGGAAGAAGGTGCCGTTATCGCCTGCGGGCTTGAGACCAGCGGCGGTGAACTGGGCGGCGACGTACTTTGCGGCACGCTCGTAGGCGTCGGTGCCGGTGTCGCGGCCTTCCATGGAGTCGTCGGAGAGCGCGACGGTCTGGGCCCACCAGGCGGCGGTGGCGGCGTCGGGTCCTTGTGGAGATTGAGCGTGTGTGATGAACGTAAGAAAGATCACGAGTGAGGCATAGAGAGGGCGGGGTGGGTGCATGGTTGTCGACTGTCTCCAGATGTATGAAGTGATCTTAGCGTCCCGTCTCTGAAGTTAGCGACATAATCGCGACGAGCAGCGTGAGGCTAACTTTCACAAAAAGCGGATCCCTCCACTCCGCTGCGCTTCGGTCGGGATGACACCTTTTATCTTTGTCAATAACTTTAGACTTCCGACTCTACCGCGAGGAGACGAGCCAATGGGCGTAGGGGTAAAGGAGGAGGAAGAGAATCATGCAGAGGGCCATGAGATCCATATAGATCAGGAGAAGGACCCCACCGTGGTAGAAGCTCCAGCGACGCTGCATGCAACGGGCGGTGTCGACGGTACCGAGGATGGCGAGGAGCGCGGGGACGATGAGAAGCGGAGTGGCGTGGTTGTGCGGGAAATCAGAGAGGAAGATGGCCGCGGCCAGACTTGTCAGTACGAGGAGACAGCCGCGTAAGAGAGAACGCTTGCGCGGATTGAAGATGGAGGGTTTCACACGGGCCGTCTACAGATAAGGATAAGACTGCAGCGGCACGGGCGCGAGTTCGCTATTTCATTGCAAGGTCACGGCGGGAGTTGGGGCTATTTCTTTGCTTCCGCGAGTGAGGGCAGATTTTTGACGGAGGCGATGGGAACTTCGACGGCAGCGACGCGGTCACCGGTGAGGTCGTGGAGGCCGATGCGGAGGTAGAAGCTGCCTTTGACTGGGACGCTGATCTCCTGGTGCCAGGGGATGCCGTGGCGTAACAGGTCGGAGAAGGCGGCGGCGGTGAGGGTGGCGTGGGTCTTGTCGTCGACGAGGTTGACGAGGTTTCCATCCTGATCGTAGAGGTAGACGAGAAATCGGAGGGCGCCCTGGTAAGAGTCTTCGGAGGACCGGGTGAAGAGGACGTCGTGGGCGTCGGCGGCATAGTCGATGACGTAGCGGCGGTAGGGGCCTTTGGTCTTGAGGTCAGGGTTGAGTGCGTTGTGGGCGGCGAGTTGGTCCTCGGACGCAGAGGTGGCGGGGAGGACGCGGACCTTGATTAGTATCTGGGTCGGGTCGGGGCCGCCGTGCATCATGGCGGCACGCATCGGGTCAAGAGGTGGTGGAGCGTTGGCTGGAGTTGTGGCGGCGACGGTGCCCTTTTTTGGGGGTGCGTTGGGGTTGTCGGCGTAGTAGCCGCGGCGGTAGGCGAGGATGTAGCCCTGTTGCTCGAGCTTGACCTGGATCTTGCGGAAGCCGCCGTTCCAGTTTGTATCGGTGGGAGAGTAGGCGAGGGTGTAGAAGTTTGAACCGGCTTCGATGGACTTGGCGACGGCCTGGGTGAGGTCGTTGCTGTTGATGAAGGCGCGTCCGCCTGTCTGCTCGGCCATCTGGAGCATGGTGCTGTGTTCATCGGCGGTCTGCTGGAAGAACTTCGATTGGTCTTTGCCGAAGGTGGTGGGGTTGCGCGCATATTTGCTGCCGGAGTTGGCGGCGTTCAAGCTGGGCGACACCATCAGACCACGGGCGTCGATGGGGTAGACCGCGACCTGACTGGCGGTGAGCATGTTGGTGGTCTCGCGAAACTCGTCTTCAGCACTGGCTACGACCGCGAAGGGGTTCTGCAGGTCGCCGTCGGGCAGGATGTTGATGGGGAAGGAGCCGGAGAACCAGATGAGATTTTTGCGGCCGGAAAGGCCGCTGAGGCCACGGGCGATCTGATTGAGCGCATCGAGCGTGTATTTAGCGCGCAGCTGTAGCTGGAAGGATTGCTCCTGGGCTTCGAACTGCTGGAGGTTGGCGATGAGCTCGGCCATTTCGGGGGAGTTGTCCAGGCTGCTTAGGGTCTCAGATACGGGCTCGGTGCCGCCCCCACCAACTGCGTCGTCGAGCAGTGGGGAGGCCCTCGGGTTTTTCCGGTCGATTGCGGCCCTGAGGAGAGCAGGGTCTGAGGTGAATCCCTGCAGAAGGATGAGGCGGCTGGTGAGGCCGAAGATCGCGATGCGGTCCGTGGGGCCAGCGTTCTTGAGGTACTTGCGAAGCTGGTCGCGGACGTAAGCCTGGTCTCTCATTGGGGTGTTAAGCGTGTCGAGAAGGAGGACGTTGAGCACCCCGTTACGGGGAGCCGGCGAGTAATTGGTGAAGATGCCCGGAGGCATCACGGGCATAGGTGGGAGTTTGGCGGCTTCCGCCGGAGGGAGGGCCTTGTGCTCTTCGAAGTTTTTGATCTGCTGGGGGACGTTTTTTTCGAGGAGGGTGAAGTCGGAGGCCTTGAGATTGTGGACCGGCTCCTGATGGCTGTCGGTGACGACTACGTCGACGATGACGAGCTGTGTACCGGCGTGGAGCGTGATGCCGGAGCTGGGCGGTTGCTGTGAGGCGCTCTGGGTGGGTTGCTGGGTCTGTGCGGCGGCAAGTGCGGTGAGGGCAGAGAAGACAGGGCAGAGAAGGCACTTCGAGAAGCGCAGCATGGTGTCTCCAGTGGGAACGAGCATAGTCGAACACAAGAGAGCTGGCCGTGTCTCGGTTTTTTTGCCTCGATGTTTTTTGCGCAGCCGTCCGGATCAGGTAGCTGCCAGCTCAGGTTCAGGGGCCGGCTGCTTCGCCATGGCCTGGATGGATCGTTCGTACGGGGCGCGGAGGACGCCGCGTTCAGTGATGATGGCGGTCACGTATTTTGCGGGGGTGACGTCGAAGGCGGGGTTCTCGATGGCGACGCCGTGCGGGGTCATCTGCCTGCCGTTGGAGTGGGTGACCTCGGTTGCCGCGCGCTGTTCTATGGGGATCAGGTCTCCGTGCGAGGTCGCGAGATCGAGGGTGGACCAGGGGGCGGCTACGTAGAAGGGGATGCCGTGTTCTTTCGCGAGGATCGAGACGCCGTAGGTGCCGATCTTGTTGGCGACGTCGCCGTTTGCGGCGATGCGGTCGGCACCGACGATGACGGCCTGGATGCGGCCCTGACGCATGAGCGCGGCGGCCATGTTGTCGCAGAGGACGGTGGTAGGGATGTTGTCCTTCATGAGCTCCCACGCGGTGAGGCGGGCGCCCTGCAGGAAGGGACGGGTCTCGTCGGCGAAGACGTCGATCTTGTGGCCGCGCTCGATGGCCGCGCGGATGACGCCGAGGGCGGTGCCGTAGCCGCAGGTTGCGAGGGCCCCGGCGTTGCAGTGAGTGAGAACTGTGCCTTCTTTCGGGAGGAGCAATGCTCCGTATGCGCCCATCTGCTTGCAGGCGGTGATGTCCTCGTCATACATGCGGCGGGCCTTGGCGACGACGGCGGATTTAATCTCGGAGATGGGTGCGTTTTTTGCAGCGAGTTCATTGTAGAGATTACGGACCTCGTCGATACCCCAGAAGAGGTTGACTGCGGTGGGGCGGGTCTCGGCGAGTGTCTTCGCGATGACGGCGACTTCTTCGGTCAGGGCAGGAAGTGTGGCGGCGGTGCTGCGGTCGATACCGAGGGCCATGCCCATAGCGGCAGAGACGCCGATAGCGGGTGCTCCGCGGACGATCATTTCGCGGATAACGGTGGCGACCTGCTTGTAGTCGGTCGCGAGAACGTAGGTCTCCTCGAGGGGAAGCTTGGTTTGGTCGAGGAAGTTAACGCCGGTAGGGAGCCATTCGAGGGTGGGAATCATCTCCTTATTAGTTTAGACGATGCCAGCCTATATTGGGGCGATAAGCTGCTCGGGGCGAGGAAGCGCTGGTAGCAGCAGATGCAACGAACCAAGCGGAGGCGAAGGATACGGAAGAACCAATCTCTGACAGGGCGGTGGGAGTGGTAGAGGGATTCAGTGAGACAGTCAGGGCAAATCTTTCCGTTCGAAAACAAGGTCACCTCATGTGATGTGTCCCAAGTTTAGTTTTGGAACCAATTATTTGGACGGTATTTGTGGCTTTTGTTTTTTGCCTCGGCCCAAAATGGGAATGAAAGTCCCAACAACCTGGAGCGGGTTTGCGGAAGAAGATGAGTTACAGTTTCAGCAGTTGAATCTCCACTAGAACTGATAAAGCCAGTTTCGGCCCTTTATCTTCCTCAGGGTGCCCAATGAGAAAAAATGCGCTAACAAACCTACTTCTGTGCGTAATCGCTCTTGCGTTGATTGGGATCGCTATCAGGCCTTTCATCGATCCTGGTTCCGCAGAGGCGCAGTCCACGGTCGCACATCCGTTCTACATCGAACCCGGAGTGCAGATGCTTCGCTATCCGGATGGCAGTGGACAGATTTATGGGAAGGTGGTGGTGGATCTGCGTAACGGGAAAATTTGGGGCTTCCCGACGGGATCGCTTGATCCGTATCCGTCCAGTCCTATGGGCAACAAGGCGCCGATCTCGCGCCCGATTGCGTTGGGCAAGTTTGCTTTTGAGGACACCGATAAGTAGTTAGACGCCCGGCAGCGTTATCCGCGACCGCTGCGTTGGGTGGCAAGCGAGGACGGTGCTCGAGAGCTGTTATTGGGTGACGGTCATGGGAGTCTCGTTGGCCTTGAGGTAGTTGCCGTAGCCGACGACAACTGTTGAGCTGACGAGCAGGAACAGGCCGGTAGCGACCAGTATTTTTGTGCGCCGGCTGGTGCCTCTCCACTCTTTCAGGAAGAGGCCCCAGAGAGTGGCGAAGATGATGATGCTGGCCATGTGGAGGGTCCAGCTGGAGAAGTCGTACTTGCCCATCCTGGTCTGGCCCATGGAGTAGAAGAAGAACTGAAAGTACCAGATAACCCCGGCCATGGCGGCGAAGATGTAGTTGGCGACGAGGGTCTTGGGGGCGAGGCGGTCGTAGGTGGAGGGATCAAGGGGGTCGAAGTCTACGAGGGTATCGCCCGAGGCGTGAGTAGCGCGCATGGGGTTCGTGCCGGGTTCGCCGAGGAACTGCTTTGCGGAGCGGTTCTTGATGATGAGGATGACTGACCAGATGAAATTGGTAAGGAAGCCTCCCCAGAGGACGACGATGAGGACAGGGAGGTTTTGCCAAAGGTCGAGGCGGTGGTTGGCGAGGAGCTGAGTTTTGGCGAGAGCGCCGATGGGTTTGCCAGCGTCGAGGCCGAAGGCGAAGAAGCTGCTCATAATGCCCGCGAAGATGGCGACGGCAAGGCCCCTGCCGAAGTTGTAGTCAGTCTCCCCGGCTTCGGCTTTTTCTTCGGGGGTTATTTCATGCTCTTTGGAGATGCCGGCGGCCCCGTTGACGGCGACGCCAATGAGGCAGACGAGAACGCCAGCGAGGATGATCTGGCCGGAGGTCTGGTGCATTATGGTGAGAATCTGACCGTGGAAGATGGGTGGGACGATGGTGCCGAAGGCGGCGCAGAGGCCGAGGGCGATGGCGTACCCCAGAGCGATGCCGAGATAGCGAATAGCGAGGCCGAAGGTGAGGCCTCCAGCGCCCCAGAGGACGCCCCAGAGGACCGGGTAATAGATGCTGCTGGGGTCCTGAGCATAGGCGGAGTGCAGAATGGCGAAGACATTGGGAACGAGCAACCATGCAAGGACGACCGGCGCGACGATCCATGCGGCGAAGCCCTGGATTAGCCAGTAAATCTCCCATGACCAGCGCTTGATCGCGCGAAAAGGGATGAAGTTGGTGGCGGAGGCGAAACCTCCAATCCAGTGATAGATAACGCCGATAAACGGATTCGGTCCCACGAGGCCTCGTGATGTTGAAGGATAATGGTTCTCTGGTGAAGCGCTACTATCGTACCTGACGTGAGTTGCGTTGGGGAAATATACTCTCTATTGAATTTGGTTTCTGGATCGCGGTTTTCTCCGGAGGTCGGTCTGCGAGTCTCGCTGTTTATCACCTGCTATAACGATACGTTGTTTCCTGAGACGGGCAAGGCAGTGGTACGGGTGCTCGAGCGGCTGGGGCATACGGTGGAGTTTCCCGCGGGACAGACCTGTTGCGGGCAGATGCATTACAACACTGGGTATCAGGCGGAGGCGATGCCTTTGCTGGAGCGCTTTGTGGCGCAGTTCAGAGGAGCGGAGGCCGTAGTGGTGCCTTCGTCTTCGTGCGTGGCGATGATGCGAGACCACTATCCGAAGATGGCCCTGGCGATCGGCAAGAAGGAGTTGATTGCTGATGTTGAAGAGTTGCTGCCCAAGGTGTTTGAGTTTTCGGAGTTTTTGACGAAGCGGCTGGGGCTGGAGGACGTAGGAGCTTTTTATCCGCATCGAGTGACCTACCATGCGAGCTGTCATGGGTTGCGGAACCTGGAGTTGGGGGACGGACCGGTCCGATTGCTGAAGGCGGTGCGGGGGATCGACCTGGTGGAGTTACAGGGGCTGGAGCAGTGTTGCGGGTTTGGTGGGACGTTTGCGGTGAAGAAT
>DATHQG010000027.1:0-3602 GCA_035483075.1 Edaphobacter sp. | reverse complement strand
ACATCAAAGCTGTGATCAAGTGAGGGCATTGCCGAGGCCGCCACATCGAAACGTCATCAACGCGGGCTCGATCCCGGCGGTGAAGTTCCGCATCCCCGACCTCATGCAGGTGGCGAGCCGGGTCATGGAGCAGGTCAATTCGTACAATCCCGATGCCGTGTTCATCGACGGCACCGCATCGGCTGGGGCGTCCTCGACCGGCTGAACCAGCTCGGCTGCAAGAACGCGGTGGGCGTCGATTTCGGCGGCCGGGCCGACCGCACCGACGCCAGCGACGCCGCGGCGCGCTACGCCAACAAGCACGCCGAGATGTGGGGCTTCATGAAGGAGTGGGTGAAGGCGGGCAGCCTGCCCGACGACACCGAGCTCACCGCCGACCTGAAGGCGGTCGACTACGGCTACGACGCGTCGGACGCCATCCTGCTGGAGTGCAAGGACGACATGCGCCGGCGCGGGCTCGCCTCGCCCGACGACGGCGACGCGCTGGCGCTCACCTTCGCCTATCCGGTGGCCAAGCGCGACTGGGCCGAGGAGTGGCGGTTCCGGGAAGGGGTCGAGAGGCTGAGGAGGATGATCCGCTGAGCCCGCGCGTGGCCGTGTGCCTGCCAACTACCGCCAAAAGGCGTCGGCCGAGCCTTTCGAATACCACAGCATCGTTTTCTCAGTGTGAAGGGTACGTGGTTTACATCGTGGAGCGCGGCCGCTCGCGGAATTTTGCCGGCGTCTTCCCCGTCCAGCGCTTGAAAGCCCGAACGAGCGTCGCCGGTTCGGTGTAACCGGCCAGGTACGCGACCTGGGTGAGGCTCATGTCCGGGTCTTCAAGGTAGTGTGTCACTGCATTGAACCGTGTCCGGTCCAACAGGGTGCTGAAGCTTTCGCCGTGTTGCGCCAGCCGGCGCTCCAAGGTCTTGCTGCTCACACCCAGCTGTCTGGCAATTGGGTTGAGGCTGGCCGAGCCCGTTGGCAGCCTTTCGATGATGAGATGGCGGACCTCGCGAACGAGATCTCGCCCCTTGGGAGTGGGCCCCAGAAGCCTCTGACAGGTGGCTTCCAGGACTTCCAAGAGCTTGGTATCCGCACCCTTGACCGGCAAACGAGTTGTCTCTTCCGCGTAGATCACGGCGTCCCACTCGGCTCCGAACTTCACCGGGCAGCCGAGAAATTTGAAATACTCGACGCGCTCATCCGGTTCGTCGTGGATGAACTCGACCCGAATCGGTGAGATCGACTGGCAGGTCAGGTCCCGACAGCCGCGCACGACCGTGGCCGCAAGGTACTCCGAGGTGTGCCTCAGCCCGCGCAGCGCGGGATCGGCGATCCGGAATCGAAACGCCACCTGCGGGCCGAAGCGCTCGATCTCACAGTCATGTCCTTCACGCCCGACCTTGTAGAAGCGCTGTATGTTGGCCATGGCTTCGATCAAGGTCGGCGAATTGAGGGCAATAAAGCCAAGCAAGCCCCGGTTCCCGGGATCTACCGAAGCGCCGAGCCGCAGGCCGTAGCTGGCATCCCCCGTCAGACTTGCTGCCCGCTCCATCAGGTGAAAAACCGGGGTTTGGGGCACACGATTTTCGGGATCGGAGAGACCGGCCTTCTCCAAGCCGACTTCCTGCAGCAGCTTGTCGACGGCAAGCCGGCGTCTGCGTAGGTCATCGACGATAAAGCCGGCCGAGCGGGCGTGAATTTTCGGAACGTTTGCCATGGTCGGCAGGACAGTGGCGCCGGCTGTTGTTGACAGTCGTGAAACTATCGCCCAGTGGCGACGCGGCGTCTGTCGCCGGCTGCGCATATCTACCTTCGCCAGATTGCCGGCCATCCGCAAGCCTTTTACGATCTTCTCAAAATCAGCGAGGAACTTCACGTGCCCGTGAGCCGCACAAACTGGCGGCGATCGTCGCCGCCGACGTTGTCGGCTAGTCCCGCCTCATGGGACGGGACCGGGACGCTGGCGCGCCTGCACGAGCATCGTAAGGAGCGCCTAGAGCCGGCACTCGCTCGCTACGGTGTCCGCAGTGGCAAAGCCTCTCATTTGAACACGTCTGCAATCGCACTCGCGCCTACTGCATCTCCCTGGCTGGGAAGACCCAGGAAGCCGTTGATGGTTTTAAGCAGATTTTCCGACTGGTAGAACGTGCTCGATTGAAAGCCCATCTTCACGTTCTGCCCCGCAAGAACGGTATAAATCTTTCCGCCTCCGTTGGTTTTGTCGGTGTCTGCTTCGTCAAAGGTGACGATAAGTAGTCCATCCGCCTTAAACTGCGGTTGAGCAAAGAGTTGCGAGATATTGGTTTTGAGCCAGGCGTCTGCTGTTGCGAGTGAACCGTCGTGGCTGTTGTGGTCGTTATTTGGGACTACGAACGCGAAGTTAGGCAGGGTGCCCTTCGCATTGTCAGTGGCGAATTGCGAGAACGGGACGATGTTATTTCGGTTGACGTTGGAGAAGTATGCAAACGGGTTGTGATGCTTGACGTACTTCTCTACGTCGTCGCCCGTGTAACCAACCGAGGGCAAGTCCTCTGCGTAAACCTTCCACCTGAGACCCTTCTTCTCCATTTGCTTGGCGATGTTGTCTATCACCAGAGGCTGGGTGAAGTTGTCGTCGTTGGTGACGATGTTGCCAGTCGTAAGTTCGAAGTAGTTGCCGATTGAGGGGTGGGTGTTCGCGTACATTTTGGTGAGGAGGGAGTACTGGGACGCGAGAGAATTGAGATAGGGCATAGATC
This sequence comes from Edaphobacter sp., assembly GCA_035483075.1. GTDB lineage: Bacteria > Acidobacteriota > Terriglobia > Terriglobales > Acidobacteriaceae > Edaphobacter. The sequence continues at coordinate 879 of DATHQG010000027.1, read as the reverse complement.
CCGCGACCTGGTTGAAGTCATGGTTCTCCTCTACGACTATGACGATGTGCTTGGGCGTTACAGGGCCAGTGGGCCTTGGAGGCGCCGTGGTCGAGGGACTAGCTGATTGAGCCGAAGCCACTAACGGAACGAACGCTAATAGGACGCCCAAAAGTAGTTTTTTCATATGCCCTCTACCTTGAGTCGAAGACTGCGGTTTCGGTTGCTCAGCGCAAACCGCACGGGCTCGCTTCTCGACAAGGGATGTCTGCTTCGTCGGTGTGCATATCGGCTGTCGGGGTACAGGCGCAGCGCGGTCACGTGTACCCATCTCGCCGCAGTGAGCTCCTTTCCGGCCACTCGAGGTCTGCTACGATCGGGAGTGGTGCGGCCGCGCGGCTTCATTCGCAAACTCCAATCGCGCTTGCTGATCTGGTAATATGTCTTTTTCCCTACACCATGCCGCAAACGGAGCCGGACGAATCCAAGCCCTGGCGACGACAAAGCCAGCGGTCCGCAATTGCCTTTCAAGACCTTCGGCGTGTTCCAGCCACGCATCGAAGGTTTTCGGCAGCTTGTCCGGGTCGCTGAACACCAATAACAAGGCGGGATAGTCGTCGCGGTGATACCACGGCAGCCCAACGACTTGCGGTGGCGCTGTCATGGTTCCCGTACCCATGAGAATGAGGCGGCATGACCGCTGCACATGTCTTGTGTAGACGGCAAAACTCAAGCCGAGCCGAGTGTCCTTTTTGGGCCGGCGGACTCAATAGGTTAGCGCAACACCTCCTAGTGTTACTGGATCGGGGGGTGGCTCATGGTGACATCACGGATATGGTTCACGGCAGCGCAGAAGGCGGAGCTGTGGGAGCGCTGGAAGAGTGGATCAAGTGCTGCAGC
>DATHQG010000026.1:0-6532 GCA_035483075.1 Edaphobacter sp. | reverse complement strand
AAGCCCAACTCCATCGAGCACCTCACCGCGCTCAACGCCCTCTATCGCCCCGGCCCGATGAGCATGATCGACGACTTCATCGAGCGCAAGTGGGGCCGCCGCGAGGTCCAGTACCTGCTGCCCGAACTCGAGCCACTGCTCCGCGAGACCCTCGGCGTCATGGTCTACCAGGAGCAGGTCATGCAGATATCAAACGTCATCGGCGGCTACTCGCTCGGTGGCGCCGACCTGCTGCGCCGCGCCATGGGCAAAAAAGACGCCTACGAGATGGCCAAGCAGCGCGAGATCTTCATGGCAGGCGCCGCCGAGCGCAAGTTCCCCAAAGCCAAGGCCGGCGAGATCTTCGACCTGATGGAAAAGTTCGCGGGCTACGGGTTCAACAAGTCGCACTCCGCCGCGTACTCTCTCCTCGCCTATCACACCGCATGGCTTAAGACGCACTACCCCGTCGAGTTCATGGCAGCGCTCCTAACCTCTGAAACCAGCAAACCCGAAAACGTAGTGAAATATATCTCCGAATGCCGCGAGATGAACATCTCCGTCGTACCGCCAAACGTGCAGATCTCCGATGCCAACTTTACCCCGATCGGCGGGGCCATCGGCTTCGGTCTCGCCGCTATCAAGAACGTCGGCCACAACGCCATCGAATCCATCATCACCGCCCGCGCGACCCTACAGGCAGCAGGGAAGCCGGGCTTCGCCAGCCTCTATGAGTTCTGCGAAAAGGTCGACCTGCGCCTCCTCAACAAGCGCGTCCTCGAGTCCCTCATCAAGGCCGGAGCCATGGACGCCTTCGGTGGTCGCGCCCAACTCTGCGCCGCACTCGACAAGGCCATGGAGCGCGCGCAAAAATCGCAACGCGACGAAGCCGCCGGCCAGCACGGACTCTTCGGCATCTTCGACTCCGACATCCATTCCTCAGCAACCAACAGCAGGGAAGACGCGCTACCCAGCGTAGCCGAGTGGGACGAGCACACCCGTCTCCAGAACGAGAAAGAGGTCCTCGGCTTCTTCGTCTCCGGCCACCCAATGGACAAGTACCGTGAGAAGCTGCGCAACATGAAGGTCGTCGACACCGTCACGGCGTGCGAGATGAAGCCCGAGCCGCAAACCTTCCGACGCCGCGGCGAGGAACCGCAAAACGAGATCTCCATCGCCGGCGTCATCACCGGCCTCAAGGTCGGCAAGTCCAAGCGCTCCGGCGAACTCTACGCCCAGGCCTCCCTCGAAGACACCGTCGGCAAGATCGAACTCATCGCATTCTCCGCCAACTACGAAAAGCTCAAAGACAAGCTCAAGATTGACGTGCCAGTCGTCGTCCGCGGCGTCCTGCGCGGCGAAGAGGAGTCGGCCCCCAAGCTCTCCGTCTCCAACATCCAGGCACTCGAGGACGTCAAGATCAAGCTCCCCGATTCGCTGCGCATCAAAGTCCCACTGCATAACCCCGATGCCGCGCTGCTTGAAAAACTCCACGCCGTATTCCTCGGCGCACCCGGCAAAGGCAAAGTCCTCCTCGACCTCGAAGAGCCCGGCGAGTTCTGCGCTGTCCTCGAGCCTCACAGCATCATGGTCGCCGCAGACCGCCTCTTCATCGACCACATCGAAGAGCTCGTAGGCCGTGGTGGTGTTCGTGTGTTGGACTAGCCATACAAACGCTGCGGTCCCTCTGTATCTTTAAATCTGCACCAGCGAATCCGACACAATCACCTGCAGGAAGGAGCTATGTGAATGTCCGTCTCGTACCTGCCATTGTCCTGACCGTCGGCCTTCATTTCCTCTCCGGTTGCAGCCTGCTCAAGGCAGACCCTCACATTGCTTCCCTCGGAGATTCGATCTTCGAGGCTTGGTGGTATCCCAGCGCCAACCTTGGCCATCACGGTGACACTGTCGCCAGAATGCTCGCTCGTTTTCCTCTCGTAGTCCCCGGCCACGGCTACACCACTGTCGTTCTGATGGGCGGCTCCAACGACGTGCTACTCGGCATCGATCCTGAGACCACGATCCAGAACCTGGAGACACTGGGCCCAGCTAACCCTCCAGCAACACGCCGAGCCGGTCCTTTGCCAGGTCCCACCTATCTTCCATGGATGGCTGCCGGGCGACACCAAAGACTACGGGCCCCAGGTACTGGAATTGAACCGCCGCATCGCCCAACTCGCCGCCGAACACCACTGGAAGTTGATTGACTTCTACACGCAGCTCGCAGATCACCCGAGCTATTCAAGCGACGGGGTCCACATGAGGCGGTCCGGCTATCTTGTCATGCTCGTGCTCTTCACCACACGTTGCCTCATCGCCAGCACCACAATTGAACCGGTTTCGGCCTAAGGACGGGCCTTGGACTCCACGCGCAGGACTGCGGTCTCCTCAGGTCCGCAGGGCATAGAGCAGAAGATCTCTCATCAGTCCGGCAAAAGATCGCATGGGAGAGGCCAAAAACCGTCGATATACCCCATTTGGGGAGTAGGCAGACATCTCTGTGCCCGTCACAATGGCTTGAGAGGTTGGCAACAATGGATAATGCACTGGTAGATGTGTTTGAGCAGGCCCGCCAAGTTGTAGCGGATGCAGACCGAAAGGTCGCAGAAGAAGAGCAGCGACGCAGAGAGGGCGAGCGAGAGATACTGCTGGCCCAGCTCGGCGAGCGTATCGAGGACGCATTCGACTTCACCAGCAAGGAAAAGCTGGAGCTCGAACCGCGTCTGGATGTTCAGGACGGCGTTGCAGTCGTCGAGTTCGTTGTCAGAAGCCTGCGGGCCATCTTTCTGCTCACCCCTGGGGAAGGCAATACGTGGACGCTTCGGGTGATCGAAGACGACCGTGGGCCGCAGGTGCTCAGCGAGTTCCAGGGCGGAACGAAGGCCGAACAAGGGTCGCGCCGTCTGGCATCGGCACGCATCGTAACGGCGGTCGGCAACTGGGTCCAGAACATCAAAGGGCACGACGTTGTTCCGAACACGAATCAAGCGCCGCCACCGCCCAGATTGCACCACAGAAACGTGCCTAAGTCCGAGCCCACCTACGGGACCATGGGCAAGTTCCTCGGTGTTAGAGGATAGTTTGGCTACGTCGCAACCGTCACTGTTCGCTGCAGCCCATTACGTCGAGCCGTAGCTCCGGAAAACAGTGTTCTTGGCAACGTCAACCTCTGTAGCCATCGCTGGATGAACTTGCCGAAAACGCGGGTGGTCTCAACGGGTCGACGCAACACCCAGCACAGACCCACATTAATTGAAAACAATAGCTAAAAGCGCTGGCCAGGGTTAGATCAGCCGGAACCTTACCCTGGCTAGGTTTTGGCCACATCAGCCAAACAGATCGATTCTTCAGGGAAGCTTTTGTGGATCAGCTGATTAGATAGTGTTGCATCGACCTGTTGAGCTGGCACGACTTTGCGGGCACTCCGGGATTCACTTCCGGTTTGCCGGTCAACCGTTCAGAATGCAGAGTTCCTTCGAATCTCGGTAAGCGCGGTCGCGATTTGGCACAAATCGTGACGGATTATGGGCGAGCCTGTTATGGTCTGTGTGAATAGACCATGCGCCATCCCGCCAAATCAAAACAGAAGCCCCCACACGCGTTTGTTTTGGAAGCGCTCACGCCATTGAATCCCGAGGTGCGTCGGATGTTTTCCGGTTTTGCCGTCTACCTGGGTGCCCGCATAGTATGTATGCTCCGCGATCATGAGAAATCTCCGAGGGACAATGGCGTTTGGCTTGTCCTTTCTGAGAACACCGGTCCCGCAGATACAGAGTTCCGCCGCGAATTCCCTTCCATCCGTACTATCGAGCTCCTCGGTGATAAGATCGGCCACTGGCTTCTCATCCCGAGTGACAGCCCGGACTTTGAGATAGAAGCCCTTCATGCGTGCGATCTGCTGTTGCGGCGTGACCCTCGCCTTGGCCGAATCCCTAAATCGAGACGGTAAGTTTCCGGCGAACAAAGCAGCTCAGGCTGGCCTTTCGCCGGGTAGGGTCGTCGTGGCCCCGTCAGCCCGGCCCGCTGAGGACCGCTATCGGGAAACGGGCTTGAGTAATGTAACCCCGAAATGTCCGTATGTTCGCGATTTCTAGTCGCAATTTCATTCTTTGACGGAGAACAATCGCAGGGCGTGCGGCATCGTCTCACTCTCGTTCTTGCAGAGCCTCCGCGATTGCAGGGCAGTTTGACTAGCGCTCTAGGGTCAGTAGACGCGCTTTCCGGTGATGGTGTATTTCGCGTCGGGAGGGTCCTCTGAGACGATCACCTTCTCCTCCGCAGCTTTCATCACTTCCGCAGGCCTCTTCGCCTCTGCAGATCTAATCGCCTCTGCAGGTTTCTTCTCCTCCGCAGGTCTCATCGCCTCTGCAGGTTTCACCGGCTCTGCGGGTTTCATCGGCTCCGCAGCTTTTATCGCCTCCGCAGGCCTCATCGCCTCTGCAGGCTTCAGCGCGTCCGCAGGTTTCAATGTCTCTGCCGGCCTCATCGCCTCTGCAGGCTTCTCTGGGATCATCGCCCACGCGAAGCCGTGCGCCAGCCACAAAAAGAAGCTGGCGAAGAGGCACACCAAAACAAGGCCAGCGAAGAGGAATACTACCTGGCCTTTCGTGTTGGCGGCGGCATACAACCCGATTGAGAAGAAGGCGACGGTTGCGAATGAGAAGCCGCCCGCGAAGCGCCCAAGTCGACGCGATAAAACACTCATGCGATTATTCATTTAAGTCCTCCGTCGCTTGCGAAATAGACGCCGGAGAGCTTATTGAGCAGAGCCGCTTACCTGCCCAAATAGGTTGCACCCTCCGTCTAGGGCTTCAAGTCTATCCCGATTCTTCGAGGAGGGTTATTGTGCGAATTACCAGTTCGTGGACTTGTAAAGAGGCGGACGTTCAGGATTCGCAGCAGGAGGCTCAAGGCTTCGATTCGGAACGCTGCACAAGTTGTAGGTGGTGTCGGTACCGACCGTGCGGCGCACGTCTCTCGGATGAGATGTGGGCCCCATCTCCTGAGCCAACAGGTCAAAGCGCTCATTAACGGGTCCTGAGCGGATCGTCGGCAAACCGGAAACAATCCTAACGCTGGGGGCTTGTCACTTTGTAGTGCACGAAAAACGGGGTGGTCTCAATGGGTCGACGCAACACTCAGCTCAGACCTACATTCATTGAAAACAAAAGCTAAAAGCGCTGGCTAGGGTTAGATCGGCCGGAACCTTACCCTGGCCAGGGTTTTGGCCACAGCAGCCAAACAGATCGAACCAACGTGCATGTCCGGTGGCCTCTATCCCGACACGCACCTTGGCCTGTCTTCGCTGTAGATCGCGATAGAAACGCTCTGCCTCTCCATCGCTGTGGTTCAGTCGCCGTACGCCGGTCTCGCCCGTCTCCGTATCTAAAAACGCTACCTGCTGAACGCTTGGATGATAATCCACTCCTAAAATGATCATGTTCGGCTCCTTCACCCGAACCTTCCGTCGTCGATGCCCAGAGTTAATCGCGCCTCGACAAAGCAAACACTGTTATGAAATCAAGTGAATAACTTCCGGTTTGCCCGTGATCCGGGCATAATCCGAAAGATCGAATAGTCGACGTTCGCGCTTGCGTCACTCTGCCCGCAGAGCAATCATGGGGTCCGTCTTTGTGGCTTTTTGCGCGGGGATGTAGCAAGCGAATACAGCTATGGCGATCACCCCGAGTCCAACCACAGTAAACGTAAGCGGATCAGCCGAACTGACGTTGTAGATCAAGCTCGTCAAGACGCGCCCAATGATCAGCGCCAGGATGACTCCTACTGCCGTGCCCGTCAAAACCAGCTTTGTAGCTTGTCTGAGAACCAGACGCAGCACATCCGTGCGTTGTGCGCCCAGCGCCATACGAAGTCCGAATTCGGGAGTTCGCTGGCTTACGGAGCATGCGATGACGCCGTAGGTGCCGATCGCGGCGAGCAGAATTGCCAGAGCGGCGAATAGTCCGACGAGGACGAAGGCGAATCGTGGCGTGGCGACGGATGCATCGGCGATCTGATCCATCAATTGAACATCAGCGACTGCCAGCGATGGATCGATGCGGCGAACAATCTGGCGCACCACGTCTCCGAGCAACTCGGGACTCGAGTTGGCGCGTACTACAAGCGACATGTCGGTGAAGGGAAAGGGTTGTTGCAGAGCGGACTACCAGAACGCGGGTACGGCGGCGGGACTGTTGGGCTTGTCTTTGACGTCGCCAACGACGCCGACCACGGTAAACAAGTCTTTTTCAAGTTGAGACCTCCGCCGATGGCAAAGGCACGGCAAAACACTGCATTCGACGGCAAGTTGAGGAACGGCTGCATTTCTGCACAATACAGCTTGAAGGTGCCCACCAAGGTGTCCGATCATCTCCGTACACGTCAAGTGAATCTCAAATTTGCTGGCCACCGCTTGATTCGGAGTAGGAGCGCTTTTTCCATCAGGATCAGAGTTTTCCATCAATAATTTCCTCTACCCGGTGTTTTGCGCCCGAAAACGGCACCCAGTGCATCCCTAAGTTCTCGCGCATTCGATGCGAAGGAGAAATGAGAT
>DATHQG010000025.1:0-2989 GCA_035483075.1 Edaphobacter sp. | reverse complement strand
GGTGCCGCAGATACCGGTAGCGAGAACGCGGATTTTTACATCGTTGATGCCCATCTCGGGCTCGGGGACGTCCTCGAGCCATAGGCCGCGTTCTTCGCGGCTTTTTATTAATGCCTTCACTTGGTGGCACCTTTCCTTTTGCAGATTGCACGGGCAATCGACGGCTTTGTTGTCCGAACTACTGTTTTTATTCTAGTCGGTGTGGAGCATCGACGCGGACCAGTGAATGGTGGCTCGTAAACGATTTCTTAACAGCCCTGAAAATGAGATGATGGCTTCGCAGCTTCAGAAAGGCCGAGAATAGTGGCAATCGTTGCAGGCGTTGATTTTGGAACACTGAGCGTACGGGTGACCCTGCTCGACAGCGCTCGCGGACGTCTCGGCACGGCCTCGGCCGAATACCCTCTAGCACGTAAACGCGACGATCCTGACTATGCCACGCAGTCGCATGACGACCAGATGCAGGCGCTGGTGTGTGCGATGCGTCTTGTGCTTGAGGAGAACCACGTTGATGGAAAAGACATCGCTGCCATAGCGCTGGACACGACGGGATCCAGCGTGGTCCCTGTCGACGCGGCGATGCAGCCTCTCGACGACTACTACCTGTGGTGCGACCATCGTGCGCACGAAGAGGCCCGGCAGATCACAGAACTCGCGCTGGCCGAAGACCTCGAGGCGATCCACTGGTGCGGCGATGTCTATTCGCACGAGTGGGGCTTCGCCAAGCTGCTGCACTGGCTGCGACACAATCCGGAGAAACGGCAACGCTTTGCTACGGCCCTGGAGCACTGCGACATGGTCGCCGCGACGCTCTCGGGCATTACCGACCCTTCGAAGGTGAAGCGGAGCATCTGCGCAATGGGGCACAAGTGGATGTGGAACCCGAAATGGGAAGGGCTGCCTCCGCAGTCGTTTCTGTCGAAGGTCGATCCGCTGTTTGATGGAATACGCGAGAAGATCGGCGGCGAGTATCTGACCTCCGACTCTATCGCCGGCACACTCTCCGAAAAGTGGGCGGCCGAGATGAAGTTAAAGCCCGGCATACCGATTCCGGTGGGCGCATTCGACGCGCATTGGGACGCGATTGGCGCGGGTTGCCGCGAAGGCGATGTGGTCAACGTCGTCGGCACCTCGACTTGCATCATCGCGATGGCGAAGAAGACGGAGTTGGTGCCGGGCGTCTGCGGTGTTGTTCCGGGCAGCGTGCATCCGGCGTACACGGGCATTGAGGCCGGGCTGTCGGCGACGGGAGATATCTTCGAGGCGATTGCGCGCCGCGCCGGAACGAACGTGCGCGAACTTGCGAAGGGGCTGGACGAGTATCGCCCGGGGCAGACGGGCCTACTGAGATTGAGTTGGGACAACGGCGACCGGACGGTGCTGGTCAATCCGGAGCTGGGCGGCGTCACCTTTGGCTGGAACCTGTTGCACACCGCGCAGGACGAGCTATTCGCAGCGATTGAAGGCACTGCGTTCCACACGCGGATAATCCTTGAACGCATGGCGGAGCACGGCGTACCTGTCGATCGCGTGATCAACGCCGGCGGCATTCCGCAGAACAATGCTGTGCTTAATCAGATATATGCTGACGTGCTCGACAAACCGGTTCTCGTGCCGGACGGGACGCCGACTAGCCTGGGTTCGGGCATCTTCGCGCTGCTTGCCGCAGGCGCCTTCAGCTCAATCGAAGAGGCGCAGAAGGCCATCTGTCTTCCCTACCGCAGTTATGCGCCACGAACAAAATCGGTCACGATTTATAACGAGTTGTACGCTCTGTACCGCAAGGCATACTTCGCTTTGGGCCAGCCTGACGCTGCGGCGGCCCCATTGGGTATGCTGCTGCCAGAGTTGCGAAGAATCGCCGTCACCGCACGCGCTTAGGCGACGCCAATCTCCCGGTCCTGCTGGTTCGATGGTCTCGCGCCTGCAGGTTATAAGATAAAAGATGTGGAGCGGCCGAGCAGCTTCGCGCACGATGCCACTGCATCTTCTGATTCCGTTAATAAATGAGACCTATGCTCTATCCCACTGATGACCTTCGCATAACTTGGACCAAAGTCGTCCTCCCGCCAGCTTTTCTTGAAGAGGAGCTACCCATCACGGAGAAGGCCTCCGCGACGGTCTTCAAGGCCCGCAATGAGATCATCGACATTCTGAACGGCAAGGACAATCGCCTGCTCGTCGTCGTCGGTCCCTGCTCCATTCACGATACGGACGCGGCACGCGAGTACGCGGAGTTGCTCAAGGACGCAGTAGCGGAGTTTTCGCAAGAGCTGTGCCTGGTCATGCGCGTTTACTTCGAAAAGCCGCGTACGACGCTTGGCTGGAAGGGACTCATCAACGATCCATACCTCAACGAGTCCTTCCAGATCAACGACGGCCTGCGCAAGGCGCGGCATCTGCTGCTCGACCTTGCCGAGATGGGCGTGCCCGCAGGCACAGAGTTTCTTGACATGATCTCTCCGCAATATGTTTCGAGCCTCGTCAGTTGGGGCGCAATCGGCGCACGTACGACCGAGAGCCAGGTACACCGTGAGCTGGTGTCTGGGCTCTCATGCCCTGTGGGCTTTAAGAACGGGACCTCGGGCAATGTGCAGATTGCCATTGAGGCAATCCTCTCCGCCGGTCAGTCGCACAACTTTCTCGGTCATACCAAGCACGGCCAGACTGCGATCTTCGTTACAAAAGGCAATCGCGACTGTCACATCATCCTGCGCGGCGGTCGCGAGACAGTGAACTACGATGCGGCCTCCGTCCAATCGACCTGTGAGCAGATGGAGAAGGCGGGCATCCGACCACAGGTGATGATCGATTGCAGTCACGCCAACAGCAACAAAGACCATACCCGGCAGTCGGCAGTCTGCCATAACGTTGCCGCACAAGTTACCGGCGGCGACAAACGCATCATCGGCGTAATGCTCGAGAGCAACCTTGTCCCGGGAGCGCAGAAGTTGGTTCCCGGCAAAGAGCTCGTCTACGGACAAAGCAT
>DATHQG010000024.1:0-36066 GCA_035483075.1 Edaphobacter sp. | reverse complement strand
CGTGATGTTTTATTCGGCGCTGGTGAAGGCGGGGGTGCCGGCGGAGATGCACCTGTTTCAGCATGGTGCGCATGGGGCGGGGTTGGGGGTGGGGAACCTTCAGTTGAGCGTGTGGCCGGGCCTGGTGGCGAAGTGGATGCGGGAGCGTGGGTATATGGCGGCTCCGGCTCAGTAGGGAGATGATTTATGAGTAAGTCAGATGCTTTTGAGTGCCTCAGGCCGCAGGGGCATCGTGTCCTCATTGTTCGTGCGGGACAAGAGCGAATTGCCCAGCCATGCGCTCGCCATGATGAAGACCAGTCCATCGGAAAGTTCGCCCACTGACGACAGGTAGGACGGTTTCCATAGAAGGAGAACGATCAGGACGGCTGCGGGGAGGGAGTTTAGAGACATACCTTGATTCATGTCTTCTACCAAATATGCCAATGCCCCCAGCAGGAAGATGAGACGGTAGTCATAGCTTGCTCCAGAGACAAAAGCGAAGCAGAAGATCGCCAGGCCGGCGATTGCTATACATCCTCTGGCTCGATCAGAATCAAGCGGAGGCAGGAAGCGGATGAGTCTGTCGCCGCAGGCCAGTCCGGCGAGCATCGCGAGAGCGCCTAAGAGAAGTGCCCCGATCTGAACGGTGCTGTTATGAGCTTGAATGATCGCTACGGTACGGCGAAGCGTATGTTCGCCTAGCGCCAGGAAGAAGGGGTAGGCCCCGAACGACAAGAGAGAGTCTCGCGGCGTGTTTCCAAGAAGGACGGGGAGACGTCGTCCGGCTGTCAGGACGAGGGCCGCTATGGAAAGCGTTCCGGTCAGGACCGCCTTCAGTATGCCTCGGCGGTGTCGTATGAAGATAACGACTGCTGCCACGGGATATATCTTCAGTACGGTCAGCAGGACGATCAAGAGTCCTTTGAAAAAGGGTTTCAACCGATTTTTTTGACGATCAATCAGGAAAAGCCCGAGGACCAGCAGGGAAAAGATAATCTGGTCTGTATTGCCGCGCTCCACGGCGAACAAGACCGACCGCGATATGACAGCGAAGAAGATGATGATCGCGCTGAGCCACGATCTCGCGCTAAAGAGGAGCAGAAGAGCACTTACCGTGGTGAATGCCATCATTGCTCCGATGAAATTCGATGAGCGAGAGGTGACACCCAGATATCGGGCGTCGAGCCATATAGGAGGATAGTTGTAGAGACGATGCCAGGGGTCAAAGGTCCGCACGACGTATGGGTCCTGACCGCTGAGGAGGCAATCGATCGAATGGGTGATCGTGCGGGTATCGGCAAAGAGCGGCGTCATCGGGTAGTCTTGAAGCTTCCCCCACGCAGCGCGCAGACTACCTCGCGTGTGCGTACCCAGGGACAAAATTACCAGGATGGCTGCCACTGCGGCGAGCACCGGCAACTTTGAACGCAGCAGAACCGAATATTTTTGCAAATGGTTTCCTTTTGCAAGGACGCTGATGCGAACCAAGCTTAGTATATGACGCACATTGGGCGACGGTGCCAGCGTCTCTCGCGCACCTACGCGAAGAGTTCGGTTGTTCAGGACGGGACTTCCCTCAATAAAGTTTTCAGCGGAGGTAGGCGTCGTCTTTGTTGATCCAGTCCTGGCGGGGTGGGGTGAAGACGTCGAAGTCGATGCAGTCGGACAGGGCGGTGGCGGAGTGGGGAAGACCGCCGGGGATGACGAGGACTTCGCCCGGGTTGACGGTGTGTGAGGTGCCGTCGTCGAAGTCGAAGCGCAGCGCGCCTTCGGTGATGAAGGTGATCTGCTCGTTGGGGTGGGAGTGGCGGGGGACGACGCATCCCTTCTTGAGTACGATGCGGGCGAACATGGACTGAGCGCCGGTGACGAACTGGCGCGAGAGAAGTGGGTTGAGATGCTCGTTTTCGACGGTGTTCCAACTGTGGAGAGTCGCCTTGGACATGGTGAAGATGCCTTTCTTTGGGGGGACGTTGGCGGGAGATGAATTTCTCGCTTTGTGTTGCGCGCTCCCTTGTGTAGAGTAAGCGAATCGGGGGCGATGCAGAGGTGCTTCGCTTACGGAATTTGCACAGGTGTGAATAGGAGGCCGCGAGCCTGAGCAGGTCGCGGGCGTCTCTCCTTTTCTACTTATCTCTATTTCTTCTTTTGTTTATTTTTCTATATTTGAATGACTAATTTTGAAACGGGTGATTGGACCATGCGTCTTCCAGTGGCGAAGGTGTTTCTGTCTCTTCTGTTTGTGCTGATCCTGGGCGGATCGGTGGTTGGTGGATCGCGTGTGATGGCGCAAACGGGGGTGCCCGCGGCGTCCACGGCCGGGACGAGCGAGGCCGATCGGATTGCGGCGCTGGAGAAGCAGAACGCGGACAACGCGGCGTTGATTGCGGCGGCGCAGACCTCTGGGGACAACGCCTGGATGCTGGTTTCGGCGGCGCTGGTGCTGATGATGAGCGGGCCGGGGCTGGCGCTGTTCTACTCGGGGCTGGTGCGGAAGAAGAACGTTTTGGCTACGATGATGCAGACCTTCGCGATGATGGCCGTGATTACTGTGCTGTGGGCGTTCGTTACATACTCACTGGCGTTTGGCGAAGGGAACGCGTTTATTGGCGGGTTACACAATGTGTTTTTGAAGGGCGTGGGGCTGGCGCCGGACCCGAAGTATGCGGCGACGATTCCGCTGCAGACGTTCATGGTGTATCAGTTGATGTTTGCGATTATTACGCCGGCGCTGATCACGGGCGCGTTTGCGGAGCGGATGAAGTTTTCGGCGATGCTGGTGTTTATGGTGTTGTGGGCGCTGTTTGTGTATAGCCCGATGGCGCATATGGTTTGGGGTAAGGGTGGATTGTTGAACGCCTCGCTGGGCGGGCGTTTTCCGACTCTCGATTTCGCGGGCGGGACTGTGGTGCATGTGACCTCGGGGGTTTCTGCGCTGATTACTGCGCTTTATCTGGGGAAACGGCTAGGGTATCCGAAGGTGCCAATGCCGCCGCACTCGGTGGTACTGAGCTTTATTGGGGCCTGTCTGCTGTGGGTGGGCTGGTTTGGGTTCAATGCAGGCTCGGCGTTGAGCGCCGGGACGCTGGCGACCTCGGCGTTTGTGGCGACGCACTTTGGGGCGGCGGCGGCGGCGATTGGCTGGAGCATGGCGGAGTGGATCCGGCAGGGTAAGCCCTCGGCGCTGGGAGCGATCTCGGGATGTGTGGCTGGGCTTGTGGCAATTACGCCGGCGGCCGGGTTTGTTACACCGATGTCGGCGCTCTGGATCGGGCTGATCGCCGGTGTGGGCTGTTATCTGATGGTGGTGAAGGTGAAGGCGTGGTTTGGGTACGACGATTCTCTCGATGCGTTTGGCGTACATGGCGCGGGCGGGACGATGGGAGCGATCCTGACTGGCATCTTTGCGAACAGTGTGATCAACCCGATCTTTGGGGTGGGGAAGGCGACGGGCGCGCTGGAGGGCAATCCTCATCAGTTGCTGAACCAACTCGTCGGGGTCGTGATCGCATGGAGCCTTTCGATTGTGGGTACGCTGATTATTTTATTCATCGTGGATAAGCTGATCGGGCTTAGGGTGAGTGAGGACGATGAGCGCGAGGGACTCGATCTTTCGCAACACGGAGAAGAAGGGTACGATTGGGCGCACTGAAAACAGCTATGAGCTTTGGGCCCGGAGTTTTGAGTTTTTGAGGAAGGGACTTGGATATGCAGAAGATTGAAGCGGTCATCCAGCCATCGAAGCTGGATGCGGTGAAGGACGCACTGGTGGAGATTGGGGTGGAGGGGATGACGATCACCGAGGCCCGGGGACATGGGCGGCAGAAGGGGCATACGGAGTTTTACCGGGGGCGGGAGTACTCGGTCGATCTGCTGCCGAAGGTGAAGCTGGAGGTGGTGGTGGCCGACAAGATGCTGGACAAGGCGGTGCTGGCAATTATGACTGCGGCGCGGACCGGGACGATTGGGGACGGGAAGATTTTCATCTCGAAGATCGATGAGGCGATCCGGATTCGGAACGATGAGCGTGGGGAGATCGCGCTGTAGGCGTCCTATGAGCTTGAGACCGTTGATGGCGGGCCTGGCAGCAATTGCTATTTGCCCAATAGCCGCGGTGAGCCAGTCCGCCGCGATACAGCAAGGTGCGGCGGCGAACCGCGAGTACGCTGCGGTATTTGCTCATTCTGATGATCCGTGTTCGGCGGACTATGCCACGGCTTCCTACCTGCAATGCATGAGCAAGGAGCTTAGTTTCGTTGAAACACACCTTGACGCATTCGTGGAGGACCTGCGGGGAGTGGCGGGTGCGCCGGAGGAGTTGGCTGGGCTCAACAAGACCGACGCGGCGTGGCGAGCTTACCGGGAAAGCATCTGCATGCTGCCGCTGAAGAGGTTTGCGGGGACAGTCAAAGGGCCCATGTCGGAGGAGTGCCAGTTGAGCCTAGATCGGGCATATATGAAACAGCTCAGCAATATATATCTTCTGTCGCAGTTTCCAAAGTGAGAGCGCCCATATTTGAGCTGTTGGCGGTTGGGTTTCAATTTGACCGTTACTCGGACCTGTAACCGTTTTTGGAACGGGGACCGTTGCTTGTATGCTTTAGGTTCCTTCGAGCAAAATGGCCATGCCAGCAAACGAGTCTACAAGCAGCGGAATGCGCGCGACCTACCAGCGACGGATGCTGGAGATTCGTGGTGCGTTTGAGGCGGGGGGTGCGACGGGTGCGGTGACGATCGCTGCGCGTGCGGCGGCCGTTGATGAGTTGGTGAGTGCGCTGTGGGGACAGGCGGTGGGTCGCGATCCGCGGCTGGGCGTGGGCTTTGCGCTGGTTGCGATTGGCGGCTATGGACGACGGCAGTTGTTTCCTTACTCGGACGTTGACCTGCTCTTTTTGATGGACGGGCGGCTGGCGGAGAAGGACGTCAAGGACGCGATCCGACGGGTGAACCAGGAGATGTGGGACTGCGGGATTCGCGTGTCTCCGGTGACGCGGAAGATAAGCGAGTGCGAGAAGTTCGATCCGGAGAACGCGGAGTTTCTGCTTTCGTTGATGGACCACCGGATGGTTGTGGGGGACGCTGCGCTGTATGGGAGGCTGGCAGGGCAGTGCGTGCCGAAGCTTTTGCAGCGGGAGCACAAGGCGGCGATGGTCCGGTTGCTGGAGCTGACGCGGGCGCGCCACGCGAAGTACGGAGACACGCTGTTTCATCTGGAGCCGAATATCAAGGACTGTCCAGGTGGGCTGCGGGACGCGCACGTTTGCGGATGGATGATGAAGCTGCGAGAGGTGGCGGCCCAGAGCCAGAAGAAGGGCGAAGACGGGGCCGATCTTGTTTCAGCCGAAGATGGCAATGAGTTTCGCAAGGCAGTGGAGTTTCTGTGGCTGGTGCGGTGTTTCCTGCACTATAGGCATGAACGGGACGACAATACGCTGGACTGGCAGGCCCAGGACGCCGCGGCAGAGACGATGGTGGGGTTGACGGGACGCAAGCCGAAGAAGGCGGACGCGGCCTACTGGATGCGTGTCTATTTTCGTCATGCGCGGAGTGTGGAGCGTCGCGTGGAGCAGATGTTGGACGAGGTGCCGACGGGGAAGGCGCCTGCGAAGTTGCTGGGGTTGAAGCGTGAGCGCAAGCCGGAGGTCGCGCTGCATGGGTTTCGCGTGGAGAAGGGGCGCGTGAAGTTGGATGCGGTGGGCGAGTTTGGACATGAGCCGGCAGAGGACCCGGACGTTGTGCTGCAGGTGTTCGAAGCGATGGCGCAGACGGGGTGCACGCTGGGGCGGGACGCAGAGGAGCGTTTGTCGGAGGGGCTGCCGCTGCTCTCGGCGCATCTGGAGGAGGGGCCAACGCTGTGGCACCATCTGCGGGGTGTTCTGACGGGCTTCTATGCGGGGGACGCGTTGCGGTCGATGCATGCGCTGGGCGCGCTGGAGTTGCTGGTTCCGGAGTTCCATGGAATTGATGCGCTGGTGATTCGGGACGCGTACCACCGGTACACGGTGGACGAGCATACGTTTGTGCTGATCGATACGCTGCATGGGCTGGAGAGCGCGCAAAAGGGTTCGATGGGGGAGTGGGCGACGCGTTTTGGCGGGGTGTTGCGGGAGCTGCCACATCCGGAGCTGCTGTATGTTGCGGCGCTGCTGCATGACACGGGAAAGGGACGCAGCACGGGGGACCACACACGCGAGAGCGCGCGGATGGCACAGAGCGTGATGGAGCGGCTGGAGCTGGATTCGTACGAGAGCGGCCTGGTGGTGGGCTTGATCGCGAACCATCTGGAGATGTCGGCGGCGCTGCGGAGGGACATCTTCGACGAGGAGACGGTGAGCGCCTTTGCGGGGAAGGTGCATACGCCGGAGGCCCTGCGGATGCTGACGTTGTTTACTTATGCGGACATCAATGCTGTGCATCCTGATGCTCTAACTCCGTGGAAGGCGGAGAACCTCTGGCAGCTCTATATCGCGACGGCGAACTATCTGGACCGCAGCGTGGATGATGAGCGGCTGGGCGCTCAGGAGGAGAGCGAGCTAGTGCATCGTGTGGTGGCGCTGCTGCCGGGGCAGAAGGCGGCGGTGAGGGAGTTTCTGGAGGGGTTTCCGGAGCGGTATGTGCTGACCAGGACTCCGGAACAGGTGCGGGCACAGTTCAAGATGTCGACGCGGTTTGCAGAGGACCCGGTGCAGCTTGAGTTTCGCTATTCGCCGACGGTGAGCGAGTTGACGCTGGTGACGCGGGACCGGCCGCAGCTGTTTGCGACCATGGCAGGCGTGCTGGCGGCATGGGGGATGAACATCGTTACCGCGGACGCGTTTTCGAACCGGCAGGGCGTGGTGGTGGATACGTTCCGTTTTACCGATAACTTTCGGACGCTGGAGATGAATGCCTCTGAGCATGAGGTGTTTGTGAAGAGCGTGCACGATGTAATGACTGGGGTGGTTTCGGTTGAGAAGCTGCTGAGCGGGCGGCGACGGGGGAGAAGGAAGGCGCCGTTGGTGTTTGTGGAGACCCGGGTGGAGTTTGACGATGAGGCCTCGTCGCACAGTACGCTGCTGGAGGTAGTGACGCAGGACACGACGGGACTGCTGCGCGCGCTGAGCCTGACGCTGGCGGCGCAGGGGTGCAATATCGAGGTGGCGCTGGTGGATACGGAGGGAGAGACGGCAATCGACGTCTTCTATCTGACGCGCAATGGTGGGAAGCTGGATAAGGTCGAGGAGCGGGTGCTGCGGCAGGCCCTGATGCAAGCGATGGATGAGAACGCGCGGTGAGGTCCGGCCAGCCAGGGTAAGTGGGAGGAGAGGTGTACCGGATCTGGTGGTGGATCTTGGGTTATTGGCCAGAAAGTAAACAGATACCGGTGATTTTGCCAGTTGAACCGGGTCCCACTGGTTTTATATTAGATATATGAGCACAGCAGGGAACGAGACTACGAGCAGCGGGCGTCCGACAGCAGTTCCGCAAAAGAACGATCGTTATCTTTTTGGCAATCTGGCTAGCTTCGGGAAGAACCAGGAGAAGCTGCGTGAGGTGAGCTGGGGGGACGGCCCGCCTGAGGGTGTGGTGCTGGCTTCGATGGATGCGGCGATCAACTGGGTGCGGAAGAATTCGATCTGGCCGATGACGTTTGGGCTGGCGTGCTGCGCGATCGAGATGATGTCGATGGGTGGGTCGCGGTACGACATTGCGCGGTTTGGGGCGGAGGTCTTTCGTCCGTCGCCACGGCAGAGCGACCTGATGATTATTGCGGGACGGGTGTCGCAGAAGATGGCGCCGGTGATTCGGCGGCTCTATGAGCAGATGCCGGAGCCAAAGTGGGTGATTTCGATGGGGGCATGCGCGACCTCGGGCGGGGTCTTCAATAATTACGCACTGTTGCAGGGGGTCAACCAGGTGATTCCGGTCGATATTTACGTTCCTGGATGCCCACCGCGACCCGAACAGTTGCTGTACGCCATCACGCTTTTGCAGGAAAAGATCCAACAGGAGCGCGGAACTGTGCGTAAGACCCTGAATCTGTCTTAGCCGGGCCCTCATGGACGGATTGGTAACTGGAACGGTTGCCCAATACGGCCCATGGGGGATTTTTCCGGGTTTGGTGGGTAACGTATTGAAAATATAGTACCGAACTAGTAAATTTTTATCCGCAGCCTTTAGCAACTGCGGTAAGCTGTAAGGAATCGAACAAACAAAACGATCCCTGTTTGGAATTGAAGATTCGTAACGCATGACTTTGAGTGGAGGAACTCGAATGGTTTATCGCCCGTTTAGCAATTTAAGCCGGTTAATGCTGGCTGCATGCGCAGTCGGTCTTGGAGTTGGAAGCCTGAATGCGCAGACTACTGGTACAGCGGCCCCGGTGGGGGTTAACCCATCGCGAGTTGACGTGTTTTTGGGTTACTCGTATTTTGGGGCCCACGGGCAGGTGAAGCCCGCCAATATTTCGTATTCCTCGATCAATGTGGGGGCCATTGGCAGTGTGGCCTACTACATGAACAAGTATGTCGGGGCCGAGGTGATTGGCGCGGCACATCCGAACGGCCATAACGACGACCTCTTTAGCATCTCTGCCGGTCCGATCTTCCGCGCTCCGATGCAGAACTTCACGCTATTTGGACACGGTCTTGTGGGCGCCGGGTGGCTTGACGGTCCGAACTCCCATAACGGCACCTATTATGAGCCGTACCGGGCGGGCCCGACTCTAACGGCTGGCGGCGGAATGGACTATGATCTGCCGTTTTTCGACAACCGTTTCTCGCTTCGCCTCTTCGAAGCGGACTATCGCTGGATCCATACCAACTACGGGCCGGCCGCGACGATTCCGACTGGCGGGGTGTTGGGCGGGCGTACCAACCTCAGCGGCGCGGAGTTGAGCACCGGTCTTTTGATTCACTTCGGCCATATCATTCCTCCTCCTCCTGTGACCTATGCCTGCTCGGTTTCGCCGACGACGGTCTATCCAGGCGACCCCATTACGGTTACTGGTACTGCTGGCAATCTGAACCCCAAGAAGGCCTACACCTACTCGTGGACGGCTGATGGCGGTACGATCTCCGGCAACTCGAGCACTGCGAACATCGATACAAAGGCCGCGGTTCCGGGTACCTACACGGTGAAGGGCCATATTGCCCAGGGTGGCAACAAACCGCCGAAGCCCGGCGAGTTTGCAGATTGCACGGCCACCTACACTGTCAAGCAGTTCGAGCCGCCGACGATCAGCTGCTCGGCGAGTCCTTCGACGGTCGCCCCGGGAGATTCTTCGACGATTACCGCAACCGGTATGAGTCCTCAGAACCGTCCGCTGACCTATAGCTATAGCGCTTCGGCTGGCTCTGTGTCCGGCAGCGGCTCTACGGCGACGTTGAGCACGGCGGGTGCGGCACCTGGAACGATAACGGTGACGTGCAACGTGGTTGACGATAAGGGCCAGTCTGCATCGGCCACGACAACTGTTACTGTCAACGCTCCTCCACCGCCTCCGGCGCCCGAGACCAGCGCACTCTGCTCGGTCAGCTTTGATCGGGACACGAAGCGGCCGGCACGGGTCGATAACGAAGCCAAGGCTTGCCTTGACGATATCGCCCTCAAACTGCAGAGCGCTTCGGATGCGAAGCTCGCCGTGGTTGGCGACTCGACCACCGACGAAAAGGCGCCACCGAAGAAAGGTCGCAAACCGACGGTTGATCCTGCCGCCGCGCGTGCGGTCAACACGAAGGACTACCTGGTAACAGAGAAGGGTATCGACGCCAGCCGTATCTCGGTCTACACCGGTACTGATGACGCTAAGACGGTGACGACGACGTTGATTCCTGCAGGGGCAACGCTGAGCACTACTGGTCTCACCCCAGTGGACGAGAGTGCTGTAAAAGCGGTACCACGGACGCCTCCTGGCAAGAAGCACATGTAGTAAACACTTGCTGTAACTAAGCACAAAGGCTGACTGGGTTGATTCTCAGTCAGCCTTTGTGTTGAAGGCCTCAGATGCCGGGCGCCGAGAAGAGATTAGACTTGAGATTTAGGGTGAATCCTTGAAAAGACGGCGCAGACTACAAATTACGGGCGTTGCCCTTCTTTTTGCCTTAGCGTGCATTCGGTTAAGTGCGGTGACCTGGCTGCCGTTTGGGCCTGACGGTGGTGACGCGCGTTCGTTTGCTGTGGATCCCCACGACCACTCACATCTTTATTTAGGCACTTTAACCGGCTGGATCTACGAGTCCTGGAATGGCGGAGCGGACTGGAAGCGATTGGCCTCGGTCGGAAAGCGGGACAATCTGGCGTTGGATTCCATTGTGGTGGATAGCGTCAATTCAAAACGCATTCTTGTTGGGGCCTGGATCCTCGGGAGCTCTGAGGGGGGGCTCTATATCAGCAACGATGGCGGCGCGAACTGGGAGAGTGAGGCCGACATGCGCGGGCAGTCCATTCGGTCGCTCGCGGCCGCTCCATCGGACCCGAAGACATTGGTGGCGGGTACACTGACGGGCGTCTACCGGTCGACTGACGGAGGGGAACACTGGCAGCTTATCAGCCCGGCGGGAAGCCAGGAGATCCACGAGGTCGAGTCCGTCGCAATCGACCCTGCCAATCCGCAGATCATCTATGCAGGGACCTGGCATCTGCCGTGGAAGACAACCGATGGTGGGGAGCACTGGATCAACATCAAGCAGGGCGTCATCGACGACTCCGATGTGTTTTCGATCATCGTGGACCCTAAGGACCCAAGTGTGGTCTATGCGAGTGCCTGTTCGGGAATCTACAAGAGCCAAAACGGCGGCGAGAAGTTTCAGAAGGTGCAGGGAATTCCTTCGACCGCACGGCGAACCAGGGTGCTGATGCAGGACCCTCAGAATTTGAACATCGTCTTTGCGGGGACCACGGAAGGTTTGTTCCGCACGGGAGATTCGGGTGCGACGTGGGTGCGGACGACCGGCCCGGAGGTGATTGTCAATGACGTCTATGTCGATCCGGCGAACACCAATCGTATTCTGCTCGCGACGGACCGTGGGGGTGTGCTGGCTAGCAATGATGGGGGCTACTCGTTTCTTCCGGCGAACAATGGATTCTCCGCGCGGCAGATTACCTCATATATCGGGGACGCTGCGCAGCCGGCAACGATTTATGTGGGGGTGGTGAACGACAAGGCCTGGGGCGGGGTGTTTGTCAGCGATAACGGCGGCCTGAGTTGGTCGCAGAAGAGCGCGGGGTTGAACGGACAGGACGTGTTCAGCCTGGGGCAGGCCTCGGATGGAACGGTGCTGGCCGGCACGGGACACGGCATCTATCGGCTGCAGGGAGAGCTTTGGAACCGGGTGAATAATGTCTCTCTTAGTGAGCATCAGACTCCACAACCTGAGGCGGAGAAGAAGCCGGCCGTTTCCGCTAAGCCTGCCGGCAGGCCGCATCGTGTAGTCCCAAAGAAGGCAGTTGAAGCGCCTCCTGGATACACGTTCGATGCTAATGTCAACGCGATCGCGCGGGCCGGGGACACGTTATATGCTGCAACTTCGGAGGGGCTGCTGCGAAGTGTGACGGCGGGAGAGAGCTGGAAGCTGGTGGCTGGTCTGGAGAAGGACAATTGGAGCTTTGTCGTTACGGCCAGGTCCTGGGTCGTGGCTGCGACGCTGAGATCTGCGATGCTCTCGGCGGACGGTGGCCAGATGTGGGAGCCGCTGAATCTACCTGCGACTCTGGAACAGCTGGCAGCGGTGTCGGTCGATGATGACGGGGGGCTTTGGGTGGGAGGACGGGAGGGTGTTTTTGTCTCGCAAGACAAAGGCACCACGTGGCAGAGTCTGAAGGGGCTTTCGGTACGGGACGTGAACAGCCTGTTTTACGATCAGCCCTCGCAGCGGATGCTGATCACTGCCAACAGCAAGAACACGATCGCCTTCGCGATTCATCTGCCGGACCGCGCTGTGCACTATTGGAACACCGGCTGGAGCCTGAAACTTGTGCGGCCAATGGGAGACCATCTTGTCGGGGCCACTTTGTTTGATGGCATCGTCGTGCAGCCGCGCATGGTCGACTCGAGCGAAGTGGCGAGACACTGAGAAGCCGCGGTGGCCGATGAGGAATAGAATTGAAGTATGAGCTTTGAGTCCTTCAACACGCGGCATCCCTTTCAGACAGATGATATAAATCTGCTGCCAATTGCGGCGAAGGTGGCGCAAGGGGAACGTCTGAGCTTTGAGGACGGAGTGACGCTGTACCGGAGTGGCGACATTCTGGCAGTGGGCTGGCTGGCGAACCTGGTGCGCGAGCGGCTGCATGGAAATATCGCTTACTTCAACGTCAATCGGCATATCAATCCGACGAATGTTTGTGTGGCCTCGTGCCGGTTGTGTGCGTTTGGCCGCAAGAAGGGTGATGCAGGGACGTATACGATGGCGCTCGAGGAGGCCTGGGAGACCGCGGCCACCGGATTGACAGAGGCAGTGACTGAGTTTCACATTGTGGGGGGGTTGCACCCCGATCTGCCGTTCGAATACTTCATGGACCTTGTGCGCGGGCTGAAGGTACGGTTCCCGAAGGTCCATATCAAGGCGTTCACCATGGTGGAGGTGGCGTTTCTAGCCAAGCGCGGCAAGATGACGATTCCTGAGACGCTGGAGCGAATGAAGGCCGCAGGAGTGGATTCGATGCCCGGGGGCGGGGCGGAGATCTTTGCCGATCGCGTGCGGCATATTATCTGCGACCACAAGATCGACGGAAGCGAGTGGCTTGATACGGCGCGGGCGGCACACAAGATCGGACTGCGATCGAATGCCACGATGCTGTATGGGCATGTGGAGAACGATGAGGACCGCGTGGACCATCTGGTGAAGCTGCGGGCGGTTCAGGACGAGACGGGCGGGTTCCAGACATTTATCCCGCTGGCGTTCCATCCGGAGAACACTGCGCTGGCACATATTCCGAAGACGACCGGGATGCTGGACCTTCGGCAGATCGCCGTGGGGCGGTTGATGCTGGACAACTTTCCGCACGTCAAGAGCTACTGGCAGATGGTCTCGCCGAAGATGGCGCAGATCTCGCTGCGGTTCGGTGCGGACGATATCGATGGTACGGTGATTGAGGAGAAGATCTATCACGATGCCGGGGCGACGACTCCGCAGGGAATGCGGCGGGCGGACTTGGTTCGGCTGATTACTGAGGCCGGGCGAGAGCCGTTTGAGCGTGACACGATGTATCGCGCAGTGACCCGGAGCGAAGACTCCTTTACTGTTGCGGTCTGAGTTCGATCTATACTGCTTCCGCGTTCAAACTAACCGGAGATAGGTCGGAGTTGAACCCTTGGCGGGCAAGATGTTCTTTCTGTTAGAGATTGCTCATCCAAAAGTGGAAATCAATTTGCCTTGTGGGTAATTATTTGGCACTCGGCGACTGATTTTCTGCATAGTTACGACTCTGGTTCCTCGTAAAAAACACATAAATCAAGGTTTTTCAGCGGATTGCACGTATGGTTGCCCATTTGCATTAGAGACAGTGCATCCGCAAAAAACGTTTGGTTCCGACGGGCTATCCCGTTGATTCGAACGGCAGTTAAGCTGTGCCAATTTTCGGTTTCACACCCATTTCATTGGGGAAGGAGGATTTAATGTATCTACTCTTCGGACCAGCCATGGCGGCACTCGTTGTCATTGCAGTTATCCAGCTTCGCGATCACTTTGTCTCCTCTCGCTAAGCGGGAACCGCAGCTCTCAACATGCACTCAGTCCATTGGTCCTCCCAGCCTGCGGAGTGGGAGGACGCGATCCGGAGGTCAGGCTAACGCCTGACCTCTTTTCTTTTTGGGGACTGGGTTCGGTGCTTCCGGTGTTGGGGTACCCCATTTTGGTCTTCGTTGGTGGTATTCATGGAACCTCCGAAGCTGTGGCGACGTGTGTCTCGTTTTGGAAGACCTTGGTTGGGACGGTGTAACGGCGGATACGCTGGTCGGCGGTGAGGACGAGGAGCTGGGCCCCGTGCTCGCGAAGCTCAGCGAAGCGGAGGGGGCTGCCGAGGGTGAGATGCAGGAGCTCGGCTCCGGTCTTGTCGGAGACGATAGCTTCGTCGCGGCGATTGGTGATGCAGATGGTCTGGGAGGCGGGGTCGGCGGCGACGACGGTCCCGTAGAGCTGGCGGAGCTGGACGCCGGTCTTTAGGGAGTAGACGATGATGCGGTTGTCGCCGGTGGAGAGGTAGAGGAGATCGCCGAGTCTTATGAAGCCGTCGACACCCTCGTATGTGAGTGGTACCTCGACAACGACCTGGGCGCGAGTCGTGCCGTCCTCTGCGTTGACGACCTCGATGAGACGTCCGGCGGCCTTTTGTTTGACTGCATCTGCCTCGTCTTTGAGGGCGGGGCTGGTGCGGAGTTTCTCCTTCGCGGCTGGGGACTGGAGCAGGTCGCTCAAGATGAGGTCCGTGCCGCCAGCGTTGGTGGTGTAGCCGGGACGGCCGTCCGGGAATTGGCGAGTCCACTTTACGGCGAGGTCGGCGGCCCAGTAAGCGGTGAGTGTCCATGCCTTTTTGTTCGGCGACTTCCACTCAAGGAGGAAATTGTTCTCGAGATGGGCCTGGTCGGGAAGCTTGTAGGTCATCGTCCTGGCGAGGCGAGGTTCGGGTGTGAGTTCCGCGATGGCTGGGGGGTGGTCCTTGTCGCTTTGGGTGAATTCGGCGAGGAGCTTGCCGTCGGGGGTCCACCAGGAAGAGCGAAAGCCTCGTACGAGGAAGATCTGTTTGCCGGTGGCGAGGTCCCAAACAGCGCCCCGGGTCCGGGCGGAGAGGGCAAGATAGCGACCGTCGGATGAGATGGATGCGGAGCGTGCAGGGGCGAGGGGACTGAGCGGCAGGTTGACGCGGAGGTCATGGGCCGGAGGCTGGTCGCCGAGCTTTCCGAGCGCAAGGGAGCCGTCGAGGCTTTCGTTGACGAATGAGTCGCCGAAGATGTCGACCGCCGGAGTCCTGGCGGCGAAGACATATTTTCTCGCGTGCACATCGACGACGGCGACGGCGGCCCCGGTGGAGCCGGAGGTTATGACGTATTCGGCGCCGGTAGTGGCGCGCATGAAGGACAGGCCGAGCTTGAGCGATTGGAGACGCTTGCCTTCGGGGAAGCTGAAGACGCCGGAGTTTTCGGCCTGGGAGGCATGGATGGCAACGATCTTGTCATTGCCCTCGAAGCAATAACTGACCGGAAATTCGTAGCTGGTAAGGGCACCGGAGATTTTGATGGGAGTTCGGGTGCGAAGGTCGAAGGCGAGGCGGTCGGCGCCGGGACCGAGGAGGAGGGTGTTGCCGTCGGCTGAGAACGCCGAGGTGAGAACGCCGGAGGTGTCTTTTTCGAGCTGTCGTACGACGACGGACAACTCGAAGTTGAAGTTGGGATGAAACCAGTTTTTCTTCTCGAAGACAACTTGTCCGGTTTCGACGTCGATGAGGAGGACCCTGAGATTCGACTCGGCCGCTGGATAGGCGATGCATACGAGGGTCCGACCGTCGGGCGAAAGGAGGGTCTGGAGGCAGCCTTCCTGGGTGACGACTTCGTGGGCGGAGAGGAGTTTTTGCTGGTCGATGCTCCAGAGCTCGACATGGAGATTGGGGGTGTAGAAGGCGATCTGTTTGGAGTCGGGGGTGAAGTCCGCGGGGAGGGCGCGGTCGGCATCGAAACGGAAGATTTCCTGAAAGGGGTTGCGGGAGAGGACGAAGATGGAGCTTTCGTCCTGGGCGAGAACGTACTGGCCATCTCGGCTGAAGCGGAGGTGTTCGATATTGAGGCGGAGCGGTGGGGAGAGTTCTATTGCGGCGTTGTTGACTGAGGCCGAGGTGAGGGCTGATGCAGAAGGGGTGGCTGCGATCTGGTCCTCGAGGACGAGAGTGTGCCAGTGATCGAAGGCCGCGGAGGTATTGTCGGCGACGGCGGCGCAACCGGAGGGGAGTTCGGCGATGATGCCGCGGAGACGGCGCAGGCGCTTTTGCGAAGGGGTGGTGGTGTGGAAGAAATCGCCGACGCGGCTGCCGGTCTTGCCGCCGACGAAGAAGGAGCGGTCCCAGAACTCGGCATAGGCCTGGGGACGATAACCGGCGGCGGCGGCAGCGTAGACGGCGACGCGGTCTGCCTCATCCTGCTTGTCGTCGGAGTCGGCTTCCGTGATGTGCTTTTCGTGCAGGCGGGCGTCGGTGAGGCGCTGGAACTTGGCGTAGATGTCTGCGCGGTCGGTGACGGAGGTGACGCCGAGGAGGTGGCGCAGGTCGGCGGTAGTCTCGATGGCGAACTGGTGGGAGAGGATGTGTCCCATCTCGTGGGCGATGACGCTCGCGACCTCGTCTTCGCTGTGAGCGCTGGCGACGAGCTTGCGGGTGAGGTAAACGCGTCCGCCGGCGAGCGAGAAGCCGTTGACGTCAGCAGATTCGACGAGGGTGAAGTGGAACTGGATTTTGGTGGGCGGGAGTGCAGCGAGGAGGCGGGCGCCGATGGTGTTGAGGTAGGTGTTTTCTTCGGGATTCTTAACGGGGCGGTATTCGCGGTCGATGTAGTCGGCCATGGCTTCGCCCAGCCATTGTTCTTGTTGCTCGGAGAAGATGTTGGGTTGGGTGGACTGGAGAATGGCAGGCGGCGCTCCGCAGGCCGATTGGAGCGCCAATTGTGCGAAGGCGTGAGGGACCATGCTCAGAAGAATTAGCGGGAGCTGGGGTATCAGGAGCAAACGTGAGCGCATTCGAGGGCCTAGATTCGGAACAATCATATTACGGGAGGATGACTGTCTATAGCTCCCCGAAAGTCGCATTGCTGGCAGGTCCTGGCCCATCGCTTCCGTGGATCAAAGCAGCCGTGTGGTCCGTGGTTGTCCCGTTGGCATTTGCGGCTGCACGTTTTTGTTTCGCTGCTAGGTTTCGGAACGTGGAGTGGGTTTGGCGGTGATGATGGTGGAGAGGAAGAGGAGCAGGACCGCTCCTGCGGCGGGGACGAGGAATCCTGCGCGAAGGCCGTGGAAGCGTGTGGAGAAGACGCCTGTGAGCCAAGGTAAAGTGGCCCCTCCAAAGGAGGCGGTGGCAAAAAGCGCGCCAAGCCGGCTATGGTTGCCGGTGCGATCCAGCAGGAACGACATGATCAAGGGATAGAGGGGAGCGAGGCTGAGCGCGGCTAAAACTGTAAGCGTGACGATGCCTGCGGCGGACAGATGCGCGATGGTGCAGAGCAGGACCTGAGTGAAGATGAGCACGGCGAGACAGACGCGATAGAGGGTGGCTTCGCCCAGCGATGTCATCAACAGAGTGACGAGAATTCGTCCGGTGAGTTCGGCCACCCAGAAGTAGATGGCGATGGAAGAGGCGCGAAGGGCAGGGTCAGTGCGAATGGCGTAGCTGGGCAGCCAGCCTCCAAGCGAGTTCTCGACGCCGACGTAGAGAAATGTGGCGAGGCCGAAGGCAAAGAGAGGTAACGGCGGCAGAGGCAGGCGTGACTGCGAGGACTGCGAAGGCGAAGCGGAGTGCGATGACGTTTTGACTAACCCTGTCGGCTTCGGGACCGAGAGGGAGGCCAGCGAGGTGACGGCGAGGGAGGCTGCCGCCGCAAGGAAGAAGTATTTGACGCCGCGAGAAGAAGACATTCGTACCAGTACGGGACACGCAATGGCCCCGAGTCCCCAGGCGACGTTGAGCAAGGCGATGAGACGAGCGCGCGCTGCAGGAACGGCCGTGCCCGCGATGACGTTGCCGGCGGTGAGACCTAGACCGAGGCCGAGGCCAACGCAGAGTAGCGCGATGTGTGCGTGGCTAAAGTCCGCCCAAGCCATCGCGGCGCATCCGACCGCAGTGATGGCCGATCCGTAGAGAATGCTGGCGCGGAGGTTGCGCGTGGCGAACCACGCTCCGCAGAACTGGCCGGTGAAGCTGACGGTGAAGAGGGTGCCTGCCTGGGCGTCCTGGATGTGCCAGCGCTGGATGAGTGCCGGCAGAAGAGGGCCAAGCATGACTGTTGCTATGCCGGCCGCGAGGAAGTAGAAGAAGACGGGAAGTAACGTGCGAAGTGGATCCGCAGGGTGGTTGCTGGGCCGGGACACTTGTGGATGGTTTAGTTGCAAAGCGCTCCTGTCAGCGTTTGCTTCGCGGCGGCTGGGGCGGAGTTGTTGTTTGAATGCTCGCGGTTGATTCTCTCACGATCAGCTCGGGCTCAAACCAGACCTCCTGAGGATAGGGTCCGTCGGGTGACTGGATGCGCTGGACGAGAAGCTGGGCCGCCGTCAAACCCATCTTATGGAGGGGCTGGCGGACGGTGGTGAGCCGCGGGTTGAAGTACTCGGCGACGATGATGTCGTCAAAGCCGATGACGGAGATGTCACGGGAGCAGTTGAGGCCAGCGTCTTCAATGGCGCGGACGGCGCCGATGGCCGCAGTGTCGTTGAAGCAGAAGATGGCAG
This sequence comes from Edaphobacter sp., assembly GCA_035483075.1. GTDB lineage: Bacteria > Acidobacteriota > Terriglobia > Terriglobales > Acidobacteriaceae > Edaphobacter. Next base: position 17,683 of record DATHQG010000024.1, on the reverse strand, counting down.
TGAAGTCGCGGGTGCGGGTGAGCAGATCGCGGACAGGCGAGTAGCCGAGCTCGGGCGACCAGATGTTTTTCTCAAGGTAGATGCAAAGTTCGGGGTGGACGATGATGCCGATCTGCTCCGCGATGCTGACGATGGCCTGCCATCGGGCCTCTGAGTCGAGGGAGTAGCGCTGGCCCTTCATGAAGGCGATGCGGCGGTGGCCGAGATCGTAGAGATGAGAGAGGGCCATGCGGGCGGCAAGGTTGTGATCGAGCAGGAGATTGGTGACGCCGGGTGCTTTGCTGTGGATGGAGATGCCGACGACAGGGAGGGGCGTGACGACGGAGACCTCGGTATTGACGAGGAGAAGGCCATCGACGCGTCGGCGCATGAGGAGCTCCTGGTACTCCTCTCTAAGATCAGGCTGGCCGAGATGACTGACGGTGAAGGAGAGAAAACCTTCCTGGAGGAGATACTGTTCGACGCCGAGCATGACGCCGGTGACATAGCCCTCGCTGAGTTCGGAGACGATGACGCCGATGGTGTTGGTGAGACGAGAGCGCAGCATGCGGGCGTGCAGGTTTGGGCGGTAGGCGAATTTCTTGGCGGCGGCGTGCACTCGCTGCTTGGTCGCGGCGGGGATGGATCCGGCGACGGGGGAGTTGTTAAGCACGATGGAGACAGTGGCGGGCGAGAGGTCAAGATAGTCGGCGAGCATCTTGAGCGTGACCGGTTTGTCGGAGTGGGGCATCTTCTTCGGCTTTGCGATCATCTTAATCCGTCGAGATGGATGTGTAACATATTGCAACAGTTGTACACCTTTGGCCGGATCGGCGCATAGGCGAATTGCGATTACGCGCGGTCCTCTTGCATAGCAGTCGACGGCACAGTTACAAAATAGAGACAATTGCGAGATCGATTAATGTGACGAATGACGTGGTTCGACACTAGTCTGGCCAAATTGTTTTCATTACGTTTTTTGATGTGCTTCGTCTGTAGGGTATCTTCCTCGGAGCTTAGAACGGCGTTCGAGAATGCTGTTTTCCATGTGCATCGTTTCGATTGCGTTTCTGGTTGTCGAGATTTCGTGACAACTCTGGACCACCGGACCCATTTGTAATTGGGATTGTTGGCCAATTTCAATGGTCGACGTAACCGGCAATAGTGACAGTCTGCAACGTTGGCTGTGTTGGCGAAACAGGGGACCGAAGGGCCGCATGAGAGGTATTGGCGCTTAAGGTCGGTCACTGAAATTAATGACAAAAGCATTTGCTTGTAACGACAAGTAAATATTGACATCGAGCAGAAAGCATGAAATTTTAGATATCACATAGCGAGTTGCCATATTTGTGGAATTGGTTTCGCCCCGATTGGAAGTCAATGAGGGCAAAGAAGACCAAACCACCGGCGTTGCTTAGGACCCTCGGGTGTGCCATGCACACTGAAAAACGAGTGCGAGTCCAATTTATAGCCGCAGTTCCGCGGAGAGATCCGAACGGAGTGCGTGTTTTTGCAGGAGGCCAGAATGACTGCTTCAAAGAAGTTTACGAATGGACTGTTAGGCTTTGTCGTGTTGCTGCTGGTGAGTGTGAGCGCGAGTTTTGCGCAGTCTACAGCAACGTTGTCGGGGGTCGTCACCGACCCGAGCGGTGCGGTGGTTCCGGGCGCACAGGTCACAGTGCATTCGCTTGCGACGGGACTCGATCGGCAACTCGTAACGGACAGCGCGGGACTTTATGTCGCTCCTTCTCTGGTGCCCGGAGACTATCAGGTCCAGGTCAAGGCATCGGGGTTCAGCCTGTACACAGTAAAGAGCGTGACGCTGGAGGTCGACCAGCGCGTGACTGTGAACATGGCGCTTGCGCTCTCCACTGCCGGAGAGACTGTGCAGGTGGAAAGCACCGCATCACAGATAGAGACCCAGACCATGACGGTCGGTCAGGTGATTGGCAGCAACACGGTGCAGGAGCTTCCGCTTAATGGGCGCCATTTCCTTGATCTGACGGTGCTGACTCCCGGCGGAGTCGTTGCCCCTACTGCTGGAAACTTGACGTCCGCCAGCCGCGGATTGGGCGCGAACTCGTTCGATACTGCCGGCAACCGCGAAGACTCGGTGAACTTCCAGATCAACGGCATCAACCTGAACGATATAAGCCAGAACCAGATCACTTTTCAACCATCGATCGTTACAACCTCCGAGTTTAAGATCAACAACTCGACATTCAGTGCGGAGTACGGCCGGAGCGACGGATCTATTGTGAATGTTTCCACGCGTTCCGGCACGGACGGGTTCCACGGGGACGCCTTTGACTACTTCCGCAACGATGCTCTGGATGCGCGCAACTACTTCAACCGGAATTTCAACCCTGCGACCGGCTTGCCTATCGCGGGACTGCCTGGCGAAAAGGCCCCTCTTATACGCAATAACTTTGGCGGGGACGTGGGCGGCCCAATCTGGAAGGGCCGTACCTTCTTCTTCGTCAGCTATGAAGGTCTGCGTCAGCACCAGGGCATCCTGCAGAACAGCACGGTGCTCACGCCGGCCCAGCAAGCGCAAATAGCTGCCAATGCCGCTACTTTCCCGGCCGCCGCTGCTCAGGCCAAGCTCATTCCGCTGCCGAATAGTGGAAATAACTACGTCGCATTTACACCCGGGCCTGTTGAAATCAATCAGTACACCGGGGACGTGCTTCAGCAGTTCAGCGCGAAAGACTCATTGCATGCCTTCTACGCCTTTCAAAGTGACGTGCGCACTGAACCGGCCTTGCAGGGCGATACCATTCCCGGTTGGGGAGATCATCGCAACGCACATCGGCAGGTACTGACGTTCAACGAGACGCATATCTTCAGTCCGAGCCTTGTGAACGAAGCTCGGCTTGGATTCAACCGCATCTCGATCGCCTTCAACCCAGCCAATTTGACCGACCCGAACAGCGTAGGCATCAACGACGGCCTCGTGGGCAACGTTGGTCTGCCCCAGATAACTCTTTCTGATATTGGCCTGGTTTTCGGTGGCCCCTCGGGCTTCCCGCAGGGACGCAATGACACTCTCGGCGTCTTGTCGGATACGGCTACCCTGCTGCGCGGCAGGCACACCATCAAATTTGGTGGAGAGTACCGTCGCTACCTCGCTGCCAGCTTTGCCGACAACATCGGGACACTGACGTATGTGAGCACTCCCAATAACTTCGAACAGGACACCGCCACAGTCTTCAGCGTGCAGCCAAATACGGTCTCCAGCCGCATCTACGATACCGCGGTGGGAGGGTTTGTGCAGGACAACTTCAAGCTTAACTCGCGCCTCACTCTCGAATACGGCGTCCGCTTCGAATGGAACGGAACACCTGTAGAGGGAGCGAACCGTCTCGTGCTCTTCAATCCTGCCGGCCCGTCGCTGACGCGGGTGGGCACCAACGGGCTCGGGGCCAACGCCGCGTACAATCAAAACTACAACTTAGAACCTCGCTTGGGATTTGCTGACGACCTGTTTGGTAACGGCAAGACTGTGGTGCGCGGGGGCTACGGCTACCTGGTGGACCAACCGGTCTCGGGCACGGTGACGGCGCTGGCATCCAATCCTCCCTTTAGCACCGCGGTCTCGTATAACGGGCCAGCTATCCCAGTGAACAACCTCTACAACTCAGCAAAAGCCGCCGGCATCGCAATCGCCTCGACCAATCCCAACTACAGGAATGCGTACATCGAGAGCTTCAACCTGAATGTGCAACAGCAGCTCCCCTACGGCATGGTTGCCTCGCTTTACTATGTCGGGTCAGTCGGACGGCACCTGCTTATTCGCACCAACGAGAACCAGGCATCCGGCCCGGTAGGATCCCTCCATCCGTACCAGACCCTCTCGCTCAACAGTCCAATTGATCCCGGTGTGGCCATTGCGTCCAATATTACCGAGGTGAACAGCAATTCTTCGTCGAACTACAACGGCATGTGGGCCGTGCTCAGCAAGAACATGAGCCACGGAGTCTATATAAGCGCGAACTACGAGTGGACGAAGTCGATGGATATCAACTCCCTCGGGTCGCAGGGTGGTCTCAATCTGCAGGACAGCAACAATCCCCGCGGCAACTATGGGCTGTCGGACTTCGACACGCGCAATCATTTCGCCGGAACAGCGATCTACGATTTCCCCTTCAAGGGCAACCGCTGGGTCGCTGGTTATCAGCTTGCGACAATCATCCAGTACCAGACCGGTAATCCTGTCAACATCACCGCCGGCAGCTCAAGCTACAACGGTGTTACCGGCCTTGTACGTCCCAACCTGGTTGGTCCACTTGCCAGGCATAAGTCGCAGGGTGCCATCGCCAACGTAACCTACCTTCCTTCTTCGCTTGTCTGCCCGATCGGTCCGACATTGGCGGTACCCGCTGGATGCAGCCTGCAGATTCAGGCGACGCAGGCGACTCCAACGTCAACCATCATCTACACCGGTATCGGCAACATCGAACGTAACGGGGGTACAGGTCCGGGATTCGCGGACGTCGATCTCTCCGGGCAGAAGGAGACCAAGATCTTTGAGGGTCTTACTTTCACACTGCGTGCGGACGCCTTCGACATCCTCAACCACCCCAACTTCGGTCAGCCGTCGGGTAACGTACAATCGTCGACCTTCGGTCAGATATCCGCAACCCGCTTTGCGACGAGCGATGGCGGTTCTTCACGGCAGTTGCAGTTGAGCGGAAAGTTTACCTTCTAACTTGATGTGTTCAATTGCGCCTCGCTGAGTGGCCCTTCAGCGAGGCGCAGTTTTGTTTGATGGTCTGCTATTTGTGTTGAGGTGCGGCGGAGTTGTAGCTAATGAGCAGCGAGATTTTTCTTCGTGATTATCGAGCCACGGACCTTGAGGCGATGTTTCGATTGGATGAGGCTTGCTTTGCGGAGGAGTTTCGTTTCGATCGAGAGTCGCTGCGGGAGTTCGCTGAGGAACGGAACGCCGTCGTTTACATCGCGGAGAAGGTGTGCGGCGAGATCGTCGGGTTTGTGATCACCCATGTTGAGCGTATCGCGTCCGAGTGGCGGGCCTATGTGGTGACTCTAGACGTGGCCCCCGAGTACCGGCAGATGGGGCTGGCCAGACGGCTGATGAGAGAGGCGGAGGCATGCGCCGTGGCCGCAGGGGTGCGATGGATACAGCTGCATGTGTTTACCGGGAACGAGGTTGCGATCCGCTTTTATGAGCGGCTGGGTTATGAACGGATCCGGGTAAGGCGCGGGTACTACGGTTCGACGGGGCTGGACGCAGCTGTGTATGGCAAAGACTTGCCGGGTTTGTAACTGTACAGGTTACTTTTTTCCGAATACGTCTCCCATGCGGCGAATCTGGGCCCCTACGCCACGGAGCTTCTCTTCGAAGTGCTCGTAGCCGCGGTCGAGATGGTAGACGCGGTCGAGGATGGTTTCGCCGTCGGCGACGAGGGCGGCGAGGACGAGCGAGGCCGAGGCGCGAAGGTCAGAACACATGACGGCGGCGGACTGGAGGGGGCTTTTGCCGCGGACGGTGGCGGTGCGGCCCGAGATGGTGATGTTCGCGCCCATTCGGATGAGCTCCTGCACGTGCATGAACCGGTTTTCGAAGATATTTTCGGTTACGGTGCTGGTGCCTTCGGCCTGGGTGGCAAGGGCCATGTACTGGGCCTGCATGTCGGTGGGGAAGCCGGGGTACTCTTCGGTGGTCATGTCGGCTGCTTTGAGGTCGCCGCCTGAGCGGACCCGGACTTTGTCTGCGCCGACGTCGATTTTGACGCCGCATTGTTCGAGCTTGGCGATGAGTGCGCCAAGGTGTTTGGGCTCGCAGCAGTCGACGTTGAGGTCGCCGCCGGTGATGGCGCCAGCGACGAGGAAGGTGCCGGCTTCGATGCGGTCAGGGTTGATCCGGTGGCGCGCACCGTGGAGCTTTGCTACGCCCTGGATGCGGATGGTGCCGGTGCCGGCGCCTTCGATTTTGGCGCCCATAGCGATGAGAAGGGCGGCGAGGTCGGTGACCTCCGGCTCACGAGCGCAGTTTTCGAAGACGGATTCGCCATCGGCAAGGGTGGCGGCCATGAGGAGGTCTTCGGTGCCGGTGACAGTGATTTTGTCGAAGACGATGTGTGCGCCCTTGAGACGGCCGCTTCCGTTATTGGGGCTGCGGGCTTCGAGGTAGCCGTGGTCGTGGGTGATGGTGGCGCCCATGGCTTCGAGGCCGTTGATGTGGAGGTCGATGGGACGGCCACCGATGGCGCAGCCTCCGGGCATGGCGACGCGGGCGATGCCGGTGCGGGCGATGAGCGGGCCGAGGACGAGGGAGCTGGCCCGCATGGTCTTGACGATCTCGTACTTGGCGACGGGGTCGGAGAGGATGCCGCACTTGATGCGGGTACGGTGCTGGGCGCGGCCGTAGCCTAGTTCGACCTCGGCGCCCATGCTGGTGAGGAGCTTGCGCTCGGTCTCGATGTCGCGGACCTGGGGGATGTTTTCGAGGATGACCTCGTCCTCGGTGAGGATGGCGGCTGCCATGCAGGGAAGGGCGGAGTTTTTTGCTCCGGAGACTTTGATGGTGCCGAGAAGAGGGTTGCCGCCACGTACTACGAACTTGTCCATTCAGTCAGTTTACGGAGATTTGGCGTGGAAATGAGTAGCTGGGCGGGTACATGGGCAATCCGCGGGGTGGGAGCTTGTGGTGGATAAAGAATCGGCAGCTAATAGATGTCGAAGCTCTCGGTTCGAGAGGCACTAGCTGCCGTTTTATGAGTTAGAAACCGGATTGCGGGTTGGTCCGGGGTTGGGTCTGAGTGGGAGCGCCGTGGCCGTGATGGCGTAGGGCCCTCATCTGCTGGAGCTGATCCGGGGTGAGGACGTTAGCTAGCTGTTGCTTGGTTTGCTGGTGGATAGCGCGCATCTGCTGTTTTGCGATCATTGGTGAGATCGTGGTGTCGTTGTGGAGCGCGGCGATCTTCTGGTCGCGGTCGGCCAAGATGGGTCCGAGCTTCGCGGACTGGTCGGCGGTGAGGTTGAGCTTTTTGGTAAGTCTCGCGGTCTCGCGCTGTGGGTTGTGGGCGTGATGGTGCTTTGCTGGCGGGGGCGGCGCTGCTTCCTGCTGGGCGAAGACAACAGTGCTGGAGAGGGCCAGGGCGAGGGAGGTGGAGAGTAAAAGGCGGTTCATGGGTGGTGCTCCTTGTTGCGGCTGGGTCGCCGCTGTCTGGAGGAATGAACACGTCGTGTGGAGAATGTTGCGCCGGCCGGTTATGGATGCGCCCCGATTCGATTTGCGCGGCGCGGCCCAAAGGCGAATATGCGGCGAAACTTGGCGTTAGATACTTGGTAATACCCCGTATAGGTCAAGACTTTTGGGGTGATTGTCGATAATCTAACCTAGCAAATTCGTAAGCGAGGTATGGAATGGCGCGCCCGTATTGGACTGGCAGGATACAAGTCTCCCTGGTTTCGTTTGGGGTGCAACTGTACGTTGCTACCGAGTCGAAGAACCAGATTAGCTTTCATCAAATCAGCCGTAGCACGGGTGAGCGGATACGCCATCAGAAGGTCTTGGCGAGTGCGGCAGAGTCCGATAGCGAGGTCGCAGGCCCGGCGGTCGGGAAGGACGAGATCGTGAAGGGCTATGAGTATCGCAAGGGCGAATACATCCTCATTGAGCCGACCGAGTTGGAGAACCTCAAGGTGCCGTCGAAGCACACCATTGATGTGTCCCAGTTTGTGACGATGGATGAGCTTCGGCCGGAGTATGTTGAAAAGCCTTATTTCGTCGTGCCGGAGAACGACAGTCAGGCGGAGGCGTTTGCTGTTGTCAGGAAAGCGCTGCAGAAGAGTGGGAAGGTCGCGATCGGAAAGGTTTCGTTTGCGGGGCGCGAGAACATCATCGCAGTCCGCCCGGCCGGTGATGATGCGCACGGCGGGATGATCGCTTACACGCTTCGGTATTCCAACGAGCTGCGAAATGAGCAGGATTATTTCCATGACCTCAAGGCAGTAGAGATCAATGAAGAGTCCCTGGAGCTTGCCGAAGCCTTGATTGCGAAGAAATCGAGCAAGCTTGATTTGTCGAAGTTTGAAGACGGCTATGAGGTCGCCGTCAAAGAGTTGATCGAAGCCAAGGTGAACAAGATGCCGGTGCCGAAGGACGAGGTCGTCGAACCGAAAGGGAAGGTGGTCAACCTTATGGATGCACTGCGCAAGAGCCTTGGTGGAGTGGACAGTGGCACCAGCAAGCGCGTTCCAAAGAAGCCCGTAGAGAGCGTGAAGGCCGATTCGAAGAAAGGCATTGGGTTGGTGAAGCCGTCTTCGAGGACTCCCGTGAAGAGAAAATCGGCCTAGCTCAATTCCAATAAGGTCGACGCAGCGATTGGCCTTCGAGGCGCAGGCGGTTGGTCATCTCGCAAAGAAACCATGTGAAGGTTGCGATCAGGACCCAGCCGCAGCGATGTTGTGTTGCCACGTACCAGGTCGAAGGATGAGAGAGTGAGATGGTGAAGTGCCGAAGTGTGTGGCAGAGAAGTACTGCCGCTGACGCCGCAAAGATCGACAGGAGCGCCCGAATTTCCTGATAGAGTGCTTTGCGGTCCGTCATGCGGGGCTAGAGTTCGAGTCTTGAGTCGTCGATGGCGAGGCGGACGTTGCCGTCGGATTTGGTTAGGCGGCGAACGGCTTCCATCTTGTCGACGTTGGCCTTGAGCATGACGACGGCGATAGGGATGGATTTGCCGGCAGACTTGATGGTGCGAATTGCGGTATCGCGGTCGATGTCGCAGACCTTCATGAGGACTCGGATGCCGCGCTCGACCAGCTTCGCGTTCTTCATGTGGACGTTGACCATGAGGTTGTCGTAGACGTAACCGAGACGGGTCATGGCGCCGGTAGTGATCATGTTGAGGATCATCTTCTGGGCGCTTGCAGACTTCATGCGGGTAGAGCCGGAGATGACCTCGGGGCCGACCTCGCTGATGACGGTGGTGTCGGCGACGTCAGCCAGCGGGGTGTTGTGATTGCATGTGATGGCGGCGGTCTTGGCACCGCGGGCGCGTGCGTATTCCACGGCGCCGACGACGTAAGGGGTGCGGCCGCTGGCGGAGACGCCGATGACGATGTCCTTGCGGGTGGGACGGCGTCGGGCGATGTCGCGCTGGCCGATCTCAGGCGAGTCTTCGTTGACGTCCGAGGCGGAGGCTAAGGCCTTGGGGCCGCCGGCCATAATGTATTGGACTTGCGCGGGTGCGGTGGAGTAGGTTGGTGGGCACTCCGACGCGTCGAGGGAGGCGATGCGGCCGCTGGAGCCGGCACCAACATAGATGAGCCGACCGCCGTCGCGGAGTGATCGGGCGACGGTGTCGATGACGATGGCGATCTCGGGCAGCGCCTTTTTGACTGCGGCCGCGACCTTGGCGTCTTCGTGGTTAATAATGCGCGCAATTTCCAGGGCCGACTTAGTATCGAGCCCTTCGGATGCGGTGTTTGAGGTTTCCGTCGTGAGATCGTTGAATTCTGCTGCGCCTCGGTTGACGGTTTTAAGAGTGGTGGCCTGCTCAAGCATGGTAAGGGTTGCCATAAATGTCCTGCTTTTCTACTTTCTCAATTCTATTCCTAAGGTCCAGGAAAAGCTCTAAGAAACGTTGAGCCAAAACGGGTACCATTGGAGTGTCGCGGGCCGCGCAAACGCCTCTGAATTTGAGGGAGGAATTGGGACTGGAGAGATTTCGGGCGCGAGGAAGGCATTTCATAAGTAGCGCCAGGCTGGAGTTGAAGCATCCACCTGTGATATATGGGATGTGAGTCCCGACAAATTGGTTAGCTGGCCGGGAAGGCGCCTGGGGGCCGGGAAGTGGACGGACCGCGGTTTCTTCCGCTTGCGTCCGCACAGTTTGTGCGTCTAAAAAGAGAGGCCACGGAGACAGAGTGGAGACTGAGGGACAGATGGGGCAGGACATCGGAAACACGCCGTCGGAGCGCGCTAAGGGGGTGATGCACTCCTGGCTGCGGGACTTGGTGGTTTCGGTCGTTGTGTCGGCGTTTATCATCATCTTCCTGTATCAGCCGGTGCGGGTGGAGGGGACCAGCATGCTGCCGGTGCTGGAGGACCAAGACCGGTTGTTCGTCAACAAACTGGCTTACCGGGTCGGAGAGATCCACCGAGGGGACGTGGTGGTGTTTCTATACCCGCATGACCATGAGAAGAGCTATATCAAGCGGGTGATCGCGCTTCCCGGAGACGATCTGCGGATCGACCATGGGCAGGTGTACGTGAATGGCGGCCGTGTAGACGAGTCGTATGTTCCGAAGCGATTCACGGATGACCGGTCGCAACCGGAGATGACGGTGCCGCACGATGAGTATTTTGTGATGGGGGACCATCGGTCGATCTCGAGCGACAGCCGCGACTTTGGGCCGGTGGATCGGGAGCTGATCTATGGCAAGGCAGCGTTTGTGTACTGGCCGATGGACCAGGCTGGGGTGGTTCGGTAAAAAAACTCTCGCTTCAGTCAGCGTGGATACAGATAGGTCCGGACGGGCAGTCTGACGATCTTGCGGCAGATGCTATCGGGATGATTGGTGGGCCAATACATCTTAATCGGTTTCGGCGCATTGGATATAAGCGTTCAGATGTATCGCACAACGAGATAAAAAACCAGAGACGTTTCGCTGCGATGGTTGCCTGGGAAGATAGTTTATTCCGGTGCAACGGAGTGCAAAGGGACCGAATCAGACTTACCAGAGCAATGAAGTTGGTCAATTTTGTACGAAGGAGAACCGACATTGAAAAATCTTCTGATTCGCGGATTCTTAGGTTTGAGTATGCTTTTTATGCTGGCTATGACGCCATCGCCGGCTAATGCGCAGGTCGTCGTAAGGGTTGGTCCATCGCATCCTTATCATCATCGGCACTATCGCCGTGTCTACTATCGTCATGGTCATCGTTACTACCGATAGGTATTGATCTTAGAACCTTACTGAAACACCGGGCCCGCGCTTATATTGCGCGGGCCCTGGTGTTTCAGGATGAAATTCGCGAGGGTCACTTCGAGGTAGCGTTGCGGACGATCTCAGCGAAGGAATGGGGGTCGAGGCTGGCGCCGCCGACCAGAGCGCCGTCGATGTCCCCGAGGTTGCAGAGAGACCTTGCGTTGTCGGGCTTGACGGAGCCGCCGTAGAGGATGCGGGTGGAGGCGGCGATTGCGGGCGTCAGCGATTCGGCGATCCGGGCACGGATTATCTTGTGCGCATCTTCGGCAAGTTCGGGCGTGGCAGTGCGGCCGGTGCCGATGGCCCATACGGGCTCGTAGGCGAAGACAATGGGTGTGGCGATGGCAGGGTCGATGCCTTCGAGGGCTATGGAGACCTGAAGCTCAAGCACGTTGCGGGTGAGGTCGGCTTCGCGCTCTTCGAGTTTTTCGCCAACGCAGACGATAGGAACGAGTGAGTGGGCCAGGGCGGCCTTGAGCTTGAGGTTGACGGTGGTGTCGGTCTCGGCGAAGTACTGGCGACGCTCGGAGTGGCCTATGAGGACGTGGGTGGCGCCGATGGCGGTAAGCATGACCGGCGAGGTCTCACCGGTGAAGGCGCCTTCGTTCTTCCAGTGCATGTTCTGTGCGCCGATGAAGACGGACTTCGATTTGGCGGCGTCGACCAGTGCGGGGAGCGAGGTCATGGCTGGGCAAAGGACGATCTCCGCTGCGGTGTTTTGCTTGACGAGAGGGAAGAAGCTGGTGAGGAAGGCGGTAGACTCGGTGGGGGTCTTGTACATCTTCCAGTTGGCGGCGATGATCGGTTTGCGCATTAGTTCTAGTATTCCATTTTCAATCGAGGTAGGGAAGTTGGCTCGTGGTTGCATTCGTTGCGCCCTGGATGAAATGCGGGGATCCTTCGCTGCGCTCAGAATGACGTCAATTTTGTATGTGCAGCGGCTTCGTTCTTAGTACGCGGGGCTGTCCTAGCGAAACCTCTGGTTGTCTGTGAGTGCCGCGACGCCCGGGAGGGTCTTGCCTTCGAGGAATTCGAGGCTGGCACCGCCGCCGGTGGAGAGGTGGGTGATGCGGTCGGCTACGCCGGATTGCTGGACGGCCGCGACTGAGTCTCCGCCGCCTACGATGGTGGTGGCGTCGTGGTTGCGCGCGACGGCGTGGGCGATGGCGTTGGTACCGTTTGCAAAGGTGGGCATCTCGAAGACGCCCATCGGGCCGTTCCAGATGACGGTGCGGGCTTCGGCGATCTCGTCTTCGAAGAGGATGATGGATTTGGGGCCGATGTCGAGGGCCATCATGTCGGCGGGGAATGCGCCGGTGCCCGAGAAGACCTTGGTCTTGGCGTCGGGGGCGAACTTGTCGGCCAGAACGTGATCGACGGGGAGGAGGAAGCGGACGCCTTTGGCCTTTGCTTTTTCGAGCGCGGCCTTGGCGACGTCGATCTTGTCGGTTTCGACGAGGGACTTGCCGGTGCTCTGGCCCTGGGCGTTGAGGAAGGTGTAGGCCATGCCGCCCCCGATGATGATGGCGTCGGCCTTGTCAAGCAGGTTGTCGATGACGCCGATCTTGTCGGAGACCTTGGCTCCGCCGATGATGGCGACGAAGGGCTTGTCGGGTTCGGTGAGGGCCTTGCCGAGGTAGGTGAGCTCCTTCTGCATGAGAAGGCCGGCGGCGGAGACTTTGACGAAGTGGGTGATGCCTTCAGTGGAGGCGTGGGCGCGGTGAGCGCTGCCGAAGGCGTCGTTGACGAAGATGTCGCAGAGGCTGGCGAGCTTCTTGGCGAAGACTGGGTCGTTGGCCTCTTCTTCGGGGTGGAAGCGGAGGTTTTCAAGCAGGAGGGGCTGGCCGGATTCGAGGTTGGCAGACATCTCGGTGGCGATTGGGCCGACGCAGTTGGGGGAGAAGGCCACGTTTTCGTCTTCGCCGAGGATGTGGTCGAGGAGGCCGCGAAGGTGGTCGACGAGGGGGCGGAGGCTCATGGACTCGACGGGTTTGCCCTTGGGGCGGCCGAGATGCGAGCAGAGGATGACCTTGGCCTTGTGACGGAGGGCGTACTCGATGGTAGGGAGGGTCTCGCGGATGCGCGTGTCGTCGGTGATGATGCCGTCCTTGAGGGGGACATTGAAGTCGACACGGATGAGGACGCGTTTGTCGGTTAGATCTAAGTCGCGGATGGACAGCTTCGGCATTTGTTTTCCTTCTGGCTGTTAGTAGACATCATCTGACGGGAAAAATTATGAAATTCGTTGCGAGACATAACGGCGCGCGATGAATGCCAGGGGAATACCAATGCAGAAGACAAGAGCGGCGACACCGTTGATGAGCGAGACGAGGGGAGGCGTAGGTCTCAGGCCTATTTTAGAGAGCGGGAGAACGATGTAGTTCATGACGATGTAGAGGGCGACGCCGAAGAGTCCGCCGTAGAGCCACGGATGGCGGCCAAGCGGGAGCTTGCTGCTGGCAAGAAGGAAGACGGTCGTGGCGGAGAAGGCGATGAAGAAGTGAAAAAACAAGCCCAGGAGAGCAGCGCGATGTCCCATGCCAAAGGCCGCCCGGCCGAGGACACCGCTGGCGATGCCTTGAAGAATTCTGGTGGGAGATATGCCGCGGAGACTATAGAAGATGAAGGCGTCCGAGATGTCGAGTGTGCCGACGAGGAGAGTGGCACCGGCGATGACCTTCCAGAGAGGGGGACGATAGGCTGAAATTTCCATTTGCAATGATTCTAAACGGATTTCAGTCCGGGATGCAGGCGTCGGCTTCGATTTCTATGCGCCATTTTGGGTTGAGCAGGGCGGCAACGACGACCATTGTAGCTGCGGGGCGGATCTGGCCGAAGAACTTGCCGTGAATGCGCCCGGCGGCCTCCCAGTCTTCGGTATGGGTGAGGTACATGCGGGTGCGGTAGACGTGTTCGATGGAGCTGCCGGCGCTCTTGAGGGCCGCGGCGATGAGGGTGAGGCACTGGTCGGTTTGCTCGGCTACGTCGGCCTCGTCCGCCCCAACGGGACCGGTGCCGGAGACGTGGACGTGGTTGCCGATGCGCACTGCGCGAGAGAAACCAATGATGGGCTCGAAGGGAGAGGTGCCGGGGATGTTTTTGCGGGCCATGGCTTGTCCGATGCTGATGTGGCTGTGTGAGTTTTCGACAGACCTGGACTCTAGCGCGGGGGTCTATTTTTTTGTAAATGCATGCTCGTGTTCGACCACTTCCGAGTCGTATTCGAAGTGTACTTTCCAGCGAAGGAAACGGACCTCGAACAGGTCATAACTGAGTTTTGCGACGAGAAAGCTGAGGCCGAAGGCGCAACTCAACTCGATGATACCGCTGACGGCCAGAGAGTGGGTCTTATGGATCATCAGAATAAGAAGCTTGAAGAACGCGAACTGGAAGATCAAGGAATAGATGTAAAAACCATAGCTGTACTTGCCTAGAATGCGAAGCGGCTTTAGATAAAAGAACCGGAAGGCGGGAGAACCGGAGCGCAGTGTGATGCCTGTGAGTCCGACCCCGGTGACGGCGAGGAGCGTGAGGCCGACGGTGAGGATCCAGGGGGACTTGATGTTCGGAAACCGCAGGAACAATGGAATGACGAGGGCCATTCCGCCGAGAAAGATCCATTTACACCTTCGCTGCCAGAGGTCGGAGTTGGGGCCACGCAGCAGCAGCGCAAGAATGGCACCGAAGAGTAAGGAGTCCATGCGGAACGGTAAGGTCCGGATGATCCAGGTTTCGGCCTCCGCAGGAAAGGTAAAGCACATGGCGATGCGGAGAGAGAGGGCCAATAGACAGATGCCTGACGCAATCCAAAGAAGACGTACGCGATCACGTACAGTCCATACGACCAACGGCCACAGAAGGTAAAACTGCTCCTCAACACAAAGAGACCATAGATGACCAATCAAGGCCGTGGCGCCCGGGTAGGTCGAACTTGCTACCTCGTACAGCCTGAAGTCGTGGTTAGCAAAGAAATTGCCGAAGTACACGAGAAATGTCAGCTGCAGCCAATGCCACCGGTAATGAAGCACCGGAGTCAATAGAAGAAGAATGGAACACATGAGGTAAAACACAGGGAAGATACGCAGGCTGCGGCGAGCAAAGAAACGCTTGAAGAAATGGGAGTCGTTTCGCGTATCGAAGAGGATTCCTGTAATCAGGAAGCCCGACAGGACAAAGAAGAGGTCGACGCCGGCCCAGCCGTTCTCCCGGATACGGTTCAGAAGCCGAAGTACAAATCCGCCATGAGATCCGCCGCCATAGTGGTCAAAGAAGACCATGGTTACTGCGAGGGCCCGAATGCCATCCAATGCGGGGAAGCGTGTTTTGAAGTCAATTGGCTCGAAGTTTCGGACCTTTGCGGACATTGTGCTCCCGGGATTTGTTGGTTCGTTGCCCTAGTGTACGTGACGGGCGTGACGAAGCAGAGCGTCCACTCCGACGCGGCGGGACATCGAACAAGCTGCCCGGGACCAACGAAGGTGAGCTTCTACGATTGGTCGTTCGCTGGGGACGGCCCTGGTTGAATTTGATCACTAGCGCCAAGCGGCGGACTGGCTACGGCACGCAGGGCGGCGTTTTCGGCCTCAAGCTTCGCGAGTTTTTCTCGGACAGGGGCGAGCACGTCCTGTAGTTCTTCCACGGTGTATCGAGGGGTGATGTACTGTGGACAGTTCCAGTCGAAGCCCTCGACGTGGATGAGAATGACTCGCTCTATGATGTCGGACTTGTCCGTCGGGCGGAAGGATTCGATGAGTGCCGCCGCTTCTTTATCGTGCTCGTGGACCTCGGCTCGTCCGAGAATTTTGAGACGGGTCTGGTTGGGGTAGTCCATGAAGAAGAGGGCGACGCGAGAGTCATGCTCGAAGTTGCCGAGGCTGACGTATTGCTTGTTGCCGCGGAGGTCTGCGAAGCCGAGGAGCGCGGGGTTGAGGATGCGAACAAATCCTTTGGGGCCGCCGCGGTGCTGCACGTATGGCCAGCCGGTCTCGCTGACGGAGGCCATGTAGAAGCTATCGCGGCGCTGGATGAAGTCCTTCTCGGCTGGGCCGAGGGCGTCGTCACCCTGAGGCGCGGCCTTCTCCATGCGGTCGTATTGGCGTCGGCTGCCGTGTTCCTGTTGGTGTTCTTTGACGTGGGGTGTGAAGGCAAGCTCCTGGAAGCGACGACCCATAGAGTGCTCGATCCCGGCAGGTGGACTCGCTGCCTGAAATTGAGATTATCAGGCTGTACTGCGGGATTCAGGATTGTTCGCAATCAAAGACTTGCAAGGCAGCCGTAGTCGCGTATTATCTTGCAGAACCGGTGAACCTGAGTCTTAGGAGGTACGGCAAGCGTGTGCTTTTCTGCGACGGCGAACTTTGTTGGAAGTGGAGTGCTGGGGGCGATCGGGGCGGTCACCCTGACGAAGGTGAAGCATAAACGTGAGCTGCTGTTCGCGTCGCTGCCGACGCTGTTTGCCGTGCATCAATTTATCGAGGGGTTTGTGTGGCTGGGACTGGACGGAGTTCTGTCGCCTACGGTGACGCACAATATGGGCGCGGCGTTTGTGCTGTATGCGCAGGGTCTGCTGCCGTTTCTATTGCCGCTAAGTATCTTGCTGTTTGAGCCGACAGTAAAAGCCCGCAGGCGAATGCTGCCATTTCTCGCGATCGGCACGGGCACGACGCTTTATATGCTTTGGGCGCTGATTGCCTATCCGCTGCATATCTTCGTACGGGGAGACAGCATCGTCTACATCAACGACGGGACCAACAACACAGCGCTCGCAGTCCTCTATGTGATTGCCACGTGCGGTTCGCTGTTCTTCTCGCAGGTCAGGGCCATGGTGATCTTCGGCGCGGCCAACCTGGCGATTCTGCTGACGGTGATGGCGGTGAAACGGTACGCTTTCACTTCGCTGTGGTGTGCGTACGCCGCGATTGCAAGCGTGATTATTCTGGCTTACTTCTGGAAGAGCCGGCTGACGAGGCCGTTCAAGTATGCGGAGGCGATCTGGGGATGAAGAGCGGAGCCGGAGTGCGGCGCAATAACGAAGCGAAGAACCCGCCGCCTGGAACAAATGCGGGAGTCCTTCGCTTCGCTCAGAATGACGACGTCAGTTCTCGTGGGTCTAAAGGCCCTTTTTCACCAGGAAGGTGATGAGGTCCTTGACGCGGTTGGAGTAACCCCACTCGTTGTCGTACCAGCTGATGACCTTGCCGGTGTTTCCGATGACCTTGGTCAGCTTGGAGTCGACGATGGAGGAGAGGGGATTGCCCTTGAAGTCAGAGCTGACTAGCTCTTCGTCGGTATAGCCGAGGTAGGGCTTAAGTGCGCCGTCGGCAGCGGCCTTGAGGGCTGCATTGACGGTCGCTACGGTGATGGGCTTCTCGGAGACGAAGGTGAGGTCGACTACGGAGACGTTGGGGGTGGGGACGCGCATGGAGAAGCCGTCGAGCTTGCCGTCCATCTCGGGGATGACGAGCCTGAGGGCCTTGGCGGCGCCGGTCGAGCTTGGGATCATGGAGAGGGCAGCGGCGCGGGCGCGGCGAAGGTCCTTGTGCGGGGTATCGAGGATGACCTGGTCGTTGGTGTAGCTGTGGATGGTGGTCATGATGCCGTTGGCGATGCCGAAGGTGTCGTTGAGGACCTTGACGACGGGTGCGAGGCAGTTGGTGGTGCAGGATGCGTTGGAGATGATGTTGTGCTTCGATGCGTCGTACTTGTCGTCGTTGACGCCGAGCACGAGGGTGATGTCCTC
>DATHQG010000023.1:0-1618 GCA_035483075.1 Edaphobacter sp. | reverse complement strand
TGGAGTTCTTTCTGCTCTTAGACGATAAAGCGAGTCAAGGCCACGGTGTCAACGAAACTTTGCCACGACTACACGCCTGCCATCAGGGGAGAATATCTTCATCTGTGTGCGTAGCTTTGACGGACACATATTTCGGCTGACGGTCTTGGCAGCAAAACAGGCAAGCCCGTTGGCGCTTCTAGACTTTTGGTGTCGCTGTTGTGCGGCCTGAGACATAGGTAACAGAACGTACCGGAGACATGGGTTACACTTTTTCCCCTGCAAGGGGGGCGGGAAGTGGGATGCCATGGAAGGAAAGTTCTGTTATGGACGAACGCATACGATTCGTGATTCGACTCAAAGACGGCGAGAGCATGGCCGCGTTGTGCCGTGAGTTTCAGATCTCGCGCAAAACCGGCTACAAGATCTTCGATCGCTATGAGGAATGCGGACTGGAGGGGCTCACCGATCGTGCCAGGCGCCCCCATCGATACGCCAACCAACTGCCCGAGCAGATCGAAGCCGCCATCGTAGCGGTCAGGCGCGAGAAACCCAACTGGGGCGCTCGCAAGATCCGGGAGCGCCTCCTCCGACGACTGCCGAGCGAAGTGAAGGTCCCGGCTCGCAGCACCATTCACGCCATCCTCGATCGCCATGGATTAGTGACGCGAGCCAGACGCTCGCGCACCCGCACCGAAGGAACTCCGTTGTCAGAGGGCGCCAGTTCGAATGCCCTGTGGTGTGCGGACTACAAGGGAGAGTTCATGCTCGGCGATCGGCGCTACTGTTATCCGCTCACCGTCACCGATCATGCTTCGCGTTATCTGCTGTTGTGCGAAGCCATGGAATCGAATGCCGAGAAGACCGCTTTTACGGCCTTTGAGCGCTTGTTCAAAGAACGTGGTCTGCCGCAAGCGATCCGCTCCGACAACGGCGTTCCCTTTGCGTCGCCCAACGGGCTTTTCAATCTCTCCCGGCTCTCGGTGTGGTGGTTGCGTCTGGGTATCAGCATCGAACGCATTCGGCCTGGTCATCCCCAGCAGAACGGCCGCCATGAGCGGATGCATCTGACTTTGAAGAAGGAGGCCACTCGCCCGGCCGGCGCCAACCTGCTGCAGCAACAAGCCAAGTTCGACGCCTTCATCGAGGAGTTCAATAACGAGAGACCGCACGAAGCTCTCGGCATGAAATGTCCGGCGGAGATCTATACTTCTTCCTGCCGCCCTTACCAGGGCATCCAGGAACTGCGCTACCCGTTTCACGACAAAACCGTCGTCGTCACCAACTGCGGCCGCCTGTGCTTGTATCGCAAGAAAATCAACTTAAGCACCTGTCTGGCTGGTCAAGCCGTCGGCATCAAGGAAGTCGACGACGGCATCTGGCTCGTCAGCTTTATGGATTACGATCTCGGTTATATCGACCTGGAGGAAAAAACTCTGCAGCCCCTCAACAACCCCTTTGGGCCAAAAGTGTTACCTATGTCTTAGGTACATTCTGTTACCCATGTCTCCGGGCCGGACAGAAATGGAAATGGAGCGGGAGACCGGATTCGAACCGGCGACATCAACCTTGGCAAGGTTGCACTCTACCAGCTGAGTTACTCCCGCGAGGGGAACTGCATTTCGCCCAGGGGCGAACG
>DATHQG010000022.1:0-4541 GCA_035483075.1 Edaphobacter sp. | reverse complement strand
CGCACGAGGCGTGGAGATCCTAGCCGGCAATTGCGTGACTGAAGGGGCCGAACCGCTGGCGATGGCCTATGCAGGCCACCAATTCGGATATTTCGTGGCTCAACTCGGCGACGGCCGCGCCAACCTGCTGGGCGAGGTGGTGGGCCGCGACGGTCTGCGCTACGACATCCAGCTCAAGGGCTCCGGTCCAACTCCCTTTTCCCGCGGCGGCGACGGCAGAGCCGCGCTCGGTCCAGTCTTGCGCGAGTACATTGTCAGCGAGGCCATGGCTGCCCTTGGCGTGCCGACCACCCGTGCCCTGGCTGCAGTGACGACGGGAGAACTAGTGATGCGCCAAATAGCCTTGCCTGGAGCCGTGCTGACTAGGGTAGCGGCGAGCCACCTCCGCGTGGGCACGTTCCAGTACTTCGCCGCCCGGCACGACACGGAAGGGACGCGCAGGCTGGCGGACTATGCGATCAGTAGGCACTACCCAAAGGCCAAGCAAGCGAAGCAGCCGTACCGGGCCTTGCTGGATGGCGTGATCGCACGGCAGGCGCACCTGGTCGCACAATGGATGCTCCTCGGCTTCATCCACGGCGTGATGAACACCGACAACGCCTCCATCTCGGGCGAGACAATCGACTACGGACCCTGCGCCTTCATGGAGGCGTACGATCCGACCACGGTATTCAGCTCCATCGACGTTCAGGGGCGCTATTCATATGGCAACCAGCCCTATGCCGCGCACTGGAACCTGACGCGTCTCGCCGAAACATTCCTGCCAATTCTAGAGCAGGAAACCGGAAGTGAAGAGGCCGCGCTAGCTTCGGCTAAGGAAGCCCTTGCCGCTTTCGAACCGCAGTTCGAGGCGGCTCGCACCGCCGGTCTGCGACGCAAGCTTGGACTCTTTACCGAGCGCGCGGACGATGCAGCGCTTGCCGAACACCTGTTGGAATGTATGGCCGCCAATGGCGCCGACTTCACCTTGACCTTCCGCCGCCTGTGCGATGCTGCAGCTGGGCCGGAACGCGATGCGGGAGTACGCGCGCTATTCGCCGACCAAGGTGCTTATGATTCCTGGGCTGTCGTATGGCGCCAGCGCCTCGAAGAGGAGGCCGTCCCGGCGGAGGCGCGCGGTTCTGCCATGCGAACGGAAAGTCCGGCGTTCATCCCCCGAAACCACCTTGTGGAGGCGGCGCTCGAGGCGGCCATGTGGCGGCAGAACTTCCAGCCGTTCGAACAATTGTTGGACGTTGTGTCACGCCCATACGAGCACAGGCCGGAACTGGAGCAGTACACCACGCCAGCTCGCCCCGAGGAGAGCGTCAGCCGGACTTTCTGCGGGACGTGAGCGCAGGACCGAACTCAACCTGCCCTCGCTGTCGAGCTGTACCACTTGTGTCGAGCTGCACTTAAAAGCCGGACGAGCCCGTTCGATGTAAATTCCGTGTACTTAGGGACCGGAAAACGATTTGTTAAACGCAGAATTTAGATGGAACTCCTCAACGCTATTTGCAAAACTGAGTCCATTTTCATCGTCAGGAGGTTCAGCCCGCTACGGACGCTTCAGGTTCGCATATTGCTCTTCAGTAAGCTCTAAGTCTAACCATATGCCGCCGCGCCCTTCCTCTCTCGCTTTCTGAATCGAATACCGTCCGGCCGGGTTGAGATGAACGCCGCTGCGCTCCGCCATTTCGAAAAGCTTCTTCTGGTCTCGAACCGTGACCTTCCGGGAAGCGGCGTTTTAAGGTCAGCTTCGAGGAAGTGACAAAGCCAACCCTTCATAAGAACGAACTGCATGTAAACGCGGTGCTTAGTTGCGTCCCCGCGACATTTCTGGCATAGCCGTTCACCGGGCCGATGAGGCGGTGGCAACAGCATCTTGCATTCGCAGCAAATCTTTCCTGCGTATCGCATTCTCGTTGACGATGCCCGTTCGCCGCCCACATGCTAGATTATAGACTTTGTTTCGCTTTTTGTTTGCTCGTAAGTTTTCTGCTATCGCTAGAGTAAATTTGAATTTTCTGCACGGTTGCAGGACGGCAAATCGCGAGTTTCGAGTCGCACGAATTGCTGTCGCAGCCTCTGCTCGTAGTCCACAATCTGCTGTTCAATTTCCGCTTCCTGGGGTACCGGCAGCATCCGTGTAGAAATTTACTCTAAGTCTAAGCCTTCCCAGGAACGTGCTTTCAATGCATGGTGATGTCGGACGCGAGGAGGCGAAACACGCGATTTGGGCCCTCGTAACTGATTGAAAAAGCAAGCCTCGTGTGTCCTTGGAGCAAAAATCGCAGACTTGCTGCCAGTACCAGCAGCTATGCCGGCTCGACCCTTCTTTACCTCGCTGCCGCTTCTGGCCATAATTAAAGACGCTATGTCCAAGCAACAATTCCAGACTGAAGTAGGCCAGCTCCTCGAACTCATTGTCCATTCGCTCTACTCCCACCCAGAGATCTTTCTCCGCGAGCTCATTTCCAACTCCTCCGACGCGCTCGACAAGCTGCGTCACCTCACTCTGATCGACGAAAAGTACAAGGCGATGGTCGGCAACGGCATCGCATCGCCGCGCATCGACCTCGAGCTCGACGAAGGTAAGAAGACCCTCACCATCTCCGACACCGGCATTGGCATGAACGAGGAAGACCTCGTCGCTCAGCTCGGCACCATCGCCCGCTCTGGCACAAAGAATTTCCTCGCCCAGCTCTCCGGCGATGCCAGGAAGGACTCCAACCTCATCGGCCAGTTCGGCGTCGGCTTCTACTCCGTTTTCATGGTCGCCGACAAGGTCGAGGTCTTCTCCCGTAAGGCAGGTGAAGACAAGACTTATAAGTGGACGTCAGACGGCAAGACTGGTTTCGACATCGAAGAGGCTACTGGCAACGACTCCCGCTCCACCGCTGGCACCACCGTCTTCATCCACTTCAACGACGATGGCGCGCCGTACGCCAGCAGCAGGCGCCTGCAGGAGATCGTGAAGAAGTACTCCGATCACATTGCCTTTCCCATCTTCCTCACCTACGACAAAAGCGACTGGGACGCCGACAAGAAGGAGTCCACCAAGTCCCGCGTCACCGAGCAGGTCAACGCCGCCTCCGCCATGTGGCAGCGCCCCAAGTCCGAGCTCACCGATGAGAACTACAAAGAGTTCTACAAGTCCGTCACCGGCGACTGGGAAGACCCGCTCTTCTGGTTTCATACCCGCGCCGAAGGCACCCTCGAATACACCACCCTCTTCTACATTCCGGCCAAGGCCCCCATGGACCTCTACCAGGCTGACTACAAAGGCGGCATCAAGCTCTACGTCAAGCGCGTGTTCATCATGGATGACTCCAGAGAGCTGCTCCCGCAGTACCTGCGCTTCGTCCGCGGCATCATCGACTCCGAGGACCTGCCCCTCAACGTTTCGCGTGAGATCCTGCAGCAGAATAAGGTGCTCACCAGCATCAAGACCGCCAGCGTTAAGAAGATCCTCTCCGAGCTCAAAACTATCGCTGCCAACGACAAGGACAAGTACGCGCAGTTCATCGTCGAGTACAACCGTCCCCTCAAGGAGGGCATCTACGGCGACTTCGCCAACCGCGAGACCATTCTCGACCTCGTGCGCTTCAAGTCTACGAAAGTCGAAGGCCTTACCTCGCTCGCCGAGGCCAAAGAGCGCATGCAACCCGAGCAGAAGGCGCTCTATTACGTCACTGGCGGCTCCGAGAGCATGCTCCGCAACTCGCCCCTGCTCGAGATCTACAAGAAGAAAGGCATCGAGGTACTGATCCTCGACGACGACGTCGACGAGATCGTCTTCTCTTCCATACCTAAGTACGGCGATATCGACCTCAAGGCCGTCAACAAGTCCACCACCAGCGATGATTTCAAGGACGACTCCACCCTGGAGAAGACCGTAGAGCTCAAGCCCCTGCTCGAAAAGATCAAGGCTACCCTCGGCGAAGCCGTCAAAGATGTCCGCGCCTCCGTCCGCCTCGCCGACAGCCCATCGGTCATTGTGTCGGACGAGGACGAACCCAGCGCCCGCATGCGCCACATGATGCGCGCCATGGGCCAGAAGGAGGTCCCCGAGCCCAGCCCAACGCTCGAGATCAACCCCGACCACGAGATCATCAAGAAACTGCTCGCCAATCCTGAAGATGCCAGGGTGGCCGACGCCGCTTGGCTCCTCTTCGACCAGGCCCTCCTTCTCGAGGGCGTCCCACTAAAGGACCCAGCCACATTCGTCCAGCGCCTTAACCGAGTGCTGAATCGATCCATCTGAACCGACCACAGGCAGCGGACCAACGCGTCTCCCACGAGGAGGCGCTTCTCCTCAGGGGTCAGTCCGTTTCGTGTCTTCTCCTCACCAAGTCGCTGTCGTTTCTCTTTAATTAGGCTCTTCCTCAATTTCGGTGCAGGGGGAACCGCGCGGGGAATTGTCACGCATGAACTGCGAGCATCTTACGATGCGCGACGGCCGCTGGGTCTTTCTGGATTTCCTGGGGAAGGGAAACAAGACCCGATCAGTGGCTGTGCCGCTGTGGGTGAAGCAGGAGATTGATGGGTGGCTGGAGGTG
>DATHQG010000021.1:0-7667 GCA_035483075.1 Edaphobacter sp. | reverse complement strand
CGGGACCGTTACCGGAGTCCTTAGTGAGGTTGGCGACCTCAAGGCGGAAGAGGTAGTCGTGGGGATATTGGTCGGCGAGGCCTTTCTGGACGACGATGGCCTCGGGGTAGCGGGCGTCGTGGCGCAGGAAGAGCGAGAGCGCTGTGCGGGACTCGATTGGCGTGACGATGCCGTGGGCGGCGGACTCTCGAAGAAGGCTGAGACCCTTTTCCTTGTTGCCGCTGACGCCGGCAATGCCGACCATCATGCGGACGAAGCGGGGAGGCTGGCGACGGCAAACTGCTGGATGCCTATGGCCATCTTGGCGTCGGCGTAGTTGGGGTCGATCCTGAGGGTCTGCTCGCTGTCGCCACGGGAGGCATAGCCTTGACGGGCGGCTGCGACGTAGCTGTGGTCGCACAGGGTGATGAAGGCTGCGTGCATGCCACGGGCGTAGCCGCGAGCGAAGTAGGCGTTGGCGTCGTTCGGATTTGCTTTAATCTGCTGGTCGGTTAGGGCGATAGCGGCATTGGTGAGGGACTCGATGCGCTCGCGGTCGGCTGGGGCGACGGGGACGTTGCGCTTGGAGGTTAGGAAGGAGTCGTGCGCATAGTAGGTGGTGTCGAGGAGGTCCTGCCGATAGAGCTCACGAAAGACAAGCGTCATGAGTATGTAGCCGGTGGCGATGGCGCTTTGGGGATTGGCCTTCTGGATGGCTTCAAAGCGGGTAAGGGCGCCCTCGTAGTCGAGGTTGTAGAAGTGTTCGTGGGCCTCGCGGACTTCGGGGGTGAGATTGATGGGGTCTGTGTGTGCGGCGGGGTCGTTGCTGCTCGCGAGGGCCGGGGCCGCCAGCGAAACCACAAGGAGAAAGAGGCTGAGGATTTTCAGGCTGCGTTTTATTGTTGTTCTCCAAGGCCCGTTAATATTCTCTGTTGAGACAGGACTTAGCATTTGATGCAAATGTCACACCTAGACGCTGCCGATAATGAATTGGACGTACGCCACGCTAAACTATACCCTTTGTACCGGGAATGGCCGATGCTGTGGTACTTTGATTCGGACTGAACGGACTCTATGACACGGTTTGAATTGCTTCAGTTGTTGGTCGGGCAGGCACGCAATAACGGGTTCGAGTTTCGGAAGTGGTACGTCAGCAAGCTGGGGCTGCCGTGGCAGAGCACTCGCCATGCGGTGGAGATGCTGGCCGCAGAGCGACGGTACTATGCCCTGCTGTTTTCGCATGAGTTTGCGTCACGGTTCTGGAAGCCGGGTGAGGTGATGACCTTCCAGGTGCCCACGCAGACTTTCACCCGCAGGATGAAGGACGGGACGATCGGCACCGTGAAGCGCAAGGGATACACGCGCCGCAGTGCGCGGGAGGACGCGTGGCTCTATCACCTGAAGGAGCTGGCGGCGGCCGACGAGCCGCTTCGTTATATGCGCAGGTACCTGAGGGTGGAGGACGATCTGGTGGAGGACGATGTTGCGGTGGAGAATGAGCTAAGTTAGTGGACCACCCGATGGGCCTGTGCTCGTTACGTGGGCCGGAGAATGCGTGACAACAGGCCAGAGGTCGTGGGCCTTGCGGATGGTGATGATCTGTTTGAGGTGGTGCTCGCCGTGGATGAGCTGGAACCTTCGCCACTGGTTGACGCTGAGCGGGCCAAGGACAATATGGCTGGCGAATCGATTGGAGGCGCCGAAGAGCTTCTCGGCTTCGGTGCATAGGGTGTCGACGCGGGTGAGATGTTGGGCGGCAGCGTGGGTGAGTTCTTCGCCGGAGAGCGGATGGGTCGTTGCACCGGGCGTGACCAGGGGTGGGGCCTTGCGACCTGTCGGGAAATAGCCGAGGTGGATGAGGGTGTATTGCCCGAATCGCTGCAGCATGGCGGGTCTGGCGCGGGTGGGGGTGCGCTTGGCGAGACGGGCGTTGAGGGCCAGCTCTGTGCCGGAGTAGCTGAGGAGCAGGTGTTCGACGATCTGCTGGATGCTCCACTTGCTGGGATGTGAGGGCGGGCGGAGCTGGGTGTGGGTGGCTTCAAGTCCGCTTAGGGAGAAAGCTATCTCGCGCTGGAGCTGGTGGAGAGCGGCGTCCATGGGGGCAGGATTACGTTACATCGCCTTGGGGTGTGGCGCTAGCTTCTGTCTGACTTTCCGGGAGCGCTTTATTGCAGCTCAGTAAGCGCCTTCTGAGCGGCCTTGGCCTTTTCGCCTTCCGGGTCGAGCTTGAGGTAAGTCTGGTACTCGGCTACGGCTTCGTCCTTTTTCTTCATCTTCTGAGCGACCTGCGCGAGAGTAAAGTGGCCGAGGGAGTAGTCGGGCTGGACATTAACCGCATCCTTGGCACGAAGGTAGGCGCCCTGGTAGTTTTCGTCGTTCATGTAAAACTTTGCGACCTTGATATCTTCGTCAACGCGCTCATCGTCGGTCTGGACCCTTTGCACCTTGGGGAGCTTGCGGTGGACGGAGCTGCCTTCGGTGCCGGGTTTCGGCATATCGGGGTCGGCGCCCGGAGAGTCGCTGTCGGAGTTGGAGCTGCTACTGCCGCTGGAGTCGTCGCCGGGGAGCTTGGGGGGCGGTTGCGTGGGGAATGGATGCTGGGCCGCGGCATCGGAAGGGGTTGTTGTTGGACTGGGCGAGTCCGGCGGATTCGCGGGCTTGGCCGGCTCGCCTGGGAACGGGAACTGCTCGGCGGCGGATGGTTTCTTTGCAGCTGGAGCCGGTGGGCAGGGTTTGGTTGTCTTGTCTTGAGTTTGATTGGGGGCCTGACCGGAGGTCTGGGTCGGTGCTGGACAGGGTGCGGCGGGAGGTTCCTGCGGGGGTGCGGTCTGCGCAACGCAGGTGGCGGAGAAGAGGAACGCTACCTGCAGTGCTCGAGTTATCGGATGAATTGCCATCTTTGTCCAGAGTACTCGTCAATACTTTGACGTTGTTGCTCGTGGGTTTGTTATAGTCAGCTGACCCGGGGCCGCTTCCCTGCCAATATTTTAATCGATGGAACTTATTTGACTATGGTTGATGGACTGATTATTCGCTCTTCTTCGATACACGCCGCGGGTTGCTATACGACAAGGGCGATAAAAAAAGGCGAGCGGGTTTGCGAGTACGACGGTCCGCGATTCACAAAAGACGAGGCAGATGAGCGATATAAAGACCGGGACATCACCTATCTGTTCAGCAGCGGGGACGATGGGACGGTGATTGACGGGTTCGGTACTGCGATGTTCATCAATCACTCCTGCGATCCGAACTGCGAATCGGCCGATGTGGATGGACGAGTGTTCATTACGGCGATTCGAAACATCGCCGCAGGCGAGGAGCTTACCTACGAGTACAACCTCCACGACAGCGATGACGAAGATCAGAATTGCTACTGTGGTGCCAAGCAGTGCCGAGGAACGATGTTCAGCGAGGACGAGGTGAAGAAGCGGGCCAGAAAGGCGCGGTCAGCGGCGAAGGCCTTGAAGACGTAAGGCCTGCGGATTGTTGGTGTGGTGTGGGCGATACAATAGAGGTCGGGAGGACGGTCGCAGCTTAGCTACGTATCGGTTTCTCTTGTTATTTTTTCCTATGGCATATCAGGTACTTGCACGAAAATACCGGCCGCAGCGCTTTGCGGATGTTGCGGGACAAGAGCATGTGACCGTGACGCTGATGAATGCCCTGACGCAGAACCGTATCGCGCATGGGTACATATTCAGCGGCCATCGCGGGATTGGGAAGACGACGATTGCGCGCATTTTGGCGATGGCGCTGAACTGCCGGAACGCGATTGGATCGGCGCAACGGCCTACGGCGGAGCCTTGTGAGGTGTGCGAGAGCTGCACGGAGATCAGGGCGGGCAATGCGGTCGATGTGATTGAGATCGATGCTGCAACCAATCGCGGGATCGACGAAATTCGTGAGCTTAGGGACGCGGCGCGCTACCGGCCGGCCAGGGACAAGTACAAGATCTACATTCTGGATGAGGCGCATCAGATCACCGATGCAGCGTTCAACGCCCTGCTGAAGACCCTGGAGGAGCCGCCGGACCACATCGTGTTCATGATGGCGACGACGCAGCCGGAGGACATTCCCCAGACGGTGCGCTCGCGATGTCAGCACTTCAGCTTTCATGCGGTGAAGCTGGTGGACATTCTTGGCGAGTTGCGTGGGATCGCAGAGCGTGAAGGCGTGGATGCGAACGAAGGTGCGCTGGGTCTGCTGGCGGAGGCGGGCGATGGGTCGATGCGCGATGCGCTATCCATTATGGACCAAGCGATTGCGAGTGCCCCGATAGAAGATGGACGCCCGCGGCTGGATGTGGGCCAGATTCGTGAGCTGATGGGGACGGTCCCGAATGCTGTTTTTGAGAAGGTCCTCGAGGCGGTGGATGGGAACCGCAGCGCCGAGGTGATTACAGTCGCAAACCAGTTGCTCGATGCGGGGAATTCTCCGGCCCAGCTGGCGCGGCAGTTTGTGCGGTATCTGCGGAATTGCGTGATTGCGAAGATCGCTGGGATTGGCGTGGATGGCGCTGCTGCCGATGGAACCGCAGGCGAGTTGCTGCAGATCTCGGCTGATGAACAGCGACGTGCGGGCCGGTCGGCTGCGCTCTTCAGCGAAGAGGAGTTGACGCGGTTTCTCCAGGTGATGCTGCGAACGTTCGACGAGCTGGGGTATCGACAGGAGCAGCGGTTCCACTTTGAGCTGGGGCTGCTGAAGTTAGTGCATCTGCGCCGGCTGCTGCCGATCGAAGAGGTGTTGAGTCAGTTCCCTGTCGGTGGCGGTCCGCGACCAGGACCAGGCGTGGCGGCCGCGCGAACGGCAAGCGCACCTGTTTCTGGGCCTGCGAGAAATCCCGTCAGCGGAGCCGCGACTGCACGAGTGCTTGAGACCAGTGCACCTGCACCAAGTTCCAAGCCGGCCTTCTCCCCTTTTGAGAAGGACCAGAGTCGGAGACGGTTCGACGAAAAGGCCCTTGCGACTGCGCCGATTGCGGCTCCAATGCCCATTCCGATAGCTGTGTTGACGCCAGTGTCCCTTCCGACCCCCATTGAGATGGTCCTGACAGAAGAGGACGCGATCGGCGTCGTCTTGATAGAGGCCGGGGACCAGGCAGAAACCACTATGGTGACTTCACCGATTGCGCAGGAGCGCGCCAATCTTGTTCTTGATACGGCAAACACCCCGCAGAGTTCGGCGGTGCAAGGTTCATCGGTGCACTCCGCGGAGGAGTTGCAGAGGGTCGCTGTGGACGCTTTGTCAGCGGCGAAGAGCCAGGACACGGCCGCGGACGCTCTCGCCGACGCGGAATGGACGGTTACGGACAGCGAACTTCGCGTTCAGACGGACCTGTCGAAGACAATGCTGCCAATGGTGATCAACGGCGAGGCGGAGAAGCTGGTGAAGAATGCCCTGCGCGATGCGGGAGCAGTAGCGTTGAAGCTTGTATTGCTGCCTGGTGTGAAGACTGCTGCCAGCCCGAAAAAGCCACGGGCGGCGAAGAGTGGCAGCGCACAAGCAAAGGCAATGGAGCATCCGATTGTCCAGCGTGCGCAGACGCTCTTCAATGCCGAGATCCGGAGTGTAATCGACCTGAGGGAAAACGATTAAGGGACGCGACTGAAGAGGTGACGATGGATTTCTCCGATCTGGGCAAGATGAAAGAGATGATGGGGCAGGCGAAGCTGATGCAGGAGCAGATGGAGAAGAAGCTCGCTGCGACGGTGGTGGAGGCCTCGAGCGGTGGAGGCGTGGTGACTGTGCGGATGAACGGGAAGAAAGAGGTCCTTCGGGTAAAGATTGAGCCGACAGCGATGGGGAGCACAGCGAGCGATCTGGAATTGCTGGAGGACCTCATAGCGGCGGCGATCAATGAAGCAGGGCGTCGCGCGGACGAGGCGATGAAGTCAAGTGTCGCGGGGATGATGGGTGGGCTGGGTCTGCCGGACCTGCCGGGGCTGGGCTAGGTGGCTGGTTCCTTCAATACAACCTCGAACCGGTTCGCGGAGCCGATGGCGCGGTTGATCGAGGAGTTGAAGAAGCTGCCAGGGATCGGGACCAAGAGTGCACAGCGGCTGGCGTTTCATGTGCTGCGATCACCGGCTGAGGACGCTGAGGCGCTCTCGGTAGCGATTCGGGAGTTGAAGCTGCATTTGCGGCTTTGCTCGGTGTGCAACAACATCACTGACGTCGATCCCTGTGGGTACTGCACGAGTCCGGTGCGGAACCAACGACTGGTGTGCGTAGTCGAGGAGCCGACTAACATCGCGACAATCGAAAAGACGCGGAGCTACAACGGCGTTTATCACGTGCTGCATGGGACGCTTTCGCCGATCGGTGGCGTTGGGCCGGAGCAGTTGCGGATTGGGAACCTGATGACTCGGTTGGGCGAGGTGGATGAGGTGATTCTCGCGACTTCGCCGACGACGGAGGGTGAGGCAACGGCTGGTTATCTTGCGGTTGAGTTGCGTAAGGCTAAGGGTGAGCTGAAAGTTACGCGGATCGCTACCGGGGTTCCGGCGGGGAGCGACATCGAGTATGCCGATGAGGTCACGATGACTCGGGCTATGGAGGGCCGAAGAGAGTTTTAGGTTAGGTCATGCGCAGGTTGCCTCCGGTCATCTGGTTGGGTTGATCTAGGTTCAGGAGCGACAGGATAGTGGGGGAGATGTCGCGGAGGCTGCCGCCTTCGCGGAGGGTGGGTAGGTTGCCTTCCTCGGTGATGTAGAGGAAGGGGACGGGGTTGGTGGTGTGGGCGGTGTGTGGGCCACCGGTGACGGGGTCGATGAGCATCTCGGCGTTGCCGTGGTCGGCGGTGACGAGGAGGTGGCCGCCGTACTGTTTGATGGCCTGGTAGATGCGGCCGAGCTGGGTGTCGACGGTTTCGACGGCGCGGACCGTGGGCTCCATCTTGCCGGAGTGACCGACCATGTCAGCGTTGGCGAAGTTGACGATGATGACGTCGAAGGCGGTGTCGTTGATGGCCTTGATGACGGCGTCGGCGATGCCCGGGGCGGACATTTCGGGGGCGAGATCGTAGGTGGCGACCTTTTGCGAGGGGACGAGCGTGCGGTCTTCGCCGGGGAAGGGCTTCTCGATGCCGCCGTTGAAGAAGTAGGTGACGTGAGCGTACTTCTCGGTTTCGGCCACGCGGAGGTTGCGGAGGTTCGCCTGCGACATCAGGTTGGCGAGGAGGTTGTCCATCGACTCTGCGGGGATGACGATGGGAAGCTTGAAGTTTTTGTCGTACTGGGTCATGCAGACGTAGTGGAGGCCGGCGGGGACGGTGCTCAGGGGAATTTCTGCGTCTAGTTCGGCGGCCTTGGGTAGCTGCAGGCCCTGGCTGCCGACGGGTTCGGCGGTGAGGCCGGAGCGTCGGGTGAGGACACGGGTGATCTGGCGGACGCGGTCGGCGCGGTAGTTGAAGTTGATCACCACATCGTGGTCGCGGATGAGGCCAATCGGATGGCCTTCGGGGTCGATGCAGGTGAAGGGCGGGACGAACTCGTCGGTGATGCCGTTGTTGTAGAGCTCTTTAATTCGGGCGATGGGGTCGGCGTAGGTCCCTCCTTCGGGGTGGCCGGTGACCAGAGCGTCGAAGGCTTGCTTCTCCTTCTCCCAGCGGAGGTCGCGATCCATGGCGTAGTAGCGGCCGCTGACGCTGGCGATTTGACCGACTCTCGCTTCGCGGAGGGTTTGCTGCA
>DATHQG010000020.1:0-2197 GCA_035483075.1 Edaphobacter sp. | reverse complement strand
GTTGGCGATGCCGAAGGTGTCGTTGAGGACCTTGACGACGGGTGCGAGGCAGTTGGTGGTGCAGGATGCGTTGGAGATGATGTTGTGCTTCGATGCGTCGTACTTGTCGTCGTTGACGCCGAGCACGAGGGTGATGTCCTCGTTGGAGGCGGGGGCAGAGATGATGACCTTCTTGACGGTGGCGCCGAGGTGGGCCTTGGCTTTTTCGGCGTCGGTGAAGAAGCCGGTGGATTCGACGACGATCTGGGCGCCGACGGAGGCCCAGTCGAGCTTGGCGGGGTCGCGCTCGGCGAAGACTTTAATCTTCTTGCCATCGACGGCGATGAAGTCGGCGCCGTGGGTGATCTCATTTTTCAGGTTGCCGAGGATGGAGTCGTATTTGAGGAGATGGGCCAGGGTGGCGGGGGTGGTGAGGTCGTTGACGGCTACGAATTCGATATCTGGGTTGCCGAGAGCGCTGCGAAAGACGTTGCGTCCGATGCGGCCGAAGCCGTTGATGCCTACCTTGACTGCTGCCATGATTTCAGTTGCTCCTGTCGTGTTGCTGCGAGGGTGTTTTCATGAGTATTGGACACTTGAGAGCGCAGCGAAATCGCTTGCGCCCATCACTTCCGATGCTACCACCGGGAAGGAAGTGGCACAAATTGAGCGCAGTACCGCCTCCGGTTGCAGGTCGCCGGGGACTTGTCGCGATGGATCCAGCCGACTGCGGCGCTAGAAGTTGAAGAACTTCTCGCGGAGAGCGCCTTCGTAGTCCTTCTTTGCCTGCTTGGCCTTTTTGCGGGAATCTTCTTCGCGGAAGCCGGCCGCCTCCCAGGCGTCGATCTCAGTCTCGGAATGCTCACAGGAGGCGAGGACCTCTTCTTCGCGGATGGCACTGACCCAGATGTCCACTGCTGTTTTGTAGTCGGCCTGCATTCGGTCAAGATCGGAGATTTCAACGGCCATCGTTCACCTCGTGTACCCGAGAAAGGTACCGCAGCGATGTGAATTGACGATGTATGAGATAGAGGAAAATTGGGACGTCGGCGATCTGGTCTGGGCCGAAGAGGGGAGGGTCGGAGTGTCGCTGGAGGTGCGGGCGATTTGCGAGGGCCTTCCGCGCTGTGTTACAAGCGTGACATGCGCGAGTTGCGCGAATGGATAAGCGAAAAGATGAGACGACGCCCTAGACGTGGACCGAATGATTCGGAGTCCACGGGGAAGAGTGGGCAGGAGTTGCCCGCAAACCAACCGGCTCCCTTGAGACCGACGTACCCGGAGGCCACCCCTGCGCGTGTAGCTGAGACTCCGCCAAGTGCCGAGGCAAAGCCTGCCGCTCATGCTGCCTCTCCGGAGCCAGCGGCCGTGAAGCCGGAGCCCAAGATGGTGATGGAGACGCAGCCCGAGTCGCTGGCGACTCCGCCTGCTGAGCAGTCGGCGGTTAAGTCGCCTAAGGGCTTTGTGGTGCTGACGATCGGGTTGCCGGGGTCGGGTAAGACGACCTGGTACAAACGGAGAGGTGTCACTCCGCTGTCGAGCGACCTGTTGCGGACGCTACTGTTCGATGACATTACAGAGCAGCGATATCAGGGGCTGGTGTTTTCTACCCTGAGGAGCCTGCTCCGGGCGCGGCTGATCGCAAAGATGCCCTGGAACTATGTGGACGCGACGAACCTGTCGCCACATGAGCGCAAGCAGTGGATCAAGATGGCGAAGAGCTTTGGGTATGAGGTGCAGGCGGTGTTCTTCGATGTGCCGTTAGCGGTTTGCATGGAGCGGAACTCGAAGCGTGATCGTCAGGTGACCGATGAAGTGATGCAAAAGATGGCGGAACGTCTCAAGCCGCCGACGTTCAAGGAAGGCTTTGAGAAGATCACGGTGGTTCGCGTAAAGGGGCAGCCGGGAGCGGCTGGCGAGCCGGTCGCCGTTGACGCCGTTGCTGAGACCGCGGAGTAGCTTCACCGTACGACAGACAAGTTAGAGTAAGAGACATGCCCACAGTTGGCGTTGAGTTCGCGAAGGTGAGCTATACGTTGGCTGATGGACGTGTTTTGCTGCGCGATATTTCTTTGCAGCTTGAGGCGGGGACGACGACGGCCTTGCTGGGGCGGAGTGGGTCGGGCAAGACGACACTGTTGCGGACCGTGAATGGGCTTGTGGTGCCTACTTCCGGTGAGGTCCTGGTTGCGGGTAAGGCCACTCGGGAATATGACAC
>DATHQG010000019.1:0-14810 GCA_035483075.1 Edaphobacter sp. | reverse complement strand
GGAGCTTTCGGATTTTGCGGCGAATGGCCCGGCGCCGGGGATGGGCAAGGTTGTGCGGGTGAAGCGCTCGG
The DNA here is from genome assembly GCA_035483075.1 of Edaphobacter sp. Lineage (GTDB taxonomy): Bacteria > Acidobacteriota > Terriglobia > Terriglobales > Acidobacteriaceae > Edaphobacter. Next base: position 14,739 of record DATHQG010000019.1, on the reverse strand, counting down.
GCGACCTTCAGGATGTGGTGACAGGCCTGTCCTTTCCGACGGGCATGACCTTCGGGCCGGACCAGCGGCTCTATGTGTCGAATGTGGGCGTTCCGGGGGGATCTATGGGACAGATCCTGCGGATCGATCTGCCGGCAGTGCAGTAGGGATGTTGTTTCCGGATACCCACCCGTTGCAGTGAGACCGTAACGGGTGGGTATCCGGAGTCGTGGTTATTTGGCGTGCTGGGCGAAGAAGTTCTGGGCGGCGATGAGGCCTTTGCCGAACTCAAAGTTGGGGAGTGGGGTTTTGGTTTTGTGGATGACTTGCTCGAGGGCGCCGATGATGGCGATGGTGTCCATATAGTCGAAGAAGCCGATGTGGGCGATGCGGAAGAGCTGGCCCTTCATCTCGCCCTGGCCGTCGGTGACGATGGCGGCGAACTGGTTTTTGAGGCCCTTGACGATGGTGCCGGAGTCGGTGCCCTCGGGGGCGAGGATGGCGGTGGCTGCAGCGGCTTCTGCGCCCTGTGGAGCGAAGAGTTTCATGCCGAGCGCGGTGGCTGCGGCGCGGGTCATGGCGGCGCAGGTCTCGGCGTTGTCGACTAGTTTCCTGCGGCCTTCGGCGAGGTTACCTTCGGGATTTTCTGGTGTGGCGGCCTGGCCGGCGATGTAGTTGAGGGACGCGCCGAGCGCGGCGATGAGCGCGACCGAGGGGGTGTAGGCGGATTCGCCCTTGGCGGCGTTTTTGCGCTCCTTGCGGAGGTCGAAGTAGTAGCGCGGGTTGTAGGTGGACTCCATGCGGTCCCAGGCGCGAGGGCTGACGGCGAGGTAGCTGAGGCCGGGGGGTATCATGACGGCTTTTTGCGAGCCGCCGATGAGGACGTCGATGCCCCAGGCGTCCATGTCGAGGTGGGTGGTGCCGAGGCCGGTGATGGCGTCGACGATGAGGAGGGCCTCGGAGTTTTCGGACCTGAGGAGTTTGGCGATGCCTTCGATGTCGTGGCGCACGCCGGTGGAGGACTCGGTGGCCTGGACGAAGACGGCGCGGGTCTCGAGCTTGAGGGCGGCCTTGATCTCTTCAAGGGTGAAGGTCTGGCCGTAGGGTTTTTCGACGACGTCGGCGTGGCAGCCGAAGGATTTGACGAGAGAGGCCCATCGCTCGCCGAACTTGCCGGCGGTGAGGACGAGAACGCGGTCGCCGGGTGAGGTGAGGTTGGAGACGGAGGCCTCCATGGCTCCGGTGCCGCCGCTGGAGAGGACGATGACGTCGTTTTTGGTGCCGACGAAGTCTTTGAGCTGGGAGAGGACGCGAGTGTAGAGGGCGCGGAACTCGGGGGTGCGGTGGTGGATGTCGGCAGCGGCCATGGCGAACTGGGCGGCGGGGAGGAGGGGAGTTGGGCCGGGGGTGAAGAGGCGAGTTTTACGAATCATGAGGTTATTGTAACGAGTCCTGCCGGACGGGCCGCCTGCGCGGCGCGCGGCCACTTCGTGGCGTGTTTACCGGTCTTGTTTGGCAAGAGACGTGGGGCCTCGCGATGCTCGGCGGATACTTATAATGAGGGATTGATTTGAAGGGATGAGGAACGATGACGATTGGCGAGAAGGTCCAGACGGATATTGTGGTGGCGATGAAGGCGAAGGAGGAACATAAGCTGACGACGCTGCGGATGGTGAAGTCGGCGCTGAAGAATAAAGAAATTGATAAGCGAGAGAAGCTGACGGATGCAGAGGAGCAGCAGATTTTGACGACTCTGATCAAGCAGCGGAAGGAGTCGGTGGAGTCGTTTACCAAGGGCAACCGGCTGGAGCTGGCGGAGAAGGAGCGGGCGGAGATTGGGATGATTGAAGGCTATCTGCCCCAGGCTGTGGGGGAGGATTTGATTCGCGAAGTTGTCGCGGGGGCGATCGATACGCTGACACAGGACAGCGGCGGCGCGAGACCAGGGCCGAAGGATATGGGGACTCTGATGAAGGTGGTTTTGCAGAGGATTCTGGCGGATGGGCTGCGCGCAGACAGGCAGCTGGTGAGCGAGATTGTGAAGGCGGAGCTAGCGAAGTAGGCGAGGCCGAATCGCTTCCTCTGAGTCGTCTTCATAAAATGGCATATAATGACGAATTATGGCTATGTCTTCGCTTAATATTTCTTTACCCCAACCGCTAAAAAAATATGTCGAATCCCAGGTTTCGCTTGGCGAGTACGGGACCCCGAGCGAATTTGTGCGTGAGTTGATACGGCGGGACAAAGCGACTCACGTCGCAAAGCTTGAGGAGGGCCTCTTGAAGGCCCTTGGCACTGGATCGGTCCGTATCACTGCGAAGGAACTTGCCACAAGGCCGTTGCTGGAGTTGCTTGAGGAGAAACTCTCTGAACGACCCCGAAAAAGATGATGCTTCCACTGCCGTTTGTCGGGATGTTTGCCAACTATGATAGCGGCACGAAGATCACTTGATATAAGCAGGCAGGCGGCGCAGGAGATTCTTGCTCAGGCGATTTATTATCGTCAGCGCACTTTGAACAATCAGCTTTCCTTACGGTGGCAGCAGGCTGTGACGAGAGCGATTGATTCTCTGTTGCGATCTCCCGAACGCGGCAGCTTATGTCAGTTTCAATCGAGTCGGCTTAGAGGCATGCGCCGCCTTGCGGTGAAGGGTTTTCCTGATCACGCGATTTACTACTTCGTCTCGCGAAATGATCCCGAGATTTACATTGCACGCGTGGTACATGGTGCTCGCGATCTCGAGAATCTTCTTGCCTAGGACGAGGCGTTTCAGGCCCCTTACTTTTGCGACCAGTTGAACTCGGTGCCGGCCATGATGGTGCGGCCTTGGAGGGGAACCTGGGGGACCTCCTGGTAGCCGGTGTTGCTTAGGTTTAATGCGCGGAGGTAGGGGCGCAGGTGGCCGGTGTTGCGGGACAGGGCTACGTCCCAGAGCGGGTAGGCGGTGTGCTGCGTCTTTTGCACGACGTTGACTTGAGTGTGGGCCGTTAGCTGGTGGAACTGACCAGTCCAGAGGAAGAGGGCGTTCTGGGCGGCGTAGTTGTAGGCGTACTCGGAGAGGATGTTGGGTGGGGGTGGTCCGGCGTGAGCGGCGGTGTAGCTGAACTGGAGCTGCTGGTTGTTGGTTAGGCGAAGGCGGAGGGTGGCTTCGGCTCCGGTGATGTTGAGGTCTTGGATGTTGATGGCTTGCCAGGGTTCGGCGAAGGTGAGCGCTGGAGTGGCGAGGACAGTTTTGGCGTAGTCGATGGCGTCTTTTTCCTGGAGACGGAAGGCGGCGGCGTTGAGGGTGATGCGGCTGTTGGTGGGTGTCCATTCGATACCGGCTTCGTAGCTCCAGGAGGACTCGGGTTTCAGGTTGGGGTTGCCGATGGTGGTGGGGTCGGCGTAGTAGAGGTCGACGTAGGTGGGAAGGCGGAAGCCGTGGCCGGCACTGGCTCGAAGACGTATGGTGCGGGTGAGGGTATAGGCTGCGGCTACGCTGGGGGAAAAGACGTTTTCGTTGTCACTGCTGTTGCCGGTGAGGATTTCGTCGCGGGCTCCGAGGGAGAGGGAGAAGCGACGTAGTGCGCGGAGGCTGAGGTTGGCGTAGCCGGCGCCCTGGTTGCGTGTGTGCTGGCCGAGGGAGTTGGAGTGGATGGTGTCGCCGTCGGCTTCGACGCCGTAGGAGAGTGTGGTGTTTGGGCTGAGGGTGTCGGCTCGGCGGAGTGCGCCCTCGTAGCTGGTGGTGATGTGGTTGTTTTCGTAGATGGAGGGCTGGTCGACGAAGAGGACGAAGAGGTCGGTGTGGCGGCGGTAGCCGAAGCTGGCAGCGGTTTGCGGGCCGAGTGGCTGCTGGATGCTGGCGAACCAGCCTTTGGTGCGCTCCCATGAGGGATACGGGCCGTAGAACTGGTTGGCGCCGTAGGGGCGGTCGCTGGTGGCGAGGAGGATGTCGGTGATGCCCGGTTTCGTGGTGAGCCAAGTCTCGGAGGCTAGGGCGTTGCTCGAGTAGTTGCGGTCGGGAATGAAGCCGTCGGAGGTGTCGCGGCTGCCGGTGAGCTGTTCAGCGATGGGGCCTTGTGTGTAGGCGGCGCGAAGGTGTTGCTCGATGGAGTTGTAGCTACCGCCTCCGGCGCTGGCGATGACGGTCAGGCCGGGACCGGGCGGTTGGGTGAGGATGTTGACGGCCCCCCCGATGGCGTCGGAGCCGTAGAGGGTGCTGCCTGAGCCGTGGAGGATGTCGATGCGGGTGACGGCGTCGAGGGGGACGGGGATGTCGAGGTTGAGGTGACCGGTCTCGGGGTCGTTGATGCGGAGGCCGTTGAGGAGGATGAGGGATTGTTCGAAGGTCGTTCCGCGGAGGGAGAGGTCGGCTTGCACGCCAGCTGGGGCGCGGGCTTGCAGGTTGAGAGAGGCGTCCTGACGGAGGAGATCGACGACAGAGTTGGTGGTGAGCGATTGCTGGCGAGGTTCGATGAGGTTGACGGAGCGGTCGCTTTCGGCGAGGGGGAGGGGTTCGAGTGTGGTGGTGATGGTGATGCTTTGGGCGACGGGGGCGGGTCCTGTCTGCGGCGGAGTGGTGTTAGAGGAAGGAGTTTGCTGGGCGAGGGCGGTGCTGAGGCAGAGAAGGCTGAGGAAGAGGGCCGGCTGGATTTTCATGGTTTCGTCTCTGAACCATCATCCGTTGGAACCGGCGTAGGCGGCGGGTAGTTTTGTCCTGTTATAAATAGTTGATCTTATAAATCAAAGGAAGCGTTCTTGCGATGCGAATTGAAGCGTTTTTGCGGCAGAGCCCGATCTTTCAGGCGAGCCGGATCGCACGCCGGATGGAGGCTTCGCTGAACGCGATTCTGCGAGACGAGGAGCTGACGTTTTTCGAGGCATTGATGTTGGCTGCGATTTTCTTTGAGAAGAAAGGTGGGATCAAGCCTTCGGACCTTGCGCAGACGTTTCAAACGACGCGGGGGAATGTGAGCCACTGTATCTCGTCTCTTGAGGCGAAGGGGTTGGTACGGCGACGGATCGATCCCGACGATGCGAGATCGTTTCAGTTAGTGCTGCAGCCTTTGGGCAAGAGACGCGCGGTGCGAGTGGTGGGAATCTTTGATCGGATGCAAACCTACTTTGAAAAGAACGTGGGAGTGGCGAAACTGACGGGGGCCTTGGAACAGTTACGCGAGGTAGAGAAGCTCTGTTTGCATCTGGCAGAAGCCGCTGGCCTGGGAAGGTGATCGTGCACGCGCTAGAATCGCAGCGTGGAAGGGAGTTGCTATGTCTGATGGATATGCGAATGGAAAGATCTGTTACATCGACATGCCCGCGACCGATATTGCTCGCTCGGCCGACTTTTATGCGCGAGTCTTCGGCTGGAATATTCGGCAGCGAGGGGACGGTTCTACCTCCTTTGACGATACGGTCGGCCAGGTGAGTGGAACGTGGTCGGTGGGTCGGCCGCCGGCTTCACAACCGGGGCTTCTTGTCTATGTGATGGTGGATGACGCAGAAGCCACTGTGAAAGCGATTGTGGCTAACGGGGGTGAGATTGTGCAGCCGATCGGCGGAGATGCGCCGGAGATCACGGCGAGATTTCGCGATCCCGGCGGTAATGTAATCGGGATCTATCAGCAGCCTGGGTTGAAGAAAAAGGACTGACGGTGTTTTTGCGGATGATGAAGAAGATGTTGCCTGGGACCGTGCGATGACTTCATCGAAATTCCTACTCCTGATCTTTCTCGCGGCTCCGCTGGCGCACGCGCAGACGCCGCCTCCTACTTTTGAAGTGGCCACGATCAAACCCGCCGCTCCCAACACTGACGGCCACACTCATATCAATTACCCGCCCAACGATCGCTTCAGCGCCACCAACATTACGCTTCTCGCTCTTATGCAGTGGGCCTATGGTGTGCCGGAAAAACAGATCCTCGATGGCCCGACGTGGCTTGCTTCGAGCAGGTTCGATATTCAGGCCGAGGCGGACATCGGCGATAAGATGAAGGGCTTCACGTCGGAGCAGGGCAATGAGCTGAAGCGGCGTATGGTCCAGGGCCTGCTCGCTGAGCGTTTTCAGCTCAAGCTTCACTCGGAGACTCGTACTCTGCCTGCGTATGATCTTGTGGTCGCGAAGGGTGGAGCGAAGCTGCAGCCGAGCAAATCCAACGGCAAAAGTATCGGTGTCGGCCGTACCCATTTCGACGGCCAGGGACTTGGCACGACGAGCATCGCCGAAGAGCTTTCCAAGATCACCGGGCGTGTCGTTGTCGATAAGACTGGTCTCAATGGGCGTTATGATTTAAAGCTTCTGTGGACGGCTGATGACGCTACTGCCACTGACAGCGATCCTCCGACCCTCTTTACCGCTATCCAGGAGCAGCTTGGGCTCAAGCTGGAAGCTGCCAAAGAGCCTGTTCCGGTCCTTGTCGTGGACCATGTCGACCAACCTACACCCAACTAATTCTGAGGGCGTTATTCGCGGATGATCTTTACGAAGACGCCGTCGGGGAGGGTGGCGCCGCCGAGGAGGTGGACTACGCCGTCTTTGGTGAAGCCGCGGAGCATGGTGTCGGCCTTGGCGTAGGGGTCGGGTGGGGTCCCGGATTTGGTGGGGTAGGGGGTGGCTTTGAGCGGGGGTGGGGCGGGTTGACCGGGTGCGTGAGGGCGTTTCATTCCGCGATCCATAGCTTCGTTGGCCAGGCGGTCGGCGTCCTTGTTTTTGTGGCGGAGGGCGTGGGAGATCTCGAAGGCCTCGAGCTTGGCGATGCGGTTTCTGGCTTCTTGCCAGAGCGGTTTGAGGTCGGGGGAGTTGACTTTGTACTTGCCCTGGATCTGCTTGACCATCAGCTCGGAGTCGCTGACGACGCGGAGGCGGGGGTGGTGGTGGTCGATAGCGTACTGGAGACAGGCGAGGAGGCCGGAGTACTCGGCGTAGTTGTTGGTGCGGATGCCGAGGAACTCGCTGAGTTCGGCCAAGACCATGCCCTGGTCGTCCTGGATAAGGGCGCCGTAGCCGGCCGGGCCGGGGTTGCCGCGGGCGCCGCCGTCGCAGTGGGCGTTGATCCAGGCGGACTTTTCGGGTTTGAGGGGTGAGGGGTCGGGGAACAGGCTGGCGGCGACGGAGGGACGGGGAGGCATTGGGTGAGTGTACCCCGATGGTGTTAGGCAAAACAGGTGGACGGGGCCGCTCACCTTTCCGAAGCGGGCATGTCTATTGAGGTGTACTTCGATTTTCTGACCTCCGGAGTCAGTCGATGAATGCAGATGCCGTTGGGATTGATCTTGGCGGAGAGTTGTCTTCTCCGTTGGCGGTAGTGGCTCAAAAACGGCACATTAGTCCGTTTGCCATGGGTTTATTGGGTGCCACGGCTGTAGAATCTATGCCAGCGATGGCAAAGGCTGCGGCCCAATCCGGTACCAGGAACGGCGGCAAGCTGACGCAGGCGCAGCTTGACGCGCGCGCACAGCAGCGGACCGAGGACGACGACTTGATTCGCGAGGCCCAGAAGGGCCAGCGGACCGCGTTCGACGCTCTGGTGCGGCGGTATGACCAGTCGGTGCTAAGGCTGGCGCTGCATATGCTTGGCAATGAGCAGGACGCGCAGGACGTCCACCAGGAGGCCTTCATCAAGGCGTACCGGCACCTGGGGAACTTCAGGTTTGAGTGCAGCTTTTATACGTGGCTTTATCGGATTGTCACAAACCTTTGCCTGGACCAGCTGCGGCGGCGGAAGAGCCGCAGGGAAGACCCGGCGACGGTGCTGGATGCCAGTGGCGATGAGATGGACCTGATGGCGAATATCTCCGATGACCGGGCGATGGCGAACCCGGCGAGGGAGCTGGACCGGAAGGTGATGAGCGAACGGATCAACGAGGCGCTGGGTAAATTGACACCGCGGGAACGAACGGTCTTTGAGTTGAAACACTACCAGGGGTTGAAGCTGAGAACGATCGGCGAGATGTTGAGCACGACGGAGGAGACGGCCAAGAACACGTTGTTTCGAGCGACCCGGAAGCTGCGGGCGAACCTTTCGGAACTCAGAAGTTAGTGGCCGCTAATTAGCGATTTTGATAAGGGCGCAGTGAGAGCCCGCTAGAACTGGGAGCAATTTGAGGCTAGTTGAGGTAGGACAATGAAGTGTCAGAGCGCAAGAGACTGCATCGTGTTGTTGAATTACGGCGAGCTGCCAGATGAGTTGGCCGGAGTTTTAGAGCAGCATTTGTCGGGTTGCGAGGATTGCCGCGAGGAACTGGAGGCGTTTCGTGGTTTTGAGGAACGTCTGGCGACTCTGCCGGTGGTGGAGCCTTCGCCGAACCTGCTGGCGCAGTCGCGAATGCGGCTCGACGATGCTCTGGACATGATTCCGCCGCATGGATTCCTTACACAACTGAGGACGAATTTTTTCCGGTGGGTGGGAAATATCCAGAGCGCGCCGGCGTTGGCGACGCTGCTGCTGGGTGTCGGATTTCTGACGGGAAACTTTACGCACCGATATCAGGTGGCGAATGCGCCAAAGCCGAAGACGGGGACGGTCGTTACCTTGAACCGGCCGAGCGACGGTGTGATTGCGAATGTGACCGGGATCGTGCAGACGCCGAACTCGGAGCTGGTGCAGGTGAACTACAACAAGATCGTTCCGGAGTCGATGGAGGGTTCGCTCGATAGCCCGGAGATCCGGAACCTGTTGATGGTAGCGACGAATGCCGCGGCGACACCTGGAGTTCGCATGAACTCGGTTTCGCTGCTGACGGACGAGTGCAAGGCGGGACATGCGTGCCAGCCGTCGGCGGACGGTAAAGGGATCCGGCACGCTCTGATGGTGTCGCTGCGCTACGACCCGGACGCGGGTGTGCGGATGAAGGCGCTTGAAGGGCTGCAGCAATATGTGGGGCAGGACCAACATGTGCGGGACGCTGTGCTGGAGGCGGTGATGCACGATCCGGATGCGCAGGTGCGACAGACAGCCATTGGGGTGCTGGAGCCGGTGCAGTCGGACTCGAGCGTGCGGCAGGTGCTGCGGACGGTCGCGACGCAGGACACGAACCCCTTTATTCGGACGGCGTCGTACAACGCGTTGCAGAGCGCTGGCGATATCCAGTAGGTGCGGGAGCGAGGCCCGCTGGAGGCCTTAAGTGCGGAAGCAGAGTTGAGATTGAGGTCAGGAAGATGAAACACCGCAGATCGTTCGGAGTCGTGGCGCTGGTGGCAGGGACGGCCGTTGTGGGTGTGGGGCAGACGTTGCATGCGGCCGAGTTGGCTTCGGTGGTTGTCTCGACGATGTATATCTCGGGCGCGGGTGAGTCGCATCGGACGGTCCCGGGATATATCGGGATCGAGATGCGCGATGTGAGTGAAGACCAGCTTGGCGAGTTGAAGCTGAAGGACGCACGGGGCGCGGAGATCACCAACCTTGACCATGACGGGCCGGCGTGCAAGGCCGGGATGCGGATGCACGATGTGATTCTGCAGATGAATGGACAGGTGATCGAGGGCGAAGACCAGCTGCGGAAGATGCTGCGCGAGATGCCGGTGGGGCGCACGGTGAGCTTCGTGGTAAGCCGCGATGGGCAGACGCAGACGATGACGATGACGACGGCAGACCGCAGGACGGTGGGGCTGCAGGCGTGGGAGCAACACTACTCGGTGCCGGCGCCGGGACCTTCGGGAGTTGTGCGGGGGAATAGCTTCCTGGATTCCTCGAAGCCAGTGAACGCGGCGCCCCAGAAGGAGCATAAGGACCTGCTGGGGACGGAGACCATTGTGCTGAGCTCGTCGTTTACAGGCGCGAAGCTGGAGGTGATGGGACGGCAGCTGGCGGAGTTCTTTGGCGCGACGGACGGTGCCGGGTTGCTGGTTCGCAGTGTAGATGACAAGAGCCCGGCGGATGAGGCCGGGTTGAAGGCAGGCGATGTTGTCGTGAAGATCAATTCGATTTCGGTGGCCAATGGAACGGATTGGACGAAGACAGTGCATGACAACAAAGGGAAGCCAGTGCCGGTGGTAGTGCTGCGAGACAAGCATGAGCAGACGCTTACGCTGACACCGGATGGGAAGAAGCGGTCGAGTCTGTGGATCGGGTTTGGGTTGGAGGATTTTTTCCAGCAGACGGGGCAACAGACCCGGGAGTTGCTGGCTAAGTTGTAGGGTGGACCCATCACGTTACAGAAGGCGGCCTTGATGGCCGCTTTTTCTTGTTTTGCAGGCAGATGAGCTCCTGAAGGTATAGTGCTGTAGAGCGAGGAGATTTCATGCGACGAGTTTCCCTGATGGTGGCTGTTGCGATGGCGATGGCGCCATTTTCGAGTCTGGCTCAACAGGCTGGGCCTTACAAGGTGCTGCAGACGGCGAAGGTCGGCGGTGAGGGTGGGTTCGACTATGTGTATGCCGATGACGCCGGGCGCAGGTTGTATGTGCCGCGGAGCGGGCTTACGGGGCGGATTACCGTCTTCGATCTGGACACGCTGAAGCCGGTGGGCGAGATCGGCCATGCGAGCGCGCACGGAGTCGCGGTGGATGCAAAGTCACACCACGGATTCGGCAGCAGCAAGCCGGTGGTGATGTGGGACGCGAAGACACTGACGACGATAAAGACCGTTGACGCGCAGGGTGGCCCGGACGGAATTCTGGGTGATCCGTCGGATGGCCGGGTCTATGTGTTCAGCCATAGTGCGCCGAACGTTACGGTGATCGATGCGAAGGACGGATCGATTTTGAACACGATCGATCTGGGCGGCGCGCCGGAGCAGGCGGTCTCGGACGGCAAGGGACATCTGTATATCGACCTCGAGGACAAAGGCAGCATCGCCGTGGTGGACACGAAGACCCTGGAGGTGACGGCTAAGTACGATCTGCAAGGCAAAGGCGGGACATGCGCGGGGCTGGCGATGGACGTGAAGAATAACATTCTGTTTGCTACCTGCAGGAGTCCGCAGACGATGGTGATCCTGAACGCTGGCAACGGCAAGATTCTTGAGACACTGCCTATTGGTAATGGATCGGATGGGGCGGTGTTCAACCCGCAGACGATGGAGGCGTTCAGCTCGCAGGGCGATGGGACGCTCACGATTGTGAAGGAGAACAGTCCGACCAGCTTCGTTGTGGAGCAGACTTTGCAGACGATGCCGCGCGCGAAGACGCTGACGCTGGACACGAAGACGGGCCGCATCTTGTTGATTGCGGCGGAGTTCACGCCGGCCCCAGCACCGCCGCCAGGAGGGCGTCCGGGACGGGGCCAGATGGTGCCGGATTCATTTTCAATTTTGGTCGTAGGCAAGTAACGAGGTCCAAACTCGGCGCCGCCTCTCGCCATGGTTCGATGTACCTGAAGGCGTATATCTTGTGCTTCGAAATCGATTGACTTGTTATGAATCTCCCGGGGCCGGAGGTGTGTCCAACAGGTATGAAGAACTTGTTTCGCGGTTCCCACATTCAAAATGTGTTTCGCGTCGGCCTGATGACCATTGCACTGGTCCTTGTGCTGGTTCCCCGTGTGGCCTCGGCCCACGCGGTGGTGGTCCAGTCCTCGCCGACGATCAATGAGACTGTGGAGGGGCCGGACGTAGCGGTCACCATGAAATTCAACTCGCGGGTCGATGGAAAGCGGTCGACGCTGCTGCTGAGCACTTCAGATAGCCAGTCCAAGCCGCTGGCAATCGAGCAGCAAGGCGCGCCGGACACCCTGACCGCGCACGCTACCAAGCTGGGCCCGGGCAAGTATGCGATCCACTGGCAGGTATTGGCGACCGATGGCCATATCACCCGTGGTGAGATACCGTTTAGCGTGAAGTAGATTGGCTGGGTGAAGACGGGCGGTGGAAAATGCTGCATGGTCGTGAGGAACGGCCGCTTTGAGTTCTTGCTCCAGCCGTAACCGCAGGCAACCGGAGAGATCGTCCTGCCGCTCCAACGCGCGAAGTTTTTATCCCCGCGTCTTTATTCCGAGGACTGACATTTGATCTGGCTCTTGCGCGACTTTGATTTGCTGTCTGTTCTGCTGCGGGCCCTGACCCTTGGGCTGGAGATCCTGACGCTGGGCGGGATCGCCTACCTGCTGGTTGTCGCGCTGCCCGCCGGGGCGGGGGAATCCGTTGTGGGCGGATGCTGGCGGGGGATTCGCTGGGCAGCCACCAGCTTTGCGATCGTTGAATTGTGTTATGTCGCGGTCGAAAGCGCGCTCCTGATGGGGAGTTCGTCTCTGAGGTTTGGGGACGTGGTTGGCGCGCCGTACTTCCTGGCGGGTGCGGGCGCCGCGATTGCCGCGTCCGCAATTGTCGTCTGCGCGCGAGTGGGTGGGCGCAGGTCGGCGTACGCCTTGGTCCCTTTAGGCGCGCTGGTCCTGCTGGCAGTCGTTTCCACGAGTCATTCGGTCTCCCGTATGGACCATCGGGTCTTGCTCACCGCCTTGACCGCAGCGCATCAATTGGGCGCGGCGTTGTGGCTCGGGGCGATGCCGTTTCTGCTGATCTCGCTCCGGCGGTCGGATGGTCCGGTGGAGGCAAAACGACTGCTGCAGCGCTTTTCACCACTGGCTCTGGCGGGCGCAGGGACGCTGCTGGTGGGCGGCCTGGGCATGGCCTGGTTCTACCTTGGGATGTCCGCCGACAGATCGCTGAGCGGCTTGTACGGGACGGCTTACGGAGTGATGATGGTCTCCAAGGTGTACCTGCTGCTGGTCGTGATGGCGATGGGGGCGGGGAACTTTTTCCTGGTTCGGCGCATCGACGCCGCGCCGGTGGATTTGTTGGCGCGGCTGCGGCGATTTGGCGAGGCGGAGATTGGGCTGGGCTTCATCGCGGTGTTGGCTGCGGCCTCGATGACCTCTCAGCCGCCGGCGGTCGACTTGCCAATCGACAGGGTACGGCCTTCCGAGATTGTCGCCCGCTTTTATCCAGCCGTCCCACGCATGACCAGCCCGGCGTTAACGGCGCTGCCGCCATCGATGCCCATTGACGTCGCGGTAAGGCAGTTTAGTGTGACCAACCCTCCGAGCGATGCGAATGATGTGGCCTGGTCGGAATATAACCATCACTGGTCGGGGCTGATTGTGTTGGCGGCGGGGGTGTTCGCGCTGCTGGGCCGTCTGCCGAAGGCGCGATGGGCGCGGAACTGGCCGCTGGTCTTTGCCGGACTGGCGGTGTTTATCGCGTTACGCGCTGATCCGGAGTGTTGGCCGCTCGGGCCGCGGCCTTTCTGGGTGAGCATGTATGCGCCGGACGTCCTTCAACACCGTTTGTATGCGCTGCTGATCCTCGCGTTGGCGGCGTTTGAATGGGGAGTCCAGACCGGGCGATTGCGTTCCCGCTGGGAAACGATGGTGTTCCCCCTGCTTTGCGCCGCCGGGGGCGCACTGCTGCTGACCCACAACCACTCCATCGGGAACATCAAGGAAGAGCTGCTGGCAGAGATGAGCCACGCGCCGATCGCGTTGCTGGGGGCCACCGCAGGCTGTAGCCGCTGGTTGGAGCTGCGCTTGCCTAATCAGAGGGAATCCCGGCTTGCCTCGTATGTCTGGCCAGTTTGCCTGGTTCTGGTTGGGCTGGTGCTGCTGAACTACCGGGAGTCGTAGGGCACGCGAGCATCCAGCAGAACAGGAAGCCCTCTTTTTCCAGAAAGACCCCATGGTTCGATATACTTGATAGTGATATGTCTTCTGTTTCTACAACTGCCGTTGCGAGTGGCAGCCGTCCCATGCCTGCCAAACGGCGCTGGAAGGCAGTGACGCGCAAGCTGCGCGAGCTGGGCTCGATTGGGTCGGCCGTGCTGTCGACCGGACACCCGTACATGGCGCACATTGTGCCGATGCGGCGGTGCAATCTGGCGTGTACCTATTGCAATGAATACGACGATTTTTCCGATCCGGTGCCGGTGGACGAGATGTTGCGGAGAATCGACCACCTGGGGCGGCTGGGGACGTCGGTGATTACGATCTCGGGCGGCGAACCGCTGCTGCATCCGGAGTTGGACCAGATCATTGCGCGGATCCGGAGGACGGGGGCGATCGCCGGGATGATCACGAACGGGTATCTGCTGATGCCGGACCGGATCGAGCGGCTGAACAAGGCCGGGCTCGATCACATGCAGATCTCGATCGACAACGTGATGCCGGACGAGGTCTCGAAGAAGAGCTTGAAGGTGCTCGACAAGAAGCTGCAGATGCTCGCCCAGCATGCGGACTTTCATGTGAACATCAACTCGGTCGTCGGGGGCGGGATTGCGGACCCGAATGACGCGTTGACGGTGAGCGAGCGGGCGCTGGGACTGGGGTTCAGCTCGACCATCGGGATTATCCACGATGGCAGCGGGCAGTTGAAGCCGCTGGGTACTGCGGAGCGCGGTGTCTGGGACAAGGTGAGGAACCTGACGCGGCGGAGTTATTCGCGGTTCAATCACTTTCAGGAGGCGATCGCCAATGGGAAGACGAACGACTGGCGTTGCCGCGCGGGTGGACGATATTTGTATATCTGCGAGAACGGGCTGGTCCACTACTGCAGCCAGCAGCGCGGGTATCCAGGGGTGCCGCTGTCCGGATATATGACTGCGGACGTGAAGCGGGAGTTTCTGACGGAGAAGAGCTGCGCGCCGAACTGCACGATCAGTTGCGTGCACCAGGTAAGCTACATCGACCACTGGAGAGCACCGCAGACTTCGTCGGTGACGCCGGGGGCTTCGGGGCATGGAGCCGGCGCGGAGCTGGTGCAGATTCGTTAGGGAGCTTTTCGTCAGGGGCCAGGGATGAGTGCAGTGAAACGCGCAGAGCTTTCGGAGGGCCAGATTCATCTGATCGCTAAGG
>DATHQG010000018.1:0-3162 GCA_035483075.1 Edaphobacter sp. | reverse complement strand
GGTGATCTGCTTGTCGACGGGCTTGTCGTGGAGGGTGATGGGCGGCAGAGGCAAGGGCAGAGGCACTTGGCGGCCTTTGACGCTCTTGGTGGAGAAGAGCCGGCGCTGGATATCATCGTCGGTGGCGGCGGGAATCTTGTCGTTATTGACGGAGATGAACTGGATGCGGGCCTCGTCGAGCGAGAGAGCGGTGTCGCCGTCGTTGGTGAAGATGACGCGGACGGGAATGAAGCCGTGCTGAACGTAAGGCAGGCGGAAGAAATCGCAATCCCGTTGGTCGTCGCAGGGTTCGGCGGCGACGGTGACCTTCTCATTGGGGTGGGGGTCGAAGGTGGCGTACTGGTTGGCGGGCTTTACCGGAGGGGCCTTTCGGGGCTTGTCGGAGGCCAGGGAGTTGACCGCTAGGAGGCAGGTTGTAGTTACTAGAAGGAGCGAAATCTGTGCGAATGGGTGGGACTTCATGGCCAAGTTGATTATCATCTTCGCTGGCGCACCAGGTAAAGCGAGGGGAAGCAACAGTGATGATGGTCTATAGCTCGCTGCTGCTGGCGGCCCTGGTGCTGGGCGCGCCGTACTGGCTGGTGCGGATGGCAACCAGCGGACGGTATCGGGCGGGATTGCGGGGAAGGCTGGGGTGGGTGCCGGAGGGTTTGCGCACTGCGGTGGCCGGGCGCGAGGTGATTTGGGTGCATGCGGTTTCGGTGGGCGAGGTGCTGGCGGCGGCGCAGCTGGTTCGTGAGTTGACGATCGCCCGTCCGGGATGGGTGTTTGCGGTCTCGACGACGACGGAGACGGGGCAGCGGTTGGCAAAGGAACGGATTGCGGGATCGCCGGTCTTCTATCTGCCGCTGGACTTTCGGTCCACCGTGCGGCGGTATCTGCGAGTGCTGCGGCCGAAGATGCTGGTGCTGATGGAGAGCGAGCTTTGGCCGCGTCTGATTGACGAGTGTTCGAAGGACGGCGTGCCGGTGGTGGTTGCGAATGCGCGAATCTCCGACCGGTCGTTTCCGCGCTATATGCGGCTGCGAAGGCTGTGGCGGCCGTTTTTGCAGGAGATTTCGCTGTTTCTTGCGCAGAGCAAGGAGACGGCGGAGCGGCTGGTGAAGATCGGGGCCCCGGCTGAGCGGGTCAGGGTGACGGGGAACCTGAAGTACGACCTTCGCGTTGCCAAATCGAGTGCGCTGACGGAGATGCTACGGGAGCGGCTGCCAGTGAGGGCCAAGGTGCTTGTCTGCGGAAGCACGCTGGAGGGAGAGGAGAAGATTGTGCTGGATGCGTGGCCTACGGTGCTGGCTGCGGAGCCCAGCGCGGTGATGATGCTGGCGCCGCGGCATCCGGACCGGTTTGCTGCCGTGGCGACCATGGTTGCGGGGAGCGGCTTTGAGTTGACGCGGGCGAGCGAGTTCCGGCAACGGCCCGGAGCTGTGGCGAAGGGAAGTGTTTTCCTGCTGGACACGATTGGGGACCTGGCGTCGATCTATGGGCTGGCGACGGTCGCGTTTGTTGGGGGGAGCCTGGTGCCGAAGGGCGGGCATAATCCCCTGGAGCCGGCGCAGTTTGGCGTGCCAGTCGTGATGGGGCCTTCTTTTGAAAACTTCCGCGAGGTGGTGGAGGGAATGCGCGCCAACGATGCGATTCGAACCGTTTCGCCTGAGATGGCCGGAGTGATGTTGGTTGCGATGTTGCAAAACCCCGGGGATGCACAGGCGTTGGGCGAGCGCGGGCGTATGGTATTTGAAGAACAAGCGGGGGCCACCGCACGGACAGTCCAGGCGCTTACGGCGCTGCTGCAGGAGAGGGCGGTGACGGAACGATGACGACGCGAAGGCCGCTGCTGCTGCCGCTGGCCCCTCTGTATGGCGCGGCGCTGGCCGTGAAGCGGCGATTGTTCCAGTGGGGATGGTTGAAGCGGCAAAAGCTGCAGAGCCCGGTGATCAGCGTGGGAAGCGTGTCGGCGGGTGGCGCGGGAAAGACGCCGATGGTGCTGATGCTTGCGGAGGTGCTTCGCCACCGCGGCTACGCCGTGAGGATCCTGACGCGGGGGTATAAGCGAGGCTCCTCCACGACCACGCGGGTAGAGCCGTTCGACAACGCTGCATGGCACGGAGATGAGCCGGTGCTCTTGGCGCAACGATCTGGCGTCCCGGTTTATGAAGGAGCAGACCGGTACCAGGCCGGCGTCCTGGCCGAACAGAATGAGCCGTCGGAGACAAAGGTGGTCGTTCATCTGCTCGATGATGGGTTTCAGCATCGGCAGCTGGCCAGGGATGTCGATATCGTTCTGCTGACGCAGGCCGACGTGCAGGACACGCTGCTTCCGGCGGGAAACCTGCGGGAGCCACTCGCGGCGCTGGCGGAGGCGGACGTCGTCGTGTTGCGCGAGGAGGAGGAAGATTCCCTACGCAGTGTAGTCGCGGGGTTGAGCAGGGCGAACAAAAAACCGGCGATCTGGGTGGTCCGGCGGACGTTGAGCCTGGGGGAGGGCGGAGACATCGGTCTGCCGTCAAAGCCGTTCGCCTTCTGCGGTGTCGCGCGGCCTGAAAACTTCACGGGGATGCTGGCCGCGCATGGCTATGAACCGATGGACACCATGGTCTTTCCAGACCACCACAACTATGACGAGAGTGATGTGCACCGACTGCTGGAGCGCGCGCGACATGTTGAGGCAAACGGATTCGTGACGACGGAGAAGGACGCCGTAAAACTGACTCCGATCATGCGCGACCACCTGGAGACGATTGGGCCGATCGTCGTAGCGCGGCTAAGCGTAGAGCTGCTCAAAGAACAGGAGTCGCTCTCGCAACTGGTGACGATGGTGGGTCGGCTGGATCGGCGCAAGCATTGATTGCGACTGCCTGATACTGCTGCGTGAGAAAATTAGGGCTTGGCCACGGAACGCACTCTCTCGCATAGCCCCGTCGCGCTGCCAAAGGACCGTCCGCTCCGGGTCCTGATCGTGCGGACCGGCGCAATGGGCGATGTTCTGCACGCGATGCCTGCGGTGGCGGCGTTGCGAGAACGGCATCCTGATTGGTTTATCGGGTGGGCGATCGAGCCGCGGTGGCTGCCTCTTCTGCAGGCGGACAGCGATGTTTCGCGGCCATTCGAGCGCGGACCTGCAATGCCTATGGTTGACCGGACTTACCTTGCTTCGACGCGGGA
>DATHQG010000017.1:0-6852 GCA_035483075.1 Edaphobacter sp. | reverse complement strand
GGGATTGCGGGAGTGGTGTTGATGAGCTGCGCGACCTTTTCGTCGAGCGTCATACGAGAGACGAGGTCGTCTACACGCTGTTGGTTGGGGAGGGACGGGTCGAGGTACGGTAAGGTTTTCTGCGATTGGGCGATGGCTGCGGAGGAGAGGACGCTAAGCGAGAGAAGAAGAGCAGCGAGTCGTTGAAGCTGCATAGATGTGAATCCTCCGGGGGGAACCGTCAATATTTGGTTGGGAAATGAGGTGGTCGTATTGATTTATAAAGAGAACGACTCGGCCCCTTCTTTTGTACGTGTCGCGAACTTTATAGAACCCAAGTGAGCGATGTCAAGCTAATCAGCTGTGTCGTATGGTCGGAAGAGTGCGCCTGCTATTTGGTGGCGGACGCACTGCGACGGCTTCGTTTGCCCGAGGCGGCCAGATGAGTGGAGGTGTGGTAGCCGGAGTGTCGTTGAAGGACGACCGCGGCCGCGCCACGGAGTCGGGAGAGTTCGCCGTCTTTGGTGATACCGAGTGCGGGCGGTGTGCCGGCGAGCATGGTGCTCTCCATCTCCTTCTGGATGATGGGGCCGAAGCGAGCCCAGGAGGTGGTGAGGTCGCCGGTGATGAGAACGACCTCGGGGGCCAAAGCTGCGGTGACCAGACGAAGACCGCGGCCGAGATGGGTCGCCTGGCGGGTCACGGCCGTGATCGCGGTTGGATCGCCTTCTTCGGTCAAACGGAGGAGGTCGTGAATGTTGTTCACGCGGCCCTTTGGATCGAGCTCGGCGTAGTAGCGCAGGGCGGCGGTGGAGGAGGCGAAGACCTCCCAGCAGCCGCGCTGACCGCAGCCGCAGACAGGGCCGGTGGGGTCGATGGGGCTGTGGCCGAACTCGCCGGCAAGGCCGCTGCGGCTGGTAATGATCTGTCCATTGGCGAGGATGGCGCCGCCGATGCCTTCGGAGACGGTGATGAGGACGGCGTTGCGGATGCCGTCGAGACGGCCGGACCAGAGTTCGGAGAGGAGGCAGGCGTTGGCGGCGTTGGCGAGCTCGACCTGGAGCTGCATCTGCTGCTGGATTGCTCCCTTGATGTCGTAGTCGGCCCATTTGAGGTTAGGGGCAAGGAGGAGACGCTGGGTTTCGGGGTCGACGCGGCCGGGCATGCTGATGCCGATGCCTTCAAAGGAGCGATCGCTGTGGGCGGCGCGCATCGACTCCATGGATTGCACGATTTTCGCGACGGAGCGTGCTGGTTCGGAGACGAGAGGAACGGCTTCGCGGCCGAGGAAGCGTCCGTTGAGGTCGACGAGGGCGACGATGGCTTGATTGGGGCGAACGTCGGCGACGAGGATGACCATGGCGTCGTTAAGCGAGAGGAGTGTGGAGGGTCGGCCGCGGGGTGGGCGCGCCATGGCGCCTTCGGAGACCCACTTTTCGTTGATTAATTGCTCGACGATGGCCGAGATGGTGCTGGGTTGGAGACCGGAGGAGCGGGCGAGGTCGGCGCGGGCGACAGGCTGCTGCGAACGGATGATCTCGAGGACGATGTCGCGATTGATGTCACGCGCGTTCTCGCTCGACGCAAGTTCGACGTAGGCGAGGTCGATGCGCTTGATGCCACGACTACCGTTCTTCGCGAGCAGGTTTGACTTCATGGCTATTGATTGACTCCACTGGCGACAAAGCCGCCGTCGACTGCGATGATCTGTCCGGTTGTAAAGGCGCTCTCGTCGGATGCGAGAAAGACCGCCGCTCCGACGACCTCATCCACGGTACCAAAGCGGGTCATTGGTGTTCTGGCGATGAGCTCTTTGCCGCGCGGGGAGTCGAGGAGGTCGCGGTTGAGATCGGTGGGGAAGATGCCGGGGGCGATGGCGTTGACGCAGACGCCGAACGGGGCCCACTCGACTGCGAGCGAACGGGTGAGAGCGCCGACGGCCGCCTTGCTTGCACCGTAGGCCGCGACCTCGAGAAAGGCGACAAAGGTGGAGAGCGACGCGATGTTGATGATCCTTCCCTTCCGCTGGGAAAGCATGGTTTTGCCGAAGATCTGGCAGGTCCTGAGGGTACCGTTGAGGTTCACGTTCATTATGCTCTGCCACAACTCTTCGGAGCAATCAAGGGTGGAGACGCGTCTGGTGATGCCGGCGCAGTTGACGAGGACATCGATCCGGCCGAAGGAGGAGAGGACGGCGTCGTGCAGGAGTTGAAGAGATGCGCGGTCCAGAACGTCGGAGGTAATGCGGAGAGTTTTGCTACCCCTCGCTTCGAGACAATTGGCCAGGGTATTGACCGATTCCTGCGATCGCGAGGATGCGACGACGTCTGCTCCGGCTGATGCCAGACCGAGGGCCAAGGCCTTCCCGATGCCGGAGGTCCCCCCGACAACAACGGCGCATTTCCCAGCAAGACTAAACATACTTAAGGACGGCCTTCCGTACTTCTTTTTCGCTTCTTGTTAAGCCATTAGGACTTTTACTACAATAAAATCAAACTGTCACGGAGATTGGCGAGTCTGATTTGACTTCGTCCCCGATATTCACTAGATAAGTATTTTATATTCAGTGATATGCATTCTCAAATTCTTTGAGGGCACAATTGACTCTGAATATTGCGCCTTCGCGGAAATGCGGGAGTGTCGACTGTATTTTGTTCAGAAGCACAAGAAAGAAATATACGAGGAAGGATCCGGGACCGGAAGGCCACAGCGCCTTGGACAAATGATTGTTTTTGACGCGATGGCGCTGGATTCGGCGACTCTATCCGGTAACTCTATCCTTTGACCCAGGCCCCGTTGATTGAGCGCCAGGTGTTGGGGTTGGTGATGGTGTCCTTCAGAATTGCCGGAAGACGCTCCGGGCGCACTGCGTCGTAGCAATCGAGTTTGGCGAAGCGAGCGATGGCGGTGGGGATCCCAACGGAGGTAGAGCCGGGGTGAGAGGTAGCGGGGTACGGACCGCCGTGATTCATCGCTGGACTGACGGCGACGCCGGTGGGCATCTTGTCGTTCAACAGGCGGCCGACTTTTTCGCGAAGGAGGGGAGCAACCTCGTTGTAGGAGGTGTCGTCTGCGCCGGACTTTGCTGAGTAGATGGTGCCGGTGAGGTTGCCTTCGAGGAGGCGGAGAATGGACTGGAGCTCCTGTTGCGTGTTGACGATGACGGCGAGGGTGGCGTTGCCGAAGATCTCGCGCTGCAGGTCGTGGGGTGCGGCGAGGAACTGGGCCGCGGTAGCTCGGAGAAGGGTGTTGGCGTAGCGGTAGCCTTCGCCGGGGGCGGAGTCTCCACCGGTGACGAGTTGCGCCCCGGCGGTGGTGAGTGCGGCGACTCCCTGATGGAGTTGCTTGCGGCCTGCGGCGGAGAGAAGAGGCTGCGCCGGGCGCTCGGTGAAGGACTTCGCGATCTGTGCGAGGAAAGGGGTGGTTTGTGGGGTCTCGAAGACGAGGAGGAGGTTGGGGCTGGTGCAGAACTGGCCGGAGCCCGCGAGAACGCTGTCGACTAACTCCTGGGCGAGTTGCTCGGAGCGTTCGGCGAGCGCGCCTGGAAGGAAGATGACGGGGTTGATGCTGGACATCTCGAGGTAGATGGGTTTGCCTGCGTCTTCTGCGGCGCGTTTCAGATGGAGGCCTGCGTTTCGGCTGCCGGTGAAGGCTACGGCGCCGATGCGGGGATCGCTGACGAGCTTGAGGCCGTTTTCGTTGCTGACGTTGTAGATCATTTGGACTGTGGCGTGGGGAAGGCCGGCGGTCTCGACCGCTTTGAGGGCCTGTTCGGCGAGAAGGCGCGTCGTGTTGGGGTGGAGGGGGTGGGCCTTCGCGATGACAGGGTTGCCGGCTGCGATTGCAGCGGCGAAGTCTCCGCCACTGACGCCGTTGAAGGCGAAGGGAAAGTTGTTGGGGCCGAAGACGACGACGGGGCCGATCGGAGCGAAGCAGGAGCGGATGTTTTTTTCGAGGTCAAGGGTGGCGTGGCGCCATGACTCTTCGCGGACTGCGGCTGCGGCCTGGCGGAGCTGGTTTGTGGTGCGGGGTAGCTCGACGTCCGTCAGGCGTGGCGTGACCGGGAGGGCGGTCTCTTCGGCGGCGGCTGCGACGATGCTGGCCGAGGCGGCTTCGATGTTGTTGGCATAGGTGTCGAGGAAGGCGGCGATCTTTGCTGGGTCGATGGTGCGGAGTTCGGCTGCGGCCCTGGTTGCGGCGTTGAGGGCGAGATCGCCGTCGGACCAGCGGCTGATGGGGAAGGCGAGCGGGAGGGGTTCGCCCTTTGCTGGATTTTCTGCGTGGAAGGTCCCTTCGGCGTCGGCTGAGCGCCATTCGCCGTCGATCAATACCTGAGCTAAATCCATTGGTGTTTCCCCTTCGATGATTGCTGATGTTGTGTGGTCGCTAAGCTATTCGACGGTGTTGGTGAGGGTGCCGATTCCTTCGATCGTGATTCGGATCTCATCTTTGCTTGCGAGTGTGAAGGAGTCTGGCGGGACGATGCCTGTTCCGGTGAGTAGAAAACAGCCGTAGGGAAAGGTGTGGTCGCGGAAGAGGTACTCGACCAGTGTCGCTGGATCGCGTTTCAGTTCGGTCAACGTGGTGGTTGCGGAAAATTCCGTTTGGTCCGATCTTAGAATATCGAGCTTGATTTGGGTGGAGGACGGCATTGGCTCGCTGCGTATGAGCAAGCCGGGGCCGAGCGCGCAGCTACGGTCGTAGACCTTGGCTTGCGGGAGATAGAGAGGGTTGGCGCCTTCGATATCGCGAGAGCTCATGTCGTTGCCGACGGTGTAGCCGATGATCTGGGCACGTGGGTTGATTAGCAGAGTGAGCTCGGGTTCGGGAACGGACCAGGTGGCGTCGCGGCGAATTTTGACGTGGCTGTTGGGGCCTGCGACCTTGTGGGCTACGGCTTTGAAGAAGAGCTCGGGGCGTTCGGCGGTGTAGACGCGGTCGTAGAAGTCTCCGCCGCCTGCGTCCTTTGATTCGGCGATGCGGGCACGTCGGCTGCTGTAGTAGGTGACGCCGGAGGCCCAGACCTCCTGGTTGCCGATGGGGGCTTCGAGCTTTGTGTGGACCAGATCGCCGGTGGGTGAGGACTTTGCTATGTGCGCTGAGAGGTGGCTGTGTAGTTTGTCGTGGGCGATCAATGCGTCGAGCGAGTTTTCGACGAGGCGGTAAAGCTTGCCGTCCTGTTCGACGTAGAGTGCGTCTGCGGTGCGGTAGAGTATCAAGGCTTTAGACCTTCCTAGTGGGTTGGAGTGACGGAGTGGGTTGCGGATTCTGAGGCGGTCGCCTCGCTGCCTTTGTCGAGGAGGGTGATGATGGAGTCGACGTCGTAGACGCAACCGCCCCAGATGCCTCCGCTGGCATGAACGAGGGCGGCCCAGAGACGGGTGTCGTCGGGGAGTTCGGGGTGGGGCGCAAGGTCTGGACGGGGTCCTCGCTCGGCAAGAAATTGGGCGGCAACGTCGGGGGCCATCGTCCCGTTCAAAGTGCCGACGAAGTCGACTGTACCGGTGAGATTTTTGCGGTCGATGGTGATTTCGATCTGGTCGCCGTTTTGAAGCTTGCCTAAGGCGCCTCCGGCGAGGGCCTCAGGAGAGATGTGTCCAATACAGGCACCGGTAGAGACGCCGCTGAAGCGTGCGTCGGTGAGGACGGCGACGTGTTTGCCGAAGGGAAGTGCCTTGAGGGCGGCAGTGATCTGGTAGATCTCCTGCATGCCGGCGCCGGCGGGGCCGCAGCAGATGAGGACCATAACGTCGTTTTCGACGATCTGGCTGGTTTTGATGGCGTGGATCGCGGCGGCTTCGGTGGTGAAGACCTTGGCGGGACCGAGGTGGTGGTATTTTTCGTCGACGATGAGGGTCGGGTCGATGGAGGTGCTCTTGATGACAGAGCCTTCGGGGGCGAGGTTGCCCACTGGGAAGCAGACGGTGGAGGTGAGGCCGCGGGAGCGAGCGCGGTCGGGGGACATAATGACGTTATCGGGGTCGATGCCGTCCTGCTCGAGGAGATTTTTGCGGAGGGCGTGACGGCGGGGGCTGTCCTGCCACCAGTCGAGGGTGGTGTTGAGGGTTTCGCCGGTGACGGTCCTGGCGGTGGTGTCGAGGAGTCCGGCGCGGCGGAGATGCAGCATTACCTCGGTTGCGCCGCCCGCCAGGAAGACTTGCACGGTGGCGTAGTTTCCGGGGCCGTTTGGGAGCGCGTCGACGATGCGGGGGACCTGGCGGTTGATGTGGATCCAGTCTTTTGCTGTCGGGCGATGGAGTTTTGCTGCGTGGGCGATGGCGGGGACGTGGAGGAGGAGGTTGGTGGAGCCTCCGAAGGCCGCGTGGACGACCAAGGCGTTGTTGATGGAGGCGTCGGTGAGGACGTCGGAGGTGCCCATGTTGAGTTGGCGCATCCGGAGGATGGCGCGGGCGGAGCGACGGGCGGCGTCGAGCCAGATGGGTTGTCCGGAGGGACCCAGTGCGGAGTGAGGGAGGGCGAGGCCGAGAGCTTCGGCGATGACCTGCGAGGTTGCGGCGGTCCCGAGAAACTGGCAACCTCCGCCGGGTGTGGCGCAGGCGCGGCAGCCGATCTCGGCGGCGTATTGGAGGGTGATCTGGTGCTGGGCGAAGCGAGCGCCGATGGTCTGGACCTTGCCGGCGTCTTCGCCGTTCTCCGGGAGCAACGTGACGCCTCCGGGGATGAGGACGCTGGGTAATTTGCCGGAAGAGGCGAGGGCCATCATCATCGCGGGCAGGCCTTTATCGCAGGTCGCGACGCCGAGGACTCCGGTGCGGGTGGGGAGCGATCGCATGAGGCGGCGAAGGACGATGGCTGCGTCGTTGCGGTAGGGCAGC
Organism: Edaphobacter sp.; assembly: GCA_035483075.1. Classification (GTDB taxonomy): domain Bacteria; phylum Acidobacteriota; class Terriglobia; order Terriglobales; family Acidobacteriaceae; genus Edaphobacter. Next base: position 37 of record DATHQG010000017.1, on the reverse strand, counting down.
GAGTCGAGCATGCCGGTCGTGCCCTGAGTGCGGCCGT
>DATHQG010000016.1:0-5037 GCA_035483075.1 Edaphobacter sp. | reverse complement strand
CATCAGGTTCTGCCCGCCCTCGCCGCGTGTCAGCGTCAACGTCGCTGTTCGGACCCCATGTCCCCGGGCCTCGTACGTCAGCATTCCCCCGTCCTCATCATCAGGATGCGCCACGATCATCATCAGGCTGGCCCGCGTCCTCAACTTGATCAGGCTCTGCTCAAGCGCCAGCGCGCCCTTGTTCGCCGGGATCGGGTCTTCCGTGACCGAGGCCCGCACCCGTTCTCCCGCCAGGTTCGCCGGGTCGCGGACCTCCTGCCCAAAGGCACCGCCGACACCCCCCACGGCGATCACCATCGCCGCAACTGCACTCCAACCAGCAAATACTCGCATAGAAACCATTGACTTCTAATCTCTCACACCCAACCACCCCAAATCACGCGCCAAAGCCCATCCACCCGCACATTCCCGTCGTACTGTAACCAGTAGCAGGATTCAGCGTCATATCATTAGAGAGCAGTCCTGCAACCGGAAGGGAATCACCTCGATGCTTCTCCGCAAATCCGTCAGCCTTGAATCGACCGTTCGTTCCTCGGACATCACCCCGCAGCACGTCTTCGAGCAGCACCAGACTGACCGCCGCCGTTTCCTCACCGGGGCCGCGACCTTGGGCGCCGGCGCCCTGGCCGCACGCTACGTCCCCGATCTAGTCAATCCCCCGACCACGGTGCACGCGGCGGACCAACTCCAGACCGTCCCGAGTAAATACACCGTTCCGGACGCGCAGACACCCTTCAATAAGGCCACCACCTTCAACAACTACTATGAGTTCGGCACCGACAAGTCCGACCCTGCCCACAACGCCCACACCCTCCAGATCCGCCCCTGGACCGTCCAGGTCACCGGAATGGTCAAGAAGCCCCAGACCGTCAACATCGACGACCTCCTCCGCTATCGACCCCTCGAAAGCCGCGTCTACCGCCATCGCTGCGTCGAGGCCTGGTCCATGGTCATTCCGTGGGACGGCTACTCGCTCTCCGAGTTCATCAACTTCTGCGAGCCTCTGCCCAGTGCAAAATACGTCCAGTTCTTTACCCTCAACGACAGGAAACAGATGCCTGACCGGGCCTTCGGTTACGACTGGCCCTACCGCGAGGGCCTTCGCATGGACGAGGCCATGAACCCACTCGCCCTGCTCACCTTTGGCTGCTATGGCCAGGTCCTCCCCAACCAGAACGGATCGCCGATCCGGGTCATCCTCCCATGGAAGTACGGCTTCAAGTCAGGAAAATCCATCGTCCGCTTTCACTTCCTCGACAAGCAGCCCCAGACTACCTGGAACGAGCAGAACAGCAACGAGTATGGCTTCTACTCCAACGTAAACCCCAACGTCGACCATCCCCGCTGGTCACAGGCCCGCGAGCGTCGCATCGACTCGAGCCTTCTCCCCCGCACCATCCCAACGCTGATGTTCAACGGCTACTCCGACCAGGTAGCCAGCCTGTACGCCGGCATGGACCTCAAAAAGAACTACTAGAGATCTCACCTTACCCGTACCGTTCCTGTTGCCCTTGTCGTAGCCCTCTCTTTTGGGCTGTCATTCCGCGGCACAGCAGGATTCTGCTTTTGCTTTTGCCGTTGTTCTTGCTGTTGCCCGCTCTTTTGGTTGTCATTCCGTAGCGCAGCGGAGGAATCTGCGTTTGCTTTTGCCTTTGCCATTGCTCTTGCCACCGCTTCGCGCGGTCTTCAAAAATTACGACCCGATCCAATCGTTCCACCCAATAAACTAACTCCAGCCTAGAAATGTCCAAGCGCGCCATCATCGTCCTCAAAACCCTCCTCCATGTCCTCTGCCTCGTCCCCTTCCTCTGGCTCGTTCATCTCTTTACCTCACCTGCACTCGCCAACTACGCCGATCCCATCAACTACATCACTCACTTCACCGGCGACTGGACGCTCTATCTCCTCTTCGCGTCCCTCGCTATTACGCCAATCCGCCGCCTCTCGCCCCGCATTGCCTGGCTCATCCGCTTCCGCCGTCTCCTTGGCCTCTATGCCTTCTTCTATGCGACCCTCCATCTCGCCACCTACATCTTCCTCTTCTCCGGCTACGACATCACCACCGCCCTCGCCGGTCTACGCGCTGGACACCCCGGCGAACTCGTAACTCAGTGGAAGCTGATCTGGCCTCACATGGTCGACGACGCCGTCAAGCGCCGCTTCATCCAGGTCGGCCTCCTGGCCTGGACCATCCTCCTTGCCCTCGCCCTCACCTCACCCGCCTTCATCATGCGAGGCATGGGCGGCAAAAACTGGCAGCGCCTCCATCGCCTCGTCTACGTGGCAGCCATCTGCGGCATCATCCACTACTGGTGGCTGGTCAAGAGCGGCAACTACGCCCCCTGGAAGGTCACTGCCGTCCTCACCGTCCTCCTTCTCGCCCGCATCGCCTACGCCACCATGCAACGCCTCAAGAAATCGCGCCTCACCCCGGCCCGATCCACCACCGCATAAGGAGGCTGCCGCGAAACTCCTCGCTCGAACGAAGATCGTCGCTGCGTGGCTTCCAATCTGGCGACAACTGGGAGCCAAGCGGCGTGAAGCACGTTTTCCTTTTCACTGGTTGTGTACGTAATTATCGATTGCAGTCTGTATCTGGACCCTCACGGGGCAAGGTCGAGGTGTTTTTTCAAGAACTCGTCCCGATCTTTCTCTGCACCTTGGGTCAACGCATGGTCCGAATCATAGAACTTGGCCTCTTTCGGTCCCGAGCTCATCGCGAAGTAGTCTTTCGCATCTTGTAGAGGGACCCAGTCTTCGTCATGCAAGCCATATTGAAATAGGGCAGCTGCAGGACCAAACTGTCCTGCGTAGGAAGCGGGGTCAGCCCATGCATTCGTTTGAAGCGTCTGCTCAACCTTGGCCATGTCGGCGCTCTTCCGCATCGACACCATGCGGGGTGAATCGGACGAGAGAACATATTGTCGTGTAGATTGTGGACCACTCATGAACACAAACGCTGTGAATCGCTTGTCTAATGCATCAAGTATGGCGCCAGTGCCGGCGTTCCAGCTGTGCCCCACATAGGCCATGCGCTTTGGATCCACGTCTGGCCGCGAAAGCAATAGGTCGACGGCACGGCGCAAGTCGACCACTTGCTGCGCAACCAAGACCGGATTTGGGGTGGCTTTGAATCCGGGTCGAGCTTGAGGAGCGTCGATCAAAAGGGAGACTACGCCCGCGGGTGCGAGGGCGATAGCCTCCTCCAGAAATTCGCTTCTATTAGAATTTGTTGCGTTCGGCATCAGCCAGTGTCCCCAGATCACAGCAGCGAATTTTCCACTACCGCTTGGAAACACAAGGGAGGCAGGCACCACTCCTCCGTGCGGGCCAGTGTATGTGATCTCCTGAATCGTCACACTGCCGCGCTTCTCGGTCGATACCTGCCTTAGATCTAGGGGGGTTGACGCGTCGTATGCAAAGTGGGATGCGGTGTCCAGACTGACCGTCTGGCAGACGAGGGCCGATCGAGGCGAGCAAGCTGCGATCCACATTAGTGCAATCGCAAAGCATCCGGATCTCAAAGGTCCCTCTGACACCAGGACCCGGGATCTGCTGAGAACTTGAGCGTTAGCTGACATGTCACGTCTCCATCTTCAGAACAACTGAATAAACCATTCCTCGATGTGTGACGACTCGACACAGAAGAGGGACGCGGATGAGGGTTTCTTAACGACCTTGAGACACCCGCGCATTTCGCTTTTGCCGTTGTTTTTGCATCTTCCGCTATTCCAAACCTGCCTTCTCCTTCTCCTCCAACCACTTACAACTTTTTTCTTCAATTTCAGCCCAGAAATCGGTTGTCAAGTCCCAAAACCTGCTAAATCTCTCAAATAAAACGAGATCCCAGGTGGCAAACTCCCCCTCTCCGTTCGCTATACTTAAATTAGGGGCAAAATATTCTGGACATCGGTAGAGCCAATCAGGCTAACCTATTTGTTTGGAATAATTTGGACGTAAGCCATTTATTTTGAAGATTTTACAGGCAGACCCTTCCTGTAAAATGCTGATAATAATAAGTTTACGCGCGGGCAATAAGGGGGTACCCCATGGGAAGGTCTCGCAACTTGCTGTGCCATATCCGGTCTAAGGGAGAGAGGCACTTCTATGCGTAGGATCGCCCTGGCGCTCGTCCTGCTGTCTACCCTGCCTCTACACGCCCAGAAAAAACCCACCGCGAAACCCAAACCCTCAGCTGCGGCAAAGCCCGCCCCGCTCCCCCCGCTCACCGAGCAAGAGCGGGCCCAGCAACTCCTCAATCGCTTCACCTTCGGTCCCCGCCCCGGCGATCTAGAACAGGTCCTCGCCATCACCCCCGAAAAATGGTTCGAGCAGCAACTTAATCCAGCCAGCGTTCCCGACCCGGTCCTCGACAAGCGTCTCAACGACTACTCCACCCTCAACATGCAGCCCGACCAGGCCCTCCTCCTCTTCCCGGATCGCGGCACAGTCCAGCAGGTAGCCGAAGGCAAGCGCCCGTACCCCGTCGACCCCAACCTCGCAGCCATGTACGAGGTGCAGGTCTACAAATACAACAAAGACCTCGACGCCAAAAAGATCAACGCCAACGGCCAGCCCACCATCACCCCACCCACTGAAGCCGAACTCGCCGAGCAGAAGAAAGCCGACCAGGCCGCAGCCGCGCGCATCGCCGGAGACCTCTTCACCCTCCCCAAGAACCAGCGCATGGCCGCGCTCATCAAGCTGCCCGTGCCCGACCGCATCGCCTTCACCACCTACGTCGCAGGCGACCAGAAAAATCTCCTCCTCAACGACTTCAACCCCCGCGAGCGCGAGCTCTTCAATGGCATGGCCGCCAACATCGGCGCCTCCTACCAGATCATCAACGAGCTCTCCCAGGCAAAGTTCCTTCGCGCCATCCTCTCCGAGCGCCAACTCCAGGAGGTGATGACCGACTTCTGGTTCAATCACTTCAACATCTACATCGGTAAAGACTCCGACCAGTGGTACACCACGGCCTACGAACGCGATGACATCCGCAAACACGCCTTGGGCAAGTTCCGCGATCTCCTCCTC
>DATHQG010000015.1:0-19574 GCA_035483075.1 Edaphobacter sp. | reverse complement strand
TCCTGAAACGATTGTTTCCGATGATGCATCTCCTGACTATCGATGTAACGAATCAGGGCATTCAAATCCGTCGGCCCACCTCTTACTCCACGGCTAACCGTACATGGGGCTTCACCCCATGCTGGTATAGGGCCGCGCCTTTGGCGCTTTCACTATCACCTATGACCGTATTGGTTTGCTGCTTGTTCCTTTCTTCGATCGCCTCCGCTCAATCTCCACCCCTCCACATCAAAATCATCAACGCCCAAACCAACAAACCGGTCCCCAACGAAAGATTAAACGTAGCACTCAAAGTCGACCAGATCGGCTCCGTCGCCATGGCCACCGACAAAAACGGCATTATCTCTGTGGACTACGGCAACGCGACCATCATCCGCATCCTCGCAAACATGTACGCCGACTGCCGGCCGCGCGGCGAACTTTACACCAACTACGCCATCGACACCATCCTCAAAACCGGAATCACCACCGGCAATCTCTGCAGCTCTGCCCAGCCAAAGGCCCACCCGGGCCAACTGATCCTCTTCGAGGTCCCCAAAACATACATACCCGTATTCCCCGCCCCACCAAACAGCACGCTACCCCACTCCGACGAGAACCCTCATCAACCGCAAAACTGACACCAGGTCGCTTTCTACTCGCTACACCCTATTCCCTAATCCCTGAGGTCCTATGCTCCACACCTTCGTAGCCCTGGTCCAGGACAAACCCGGCGTCCTCACGCGAGTCGCCTCACTCTTCCGTCGTCTCAACATCAACATCGTCTCGCTCACCGTAGGCGAGTCCGAACGCACCGACGTCTCTCGCATGACCATCGTCTGCGAGGCACCCGACCACGCCGCCCACCGCATCCGCGCCTCGCTCTACAAACTCGAGATCACCGTCGACGTCGATGAGGTCGGCCGCGCCGACGCCGTCATCCGCGAGCTCTGCCTCCTCAAGGTAGGCGCAGGCCCCTCGCACCCCCTCGGCCAGCACTCCCGCTCACAGATCTTCGAGCTCGCCACCGTCTTCAAGGCCCGCGTCGTCGACCTCGCCCCCGAGTCCATCATGCTCGAGCTCACCGGCAGCTCCTCCAAGATCGAAGGCCTCATCCAGGTCATCACCGAGAGCGGCTACACCATCCTCGAGGTCTCCCGCACCGGCCGCATGGCCATGCGCCGAGGCCACCATACCAGTCGCGTCCTCAAAGCCCTGGGCACCCCCGACCCAAGCGATCCCAACCAACCCACATTCCCCGAAAAACAGGGCGCAGACGACCCCGACGATCCTCCCGAAATCGACGAAAAGGAAGAGGAATAAGGAAATGAAGTGAAAGCGGAATAAAATCAGAGCAGCACAAAAAAAGTGACCCCCGGAAATCGCGACCGCCCCTAGTCCAGACTTAAGCGCAATGATTCGAAGACTTTAGACCAAAACAGGGGAGTACGTCTCCCGCAAAGGATTGAACGAAAAATGGCAAAGGCATACCACGACGCAGACGCAGACCTCTCCCTCATCCAGGCAAAGAAAGTCGCCATCATCGGCTACGGCTCGCAGGGCCACGCCCACGCGCTCAACCTCAAGGACTCCGGCGTCGACGTCCGCGTAGGCCTCCGCCCCGACTCGCCTAACGCCGACCGCGCCCGCAAAGCCGGCCTCGTCGTCGACACCGTCGCAAACGTCAGCAAATGGGCCGACGTCATCATGAACCTCACGCCCGACCAGACCGCCGCCAAGGTCTACCACGCCGAGATCGCCCCCAACATGAAGCCCAACGTCACGCTCATGTTCGCCCACGGCTTCAACATCCGCTTCCGCACCATCACGCCGCCGCCCACGGCCGATGTATCTCTCGTTGCCCCCAAAGGCCCTGGCCACCGTGTCCGCGAGGTCTTCACCGAAGGCGGCGGCATCCCCGGTCTCGTCGCCGTCGAACAGGACGCCAGCGGCATTGCGCTCGCACTCGCCCTCAGCTACGCAAAAGGCATCGGCTGCACTCGCGCCGGGGTACTCGAAACCACCTTCACCGAAGAGACCGAGACCGACCTCTTCGGCGAGCAGGCCGTCCTCTGCGGAGGTACCAGCGCCCTCGTCAAAGCAGGCTTCGAGACCCTAGTCGAGGCCGGCTATCAACCCGAACTCGCCTACTTCGAGGTCCTCCACGAGCTCAAGCTCATCGTCGACCTGATGTACCGTGGCGGCCTCGAGTACATGCGCCACTCCATCTCCGATACAGCCGAGTGGGGTGACTACGTGGCTGGCCCCCGCATCGTCACCCCCGAGGTAAAAAAGGCGATGAAGTCCCTCTTAAATGACATCCAGGACGGCAGCTTCGCCAAAAAATTCATCGCCGAGAACGAAACGGGCCGCAAAGAGTTCGCCCGCATCCGCAAGGCGGAATCCGAGCTCCAGATCGAAAAAGTCGGCGCCGAACTTCGCAAGTCCATGCCCTTCCTCGACCCCGTCGTCGTGAAAGACGGCCAGGTCCAGAAAGCCTAACCACCACCAGGATCGAAAGATAAGTACAAATTTCACAAATCGAAGTCAAACAGGCGGCATCTAAACCAGATGTCGCCTCCTCGCTTCCAGACCGCTCCCCTCATTCCCGATGGTAATGAGGAAACACTACGGATTCGGAACTCCTGCAACAATGGAGACGTAAACTAACAGAAACGATTCGACGCACAAGCAGCAGAAGGAGCTTCCCAGATGGCCACTCTGAACAGCTACGAAAGCCTGCTTTCCACGCAGCCGCAGGCCGAGCAGCCGGTCCTCGCCGGCCCCCCCGCCGAACCAACGCCACTTCCGGAGATCATCGCCGCCCTCCGCACAGTCGCTCCGCTCGACGGTATCAGCGAACAGGAGTACGCGTGGCTCGCCACTCACGGCAAGGAGCGAATGGGCGAAGACCGTTCTCTCATCTTCCGCGAAGGCGAACCCGCCGTCAGTCTGAATTTCATCCTCAGAGGTGAGGTCCAGGTACGACGTCTCCGCTCAGGCCCGATTGCCCTCTTCATCGGCCGCGCTGGCCAGATGACCGGCAAACTCCCCTACTCCCGCATGAAGACCTACGGCGGCGACGGATACTCCGTAGGCCCTACATGGGCGCTCGACATCGACCAGTCTCTCTTCCCCGAGATGCTGATCGCCATTCCGTCGATGGGCCAGCGCTGCGTCTCCGCCTTGCTTGATCGGGTCCGCGAGGTCACCCGCCTGGAACAGCAGTCCGAGAAGCTCAACGCCCTCGGCAAGCTTGCCGCCAACCTCAGCCATGAGCTCAACAACCCCGCCTCCGCAGCCCAGCGTAGCGCCGCCAGCCTGTTCGGCGAACTCCGTGCCTATGGAGACCAGAAGTATCGTCTCGGTAACCTCTGTCTCTCCGAACAGGAGATCGAGGGCTACCGCAACTGGGTGCAGTACGCCCGGTCCCGCATGTCTGCCTTCTCGGGCCACGCGCAGGGCCCGGTAAGCCCTCTCGCCACCACCGACCGCGAGGCGGCGATCGTCCGCTGGCTCGAGGCCCATAATGTTCCCGAACCGTGGACAATAGCCCCAGCCCTCTCTGAGACTAACCTCCCCATTGACTTACTCGACGAGCTTGCAGCCATCACGCGCCCCGAGGTCCTTCCCGTCGCCGTCGCCACCGTCGCCAGCTCCCTCCGCGTCGAGCGCATGGCCGAAACAGTCGTCGACTCCACCGTCCGCATCTTCGACCTCATCAGCGCCATCAAGGACTACTCCTACATGGACCAGGCGCCCATTCAGGACGTCGATCTTGCCCAGTCGCTCGAAAACACACTCGTGATGTTCAATTCGCGGCTCAAAAACGTCAAGGTCGAACTCGAATTCGATCCGAATCTCCCGCCCGTCAGCGCCTATGGCAGCGAGCTTAATCAGGTCTGGACTGCCCTAATCGAAAATGCTCTTGAGAGCATGAATGACATGGGGACCCTTCGCCTTACCACCCATCTCAGCGGGCAGCTCGCGCTCGTCGAGGTCTGGGACTCCGGCCCCGGCATCGACCCCGCAATTCGCTCACGCATCTTCGAGCCGTTCTTCACCACCAAGGCCCCCGGCCGCGGCCTTGGGCTCGGCCTGGACGCCGTCCAACGCATCGTCAACAAGCACTCCGGCTTCGTTACCGTCGAATCCAAGCCCGGGGCCACCTGCTTCCAGGTTCGCCTTCCGCTCGACCGGGCAGAGGCCTACTAAAGGCGAACGGGAGAGGCCGAGGCCCCTCCCGCTCAAACACTCATTTGACAGCTACTTGATGATCTCGACGCCACGCCAGAACGCTACATGATGCTTCACATTGCGTGCCGCCGGCTTCGGGTCCGGGTAGTACCACGCCGCATCGGGGTTCTCCTGCCCGTCCACAACGATCGTGTAGTACCGCGCCTGCCCCTTCCATGGGCAACTGGAGGTCGTTGAACTTGCCTTGAGAAACTCCCGCTTCACCGACTCTTCCGGGAAATAAATATTTCCCTCAACCATCTCTGTCTTTTCACTCTCGGCCAGCGTCTGGCCATTCCAAACTGCCTTTGCCATAATCCACTACCTGCATTCTTTTCAACAATTTACAGCGGGCACATCGCGTTAGCGGGCCGTCACCGTGAAGTCCGGATCCTTAGGTCCTTATCTCATTTGTAACAGAAATGATGCAAAAATGAAACGTCCCGTGGGTCTCCCGTAGTCCGGTCGCAATGTAAGTTAATTCGCCACTCCGAAGGTCTTCAGGAACGCCTCATACCGCGCCTTCGCCGCCGGATACTTCGCAATCAGCTCCGCCGTCTTCCCCATAAACGGGTTGCCGCTCTGCTTCTCCGTCTCCGCGTGGAAGTGGTGAAACTTGGCGTAGATAAGTATCCCTTCGACATTCGAGTCCAGAAACAGGTCCGGGTCGACCGCGCCGCGCAACACCATTGAATGCGCCATCTCCCAGAAGCTCATCGCTTGTCGCCAATACGGGTTGTACTGCGACTTGGTGTCCCGTGTCACTGCACGCAGCTCTTCCAAGGTCTTTGGATTGAATTCGAATACGAGAAACCGCCTCGCCTTGCGTAACGTCTCTTCCCTTCGGAGTTCGTACAGCCTCAATACCAACTCCGCGTCCGCTGCAGTCGCCATTCCTACTCCCTTACCATCGGTTAAGCTACGCTCTCAACAACTGCCCGGGTCTTCTCCGGATCAGGCCGTTCGATCACCGGCACCGGCTCCGGTCCCGCGATCTTCTTCTGGTATGTGCAAGGTGGAGTCGTTGGCTCCTCCTCCGGTGCACCCTTCTTCTTGCGTCTCTTAGGCAGCGCCTCGCGATTATTTGGGCACACCAGGTACGTCCCCTTGTCGTTCTTCATTTCCAGAACATAAGCACTATCGCACTTCGGACAGACCTGGTCCACCAGCTTCAAGTTCGACGCAAAGTCGCACTTCGGATAGTTCACACAGCCATAGAACACGTCGCCGCGCTTTGTCTTACGCACAGCGATGTCGCCGCCGTCCTTCGGGCACTTCACATCCAACAGCTCCTGCTTGATGTACTTGCACTTCGGATATCCGCTGCAGCTGATGAACTCGCCATACTGCCCGTTCCTCAGCAGCAATGGCTTCCCGCACTTCGGGCATGCCTCGTCCAATTGCACCGGAGGCTTCTGCTGCACCTTCTGGTTCAGCTTGCGAATCGTCTTGCACGGCGGATCTTCGTTATAACCAGGACAAGCCATAAACGGCCCCCACGGTCCGTTCCGCAACACCATCACGCGTCCGCAGTTGTCGCAGAACTCCTCCTCGGCGACCTCGTCCGCCCCGGGCGCGCTCAGATCAGGCTTTGCAGCAAAGTTCTCCTTGGTGAAGTCGCAGCTCACCGGCTCGACGGTCACCTTCTTGCCTTGTTCCGCCGCCTCACCGATCGCTGCCGCCATCTCCTTCGCGTCGTCGACCTCCTTCGAATACTCGGTCACGTCCTCCGTCGTCGCCTTCACGATCAAGGGAAACTGGAACGCCTTTGTGACCTTCTTCGTCACCGCTTTGGCGTCCTTCTTCCACGGTCCTGCCGCGATCGTCATCGGCTTCACCTTCGTGAAGTTGCTGCACGAGTAGAAGCTCCCAAACTTGCCCCATTTCAGAATCAGCGGAGCGCCGCAGTTGTCGCAAATCTCCTTCGTCGGCTCCTCCATCCGCTTGATGTCTTCCATGTTCTTCCCGGCCACGCTCAGCTCCTTTTCGAAGTGGTCGTAGAAGCCATTCAGCAGATCGGTCCACCGTTCCTGACCGTCCTCAACAGCGTCCAGTTCGCCCTCGAGTGTAGCCGTGTACGCCGTGTCAAAGATGTAAGGGAAGTTCTTCACCAGCAGCTTCGTGACGACCGTCCCAATCTCCGTCGGAACAAACTTCGCCTGGATCTTCTTCACATAATCGCGGTCCTGGATTGTATTAATGATGGACGCATAAGTTGAAGGGCGCCCGATCCCCTTTTCCTCAAGCGTCTTCACCAGACTCGCTTCGTTGTACCGCGGCGGCGGCTGGGTAAACTTTTGTTGCGGGTCTAGCTTCTCCAAACGCAGCGCCTCGCCTTCGCTCAGCTCGGGCAACCTGCTCTCGGCCTCCTCGTCGCCGTCTGCCTGTGCCTCCTGGCCCGTCCGATCGGCAGGCGTCGCCGCAGCTTCTTCTTTAGCTGCCTTGTCCTTCGCTGCCTGCCGGGCCCGCTTGTCTTCCTCGTCAAACTTCAGGTGCCCGTCGAACTTCAGCACGCTGCCGGTCACGCGGAAGTCATAGGCCTGCTTCGCCTGGGCCACAATGTCCACCGTCGTCTGGTCGAAGACCGCCGGCGTCATCTGGCTCGACACAAACCGCTGCCAGATCAGCTTGTACAACCGGAACTGCTCATCCGAGAGGTACTTCCGTATCGAATCCGGTGTGAACTCAACGTTCGTCGGTCGAATCGCTTCGTGTGCGTCCTGTGCCTGCTCCTGCTTCTTCCCTGCATACTCGTTCGGCGTCGCGGGCAGATACTGCTTCCCAAGTTTGCCGATAAATTCGCGCGCCTCCGCAATCGCATCCGGGCTCACACGCGTCGAGTCGGTACGCATATACGTAATCAGACCGACGGTGCCTTCACTTCCAATCTCAACGCCCTCATACAGCCGCTGCGCCACACCCATCGTGCGTCGCACATTGAAGCCAAGTCGTCCGGACGCGTCCTGTTGCAGCTTGCTCGTCGTGTAAGGCGCCCTTGGATTGCTTCTGCGCTCCTTCTTCTCTACCGAACGCACGCTCCACTTCGCATGCTCCAGCTCGCCGACCGCCTCATCGACCGCCTCTTTGTCCGGCAGCGCATTCGCCAGAAAGAGCTCCTTCCCCTCTTCGTCCTTGCCATTCGCGACCCGCGATGGCGTCCCATTCACGCCGACAAATCGCGCAGTAAAACTCTGCTTGCCGGCAGTCGGCTGCAGAACAGCGTCGATTGTCCAGTACTCCACCGGATTGAACGCGCTGATCTCCTGCTCGCGCTCTACAATCAGCCGCAGCGCCACCGTCTGCACTCGCCCAGCCGACAGTCCTCGCCGCACCTTGTCCCACAGCAGCGGAGAAACCTGATACCCCACCAGCCGGTCCAGCACCCGGCGTGTCTGCTGCGCGTCCACCAGGTTCTCATCAATATCGCGGGCGTGTTGGAACGCAGCCTGCACCGCCTTCTTCGTGATCTCGTTGAACGTGACCCGCCGCACCTTCGCCTTGTCCTTCACCATCGGCAGCAGCTGCATCGACAGATGCGCGGCGATCGCCTCTCCTTCGCGGTCCGGGTCCGGCGCAAGGTAGACCATGTCCGCCTTCGCCGCCAGCTTCTTCAACCTCTCAACAACTTTTTCCTTCCCCGGAGACACGATCAGCGTCGGCTCAAACGTCCGGTTCTTCAGCTCCACGCCGATGTCGTTCTTCGGCAGGTCCATGATGTGGCCAATCGAGGCCTCTACCACGTAGTCGTTGCCGAGATATTTCCCGATCGTCTTCGCCTTCGCCGGCGACTCCACGATCACAAGTGATCTAGCCATTATTTCCCTTCATTCATCAGAACGCGTCGCCGAGGCGAAACGTTCCAGGTCTTCCTTGTTCCCTTGCGAACCTAACACGCTTTCTGCAAACGCGTCATCTAGCCACAATTCTTCAACTGACGAAAATTCCTCCAGAAGGTCATAACCATACAACATCTTTCGGCGGAAAACCCGCACGGGTAATCAACTGTCAAATCAAACGACAGCCTAGACTTACATTTACTTTTGTCGACCTTCCGTCACCCCGGAAGCCATACTGCGCCAATAAACATCAAAACGCCCGCACATAATTTTTCCCCGGAAGCTGTCGAACGCGTCCTGCGAGCTCAAGTTCGAACAGCGCAGTGAAAATCTCTGCCGACCCCAACTCCGGCTCCAACTGCTCGATCAACTCATCCAACTGCATCGATTCGTCATGCTTCAGCCTGTCGAAGACGACCCGCTCATGCTTCGGAAGTGGCGCGTCATTAAATAGAGATGCAGTCCCTCCCGCTTTCGATTCACCCGCCCCGCCCGCCATCATCCGCTCATCCTCGAGCGCTAGCCGAATCTCCGAAGGCAGGTCCTCCCACACGTCCTCCCAGGTCGCGGTCAGCTTAGCCCCCTGCTTTATCAACGTGTTAGGCCCCCAGGCGTTCTTGTTTGTGACGTTCCCCGGGACCGCATAAACGTCCCGGTTCTGCTCCATCGCACACCGCGCCGTAATCCGCGTCCCGCTGTACTCCGCAGCCTCAATAACCAGCACTCCGACGCTCATCCCACTCAAAATCCGGTTGCGAATCGGGAAGTTCTGAGGCGCCGGAAACGTCCCCAGCGGATACTCGCTCACAATTGCCCCTCCCGTCGCAACAATACTCTCCGCCAGCTTCTTGTTCTCCTTTGGATAGACCACATCGATCCCCGTCCCCCACACCGCTACCGTCTTCCCGCCAGCCTCAATCGCCCCTTTATGCGCCGCCGTATCCACACCACGGGCCATCCCACTCAAGATCACCAGCCGTCGGTTCGCCAGGTCTCGCGACAACAGCTCCGCCATCCCCGCACCGTACGGCGAAGGCTGCCGCGTCCCCACCACAGCAATTCCCGGACGCGCCAGCTGCGTCACATCGCCTCGAATCCAAAGCACCGCCGGCGGATCATAGATCTCGCGCAGCCTCTCCGGATAAGCCGCGTCCTCTGGCGTCAACACACTCGCGCCAGCCTCCGTGGTCCGCTTAATCTCGTCCTCGGCAGCCACCTTGGCCTTACCCTCAAAGACAAACTGCGCGGCCGCGGCAGGCATGCCCAACCCTTCCAGCTCCGTCAACGAAGCCTCAAACAGCCGCTCCGCCTCCCCCAGTCGCCCCATCGCCTTCCAAATCCGTGTCGGCCCCATACCCGGCGTCAACATCAACGCCATCCATGCCATCTTCGCCTCATCCACTCTGTTCAGCGCAAACTGCTCCGCGTCGCTGCTCGTCTTCACTTCTTTGTCACCTTCTCGTTCTATTGCTTTCTAAATTCACCTGCTTACGCCAAGCTTATATCTAAATATGCGCTAACCGAACAGTCCCCAAAATGATTCACGACGAGATTGTTCGATCTCCTTCGGCATCGAAATCGACTGATCTCGTCCCCGTATCAAAGCCAAGTTCGCTCAATTTTGTCAAAATCGTTTGGGCCTCCACCGACCGCAAACCTCGTAATAACTTGATCTGTTTTCCCGCCGTATTGAACCTCAAACCGGTCACCGAACCGTACCGTGAAAATCCTACAGCAACAAATTCAATTCCCTTGATGTCCTGTCTGAGAAAGCTTCGGCGACGCCACGCATATCCGAAATCGACCTTAATAATATTCAGATCTTCGTTTGTACATCGCAGGACCTCTCTACGTCCAAACAGCAGACGAGACAATTGAAAGACCATCCACGAAAAAATGAGAAGGACCACGCCAGGAAGCACTGCAGCTTTGCCTTCATTCAGATTATTCAACAGTTCGTGGACGAGTCCTCCGGACATATACAAAAGGAAGGCACATAGAAGTCCTGGCAAGACAGCTGACGAAGCCGGGCGCGTCGCAGGAATAGTCACAATGAGTCCGTCGGGCAAAGTCGTAATCCGAACATTCCCAGAGACTTCATTTGAGACAAAATCCTCTTTCCCGGTCTCATCTCCCACTTCACTGTTCGTGCTCATCGCGCTCTCTAACTCCGGATCTTTCCTCCCGGACAACTACATCCGATGGAGACTATCACGGCCCTCCGCCAAGTCAATCCCACTTTGAGCGCATTTGCGCCTCACCCCTCCCTCTCCAAAGACTGGATCAGCCCCCGAATATACCCGTAACAAAACGCGAACGACTGCAGCCCGTTCGGATCGTTCTCCGCAACTGGGACATGGTCCGGCATCAACATATACGGGTAACCGACCTCCCGATAGACCCGGATGGCCTTCACCAGGTCCACGTCCCCTTCGTCCGGATAGACCTCCACAAAATCGTTCCTATGCCCGCGGATATTGCGAAAGTGCACATTGAAGATCTTCTTGCGCGTCCCAAAGTATCGAATCACGTCATAAATCTGCGTCCCCGGATCTGCAAGCATCTCCGACACGGTCCCCTGGCAGAAGTTCAACCCGTGATACTCGCTCTCCTGGATCGCAACGAACCTCTTCAATCCATCAACCGTCCCCAGCACCCGGTCCACACCCTGGTAGCCCTCCGGAGGCACCCCTGGGTCCTGCGGATGACACGCCATACGAATCTTGTACTCATTTGCAACCGGAATAACACGATCGAGAAAATACGTAATCCGTTCCCAGAACATGTCCGCATCAACGTGACCTGCAATAGTCAGCGGAGTCTTAGGATGCGCGTCCGCAAGTTTCCACTGGCTATAGCTCGCATCTCCTCGCCCCGGCGTCCTGCCCGTGCGCAGCACACCCAGTAAGCTCATGTTGTATTTGATGGATGGCAAACCCGCCTGTGCGCAGTTCTTGATCAGCGTCTGGATCGATTCGATATCACGGTCCCGCTCAGGACTCTGCGCCAGCATGATTGCAGGGTGTTTCTCATTGTCGATATAACTCGACGTCAACACTGTCGGCCCAACGCAGTCGACTTCGATGCCGTGCTTCGTCGCGAGGTCCTTCATGCGACTCAACTCATCCACCGTCGCATAAATGCGTCCGTCCGCGATCTCCGGATACCCGCAGATGTTCCTCACCCCATACCGCGCCAGATACTTCAAATGCGTATCAGTCGTCGGTGGGCTCTGGCACCCGAGCTTCATCAGCACAGGCTTTGTCGTAGGCGCGGTAGAAGCCGCTGATACCGTTGCTCCCTTGCCAAGCGCAAGGACCGCCACACCAGAGGATGAGATAAATTCCCGTCTATTCATAGAATTCATGGGCCCCACGCAGCTCCTTCAGATTGACACACGTCTATCGCGAGAATCCTACTATCAAACCTTCTCTTCATCGCATTTTTTACACTCCATCAAGCTCCCAATCCGCGCCGCTCTGCCAGCCTCGCTCACCACCCACTCCCGCACCATCCATGGTGGATCATGCCGCACATGCTGCCCATGCCCACACTCCAGCCGCGCGGCCCAATGCCCTTGCTCGTCCTGATAAAAACTCACCACGGCCCTCTGCATCGCGCACCCTCGCCCAACATCCAATAAACTAGTCCTTTGATTACCTCATCGTCACCCAACATGCTCCGTGTCGCCGCTATCAACTTCCTCAATCCCGCTCCCCTCATGTGGGACTTCGAGCACTCACCCCTCGCCGCCGAACTCGCCCAACGCTACACCCTCCACTACACCCAGCCCTCGCTCTGTGCCGACGAGCTCCTTAGCGCCCGAGCCGACCTTGGCCTCATTCCCATTGCGTCTCTCACGCCCGATCTCGCCATCGTCCCCGGCTGCACCATCGCCTCACTGAACGAAGTTCGCTCCATTCAACTCATCATCAAGTCCCCTCACACCCTCAGCACAGTAAGGACCATCGCTGCCGACACCGCATCGCGCAGCTCCCTCGCCTACGCCGAGGTCCTCTTCCGCAAATTCCTCAACACTCGACCCAAGTTGGTTCCCGCCGCGGCCGATCCGGTCGCCATGCTGCAATCAGCAGACGCCGCCATCCTCATCGGCGACCCTGCGCTCCTCGCCCTTGAGTCCCGCGAGCAGATCGAAGACACTATAGGCCCGTGTCAATGGTTCGACCTCGCCTACGAGTGGCGCACCCGCACCGACCTCCCCTGGGTCGCCGCCGTCTGGGCCGTTCGCCCCGAAGCCCTCGGCCCACCCAGCGTCACCCCCGCTGAGCTCACCGAAGACCTCGAAGCCTCCCGCAATCACGGTCTCCTCAACATCGAAAAACTCGTCGAACAATGGACCCCCCGCATCGCCATCCCTCCCTCCACCATCCGTCATTACCTCTCCTATAACATTCACTACGTGCTCAACACCGACTGCGTCCGCGCCATCGAGCTCTTCCGCCAATTCGCCGCCGAAGTCGATGTCCTCCCGTCGCTTCCCAACCTTCGCTTCCTCTAATTCATCAATCTGCAAACTTCTGCGACTTCCCAGCACCGATCCACGTCATAATCAGGTATGAAGTTCTATGCGGCTGCCACCACAACGGCAAGGTACCTCGCAGCTGCTGCACCCAGGGCCGCGGTCGTCCGTCGTGGGGCCCGCAATCCCTTCCTTCATCTGCTGCTGGGCTTCGGCATCTTTGGCGTCTTCCTGGTCTCAATCGTCGACAGCTCCTTCGTTCCGCTACCCCTTCCCGGCATCACCGACATCATGGTCATCGTGCTGGCTGCCCAACACCACAGCTGGCTCCTGCTCATCTTGTTCGCAACGGCAGGCTCTGCGCTCGGCGGATATTTCAGCTATCAGGTAGGCCAGTCCGGCGGCATGGCCTTCGTCGAAAAGCGCGTCCCGGCCCGCATCTTCAAGCGGGTCTGCGAATGGATGGAGAACCACGCCATCCTCTCGGTCGCCCTTCCCGCCATCCTTCCGCCGCCCATGCCGCTCAGCCCCTTCGTGCTCGCCGCGGGCGCGCTCAGAATGTCGCGCAGGAAGTTCCTCACCACCTTCACCATCAGCCGGTGCTTGCGTCACTCCACCGCAGCATGGCTGGGCATCCACTACGGCCGGCACATCGTCCGGCTCTGGAACGGCTTCTCGGCAAAGTACGCCACTCCCTTCCTTATCGTCCTGTGGACGCTCATCGGGGTCAGTTGCGCATTCGCCTTCTGGCAACTCTACAAGACCTCACGTGCAGTCGGCGTCCGCCCTGGCGGCCTCGTAGACCGCCCCAACCCGACCGCTTAGCCTACGCCGCCGCCTTCGCTCTTGGAGCAAACTTCCGCTTGTAATAGGCCGTGGTCAGCGCAATCGCCGGTACCCCAACGATCGTCGGCCATAACCACACATACCAGGCGCTGCCGAAAAACTGTGACAGCGTCACCGCCGAGAAGGCCGTCCACGCAGCGATATAGCTGCCAATAAACCCTCCCAGGTGCGTGTACCACCAGAACATCTTCTCCTTCGGCTTCCGCACAAAAGACCACATCTCCGCGCCCGAAGCCCGCATTCCGATCAATCCAAAGACAACGGCCACTATCCCGAATCCCTGCACCCACGCAGGACGAAACGCTCCAAAACCAGCCAGGCAGGCGCTGGCCCCAAAACAGATCAGCGCCGCGATCCAATCGATCGGCTTCGCGCTGCCGCCCCGCGCCAGGTCTTTCAGCCGAAGCACTCGAAATCCCGAAAATGCAAGATAAAAACTGAACACCGCCACGAGCGCAAGAAACAGCACCGGACGATAGAGCGCCATCGGCAACGCGGTAGCCGCCACCACGCCCATCGACCACAAATACACCATGCCCCAGCGCTTATGCTGCTTGCCGCCCTTCGCCGTGGCCAGCGCCACCGGAGCCAGCAAAAACGATGAAGTCCCGGCCGCAATATGCACTCCAAGAAACACCTTCATCCACAACGGATCCACTGCATGCATCACGCACCCCCTCTGTGTCCGCGCTCGATCCCCTCCAGCTCGGTCAACGTCTCTTTGCACCAGACAACCATAGCTTTGCTGTGATGCCGTCCCATGTTCAGGGTCATCAGCCAGAACGGCAGCTGCGGATCATTCGCCTCTTCCTTCTGTAGCCGCTTCACAATCGCTCCATACATCTCCAGATTTCTACGGTGCCGTTCGAGATAGTCCTGGACATGTTCGCGGCTGACCTCCGCCGGCACATGCGCTCCGAAGAACAACTTCAGCAGCAACTCGTTCCTCGGCACCTCCTCGGCCACCGGCAGCTTCAGCCACTCGCGCAATCGTTCGCGTCCCTCCGCCGTCAGCGAATACACATTTCTGTCCGGACTTCCCTTCTTGCGTTCCGTCTTCTTCGCCACCAGCCCGGCCCCCGCCAGCCGCTTCAACCCAGGGTAAATCTGCCCGTAACTCTCACTCCAAAAATGCCCGATCGACTCAGGAATCAGTTGCCGGATGTCGTATCCCGACATTGGTCCCAGGCTCAAAAGCCCAAGCAAAGCGTTAGGAGTGGCACCGCCCTCAGTCCTCATAGCTTCAAGCTATATATCTATAAGATATATATGTCAAGAAAAATGTACCGACGACTCGGGGGAAAAATCGGCCTGAACAGCCTGAAAAACCCTCGTCGCTACTCCTTATTCCCTACTTCCTGTTTTTTCAAAACTCCCACCGCAACAAAGTCGCCCCAACAGTAAACCCCGCACCCACACTCGCCAGCAGCACCAGATCACCCTTCTTCATCCGCTTCTCATCCAGCGCCGTCTGCATCGCCAACGGTATCGTGGCGGCGGTGGTGTTCCCATATCGGTCGATGTTGATGACCACCGACTCCTCCGGCATCCCCAGCCGCTCCGCCGTCGAAAGGATGATCCGCTTGTTCGCCTGGTGCGGTATAAAGCAGCCCAGGTCCTTGCCCTCCACTCCATTTCGCGACAACACCAGCTCCGCCGCTTCGGCCATCTTGCGCACCGCAAACTTATACACCGCCTGCCCGTCCTGATGGACATAGTGCATCTTCTTCTCTACCGTCTCCACAGTCGGAGGATGCAGACTCCCGCCTCCCGGCATATTCAACGCCGCCGCACCCGACCCATCGATCTCGTGAAAATAATCGATCAACCCAATCTCATCGTCAGCGCAAGGCTCCAGCAGGACGGCGCCCGCGCCATCGCCGAAGATCACGCACGTCGCCCTGTCCGTATAGTCGATGATCGAGCTCATCACGTCCGCTCCAATCACCATCACCTTCTTATGCATTCCGCTCTCGATCAGCTTCGCCCCCACCTGCAGCGCATATGGAAACCCCGAGCACGCCGCCGAAAGATCGAACCCCCACGCCCCCCTTATCTTTAGCTTGTCCTGGACCAGGCACGCCGTCGCCGGAAAGAACATGTCTGGAGTCACGGTAGCGACGATGATCACCTCAAGCTCGCTCGCATCGATGCCGCGCGCAGCCAGACACCGCTTCGTCGCTTCCACCGCGAGGTCGCTCGTCGCCACGCCTTCGTCGACGATGTGCCGCTCTCGAATGCCCGTCCGTTCCGTAATCCACTGGTCGTTGGTCGCAACCATCTTTTCGAGGTCGGCATTGGTCAACAACCGTGGCGGAACATACGTCCCTACCGAACTGATCTTCGCGCGCACCTGCGTCCGCGGCTTCAACGTCAAACTCAAACTCTCACCTCACCTGGTTGCACTGCAATAAAAACAAAAGACCAATACAAATGAACCTTCGTTCACCTGTCGCAGTTCATTCTCTCCGAGAAGCGCACGCATGTCACCTACCCGATCCAGGGTCTCCATCCAAAAATGGCACACCTCACCTTATGGCGCAATGTCCGCACCCGGCAATCATCTCTTTTGTGGGGAAAATAAACAGGAAGGGACAAAAAAAGTGCACCGGGCGACTTGGTGCGCTTTGCAGTTGAAGGAAATTGAAAAAAGTGCACCGGGCGACCTACTGCGCCCATAATTACCCGTTACCGTTGCTTCCTTCCGGACCTGGCGGGGTTGGCGGGATTACGTCGCGTAGGACCCGGCACAGGAACCATTTTACCACTCCACACCCTCCTTCGCTCACCTCGCGCAACCTGCCTCAGTGCAAAACTTGCCCACTCCATCCCTTACCACTAACCTAACTCGTATGCGCACCAGCCTGCTGTTTGCTGCAGTCCTCCTGTCCACTCTCGCACGCGCCCAGGACGTCCACGTCCGCGTCGATCCCTCCGCACCACACGCCAACCCCGGTAACGAGAACCTAACAGTCTTTCCCACCATCCAGAACGCACTCGACCACCATCCCTGGCCCGGCCCCGGCGGTCGAGTCTACATCGAGATCGCCCCCGGCACATACCAGGAGCGCGTCATAGTCACCCAGAACCACACCAACATCACCTTCATCGGCATGGGTAAATCACCCGAAGACGTCGTCATCACCAACTCCCTCAACGCGAAGCAAGCCGGCGGCACCTTTTTCACCGAGACAGTCGAGATCAACGGCACCGGCTTTGAAGCCGACAACGTCACCTTCGAAAACACTGCCGGCAACACGGGCCAGGCCGTCGCCGTAGCCGACCGCGCCGATCGCAGCATCTTCAAACACTGCCGCTTCCTCGGCCATCAGGACACCCTCTTCGCCGACTACGGCCGCCAGTACTACGTCGACTCCTATATTGAAGGTGGAGTCGACTTCATCTTCGGCAACGCAACCGCAGTCTTCGACCACAGCGAACTCCACGCCAACGGCCCCGGCTACCTCACTGCTCAGTCCCGCACCGCACCAGACCAGACCACCGGCTACGTCATCCTCAACAGTCGTGTCACCAGCGGCATCAACGGCGACGCCCCGCCAATGGACGCCGCCACCCCAGGCGCAAAGAGCGCCACCTCCGCCCACAGCACCATCGGCCTCGGCCGTCCCTGGCGCCCCTACTCCCGCGTCATCTATATCAACACCGAACTCCCCGCCGATCTCAATCCCGCCGGATGGAACAACTGGAACAACCCCGCCAACGAAAAGACCGCCTACTACGGCGAGTTCGGATCAACAGGTCCCGGAGCAGACACCTCCGCCCGTGTCCCTTGGTCGCACCAGCTTTCTGCTGACCAGGCCAACCAATACTTGCCTCAAAATTTCCTCGGCGGTAAAGATCACTGGGACCCTCGAGCAGAAGCCGCAAAACTCCCCTAAGTCGTCTGTCAGAACTAACAGTTTCCTCCAGCGTTTCAGCCGCCTAGGATTCACTCGGAGCGTCATCCTTAACAAGCTCCGACCGAACGAGGCAGAAAAGACGCCCACAAATTGGAGGCTGAACATGAGAAGGTTTTCGTTTCTCGGCATGGCCCTTTCTTTGATGATCGCCACCAGCGCGCTCTGCCAGGATGTCCGTTACAACTACGATAAGGGTACTGATTTTTCGAAGTTCAAAACTTACAAGTGGGTCCTCATCAAGGGCGCCCAGATGCCGAACGATATCGTCGACAAACAGATCAAGTCAACTGTCGATTCTCAACTTCTGACCAAGGGTTTGACCGCAGTCGATTCCGACAACGCAGATCTCTTCATCGGCTATCAGACCGCCGTCGGATCAGAGAAGCAATTCAGCTCCTACAGCAGCGGAATGGGTCCAGGCTGGGGCTACGGTGGGGGCTGGTATGGAGGAGGGTGGTACGGCGGAGGCGGAATGACCACAACCACTGGCCAAACTACAACCATCTATGTCGGCCAACTCGACCTCGATATGTATAACTCCACCGCAAAGGACCTCGTCTGGCGAGGCGTCGTCAGCAAGACCCTCGATCCCAAGGCCAAGCCCGACAAGCAGCAGAAGAATCTCAGTAAAGCCGTCGCCAAACTCCTCAAAAACTACCCGCCACCTGTTGCAAAATAACCCGCGTACTACTCCGAATCCCATAACACCGCTCGCGGCGCAAACCCCTCCGCCCGGGCCTCTTGGTTCCACCAACTCACCCCACCGAAGCGAAACAATATTTACCCGCAAAATTCCTCTGCGGCACCCACAATTGGCAAGCAGACGCAGAAGCAGCTAAACTTCCCTGACATTTCACCGAGGGATATTTCGTGCTTAAACGTTTTAGCCGCCGCACCTTCGCCCGCCTCTTTGGGTCTGCAGCAATCGCCCCTGCCGCGCTCACAAATCTGGCCACCTCGGCCGCAGGTCAAACCACCAAATCCGCAGCCACCGCTCGGTCCTTTCCGCAGGGGTTTCTCTGGGGTTCCGCCACCGCCTCGTATCAGGTCGAGGGCGCCGTCGACGAGGATGGCCGCGGCCCCTCCATCTGGGACACCTTCTCCCACATCGAAGGCAAGACCAACAACGGAGACACCGGCGACGTCGCCGACGATCACTACCATCGCTACAAGGAAGACATACAGCTCATGAAGGACCTCGGCCTCAAGACCTACCGCTTCTCCGTCGCCTGGCCGCGCGTCTTCCCGCAAGGCGCCGGCGCACCCAACCCTAGAGGCCTCGACTTCTACAACCGCCTCGTCGACGAGTTGCTCGCAAATAACATTCAACCCTACTGCACGCTCTTCCACTGGGACCTCCCCCAGGCCCTCGAAGACAAAGGCGGCTGGCAGTCCCGTTTCGCCTCCGAAGCCTTCGCCACATACGCAGGCTACGTCGCCCAGCATCTCTCCGACCGCGTCAAGTACTTCATGACCCTCAACGAGATGCGTTCCTTCGTCGACATCGGCTACCGGGACGGTCGCCACGCCCCTGGCCTCAAGCTGCCACCCGCTGGCGTCAATCAGGTCCGTCATCACGCCGTGCTCGCCCACGGCCTCGGTGTCCAGGCCATCCGCGCCAGCGCCAAACCCGGCACCAAAGTTGGCCTCGCCGAAAACGCCACCACCACCGTCCCGGTCATTGAAACTCCCGAGCAGATCGCCGCCGCAAAGAAGGCCTACCGCGAGGTAAACGCCGGCTACCTCACCGCAATCATGGAGGGACGCTACACCGATGCCTACCTCACCCACGCCGGGGCCGACGCACCCAAATTCACCGACGCCGAAATGAAGGCCATCGGCTCACCCGTCGACTTCGTTGGCCTCAACATCTACAACCCATCCTACGTCCGCGCCGACGACTCACCCTTAGGATTCGCCACCGTCCCCGCTCCTGCCTCGTTCCCTCACATGATGAGCAACTGGCTCCACGTCGGCCCCGAGGCCCTCTACTGGGGACCGAAGCTCGCCACCGAAATCTGGAACGTCAAGGAGATCTACATCACCGAAAACGGGGCCTCCTCCGCCGACGTCCTCACCCCCGACGGCCATGTCTACGACTCCGACCGCGTCATGTTCCTCCGCAACTATCTCACTCAACTCCACCGCGCCGTCTCCGAAGGCGTCCCCGTCCGCGGCTACTTCTGCTGGAGCCTGCTCGACAACTACGAATGGGCCGACGGCTACGCCTACCGCTTCGGCATCCATTACGTCGACTTCGCCACCCAGAAACGCACG
>DATHQG010000014.1:0-3594 GCA_035483075.1 Edaphobacter sp. | reverse complement strand
ACACCAGGCACCAGCGCGATCGCCCGCAGGAACAGCTTCAAAAAGTTCATACCATCTCCTCCCGTTGTCGTTCCTCACCGCCGCAAATAATCAATTGCCAGATGAATCACAGTCAGCAGACCACCTGCCGCACCTGCCAACCCTTTCATCCGTTGCACGCTCCGCTCATGCCGTTCCACTCGCTCCTCGAGCTGCGTCAATCTTCCCGGCTGTCCTACCCCGAGCAACAGGTTCATCTGGTTCTTCAGCACGCTGAGGTCGGCCAGGGCCTGGGCTTCAAACTCCGTCATCTCTTTCTCCTTGCTGCCGTCCCTACGAGCTCACCGGCAAGTCTGTAAACACCGCACTTGAAAAACGCGAATACAACGGAGGCGTCGACCCGTCGTACATTCGCACGTAGTAGTGCTCCACCTGTGCCTCACGCGGAATCGAAAAGCTACGTACCGGACTTCGCAGCACCAGGTCTTGATCTACCGTCGGGCCGAAGTCCCCATCGCGCCGCCTCACCTCAAACCCGCCTCCGGTTTGCGGGGCCGTTCCGGCGTCCACCTGCAAGGTGGTCCCAGTTGCGCTTACCACCTGCAACTGCTGCAGGTTCGCAACCACATTGCTCCCAGGTGTTGCAGTCGAACTTAATGCTGTCTCAGGCAGAAGTGTGTCCGCCGCGATCGCCCCGGACAACGTCAGTCCCAATCCCTCCGCCCAGTCATTGGCAAACGCAATACGATAGGTCAGAAACTCGGGGCAAGCCATTCCATCGACGATGTCGACGCGCCGCACCACCGCGCTCATCGTCTGCCCGCCGCTTGTCAAAGCCAGCACATCTCCCGGCCAAACGTCCGCCGGATTCACAGCCTCATATGTGCCGGCAGCTGCCGCCGCGCGGCTGGACGAAAAACTCAATATCGCCGTCGCCGCACTCTCAAGGTCCACTGAACTCCGTGCCACCGGCTTCAGTACCCTACCGAGCCACTGCGCGGTGCCCGGCACTCCTCCTGCCGCCTCGGCCGCCACGCTAACTGCATCGTTGAGCCGTGCCACGGCCCTTTGCCGCAAGCGATACGTTACGGTGACGAGCTCTCCCGCGACTGGTACTCGTCCGGTGAAGAATGTAACTTTCCCGGCAGCAGATATCTTGCAGTCGACACCTTCGCCGGCCAGTCCGACCAGCCGCGTCATCTTCACACCACTCGGCAACGTGCTGACCACCCACGCCGAACCGGTCTGCGTAACCCTGCAGTACCCCATCGATCCAATCAACTGGACGCTGTTCACCGCCACAAAACTGCAGCTGGCAGGCGAACTGACAACGCTCCCGTCATACAACACCGTGGCAGGTGTAGTTGACGAGGCGCCCAGGTCCTGCAACTCAAACACCACGCTCATCGGGGCGGTTACGAGCCCTCCGCCAAACGCATGCACAACTCCATCCACCATTGCGTAGTACGTCTGCAGCACTCGCTGCATCTCCACGCAGTGCAGGCGAATGCGAAGCGTATAGACGTGCCCCTCCAGCAACCTAAATACAGTCCCAACCTCAGCTCCGTTCACGAACGGCGTCACGACAGTCGAGCCGCCGCTCTGCCGAACGTTGTAGCCTACAAAACAGTTCGCGCTCTGTATCGCCCCAGCGTACAGGCCGCACACAACACCCGCACTAGCTCCACCCAGCTGCAGACTCCCCGCTTCGATCACCAGCGAACCGCCCAACTCAACAGCATCAATCGCCGTCAGCGTCGTCTGTCCGTCGAATCCATTCCCCCCTGTCATCGTCAACCCGGTCGAACTCAAACCAAGATGCGACCCTGGATCGGTGACCTGCCAGATCTGGATATCCAACACGCCTTCGTTGAAGCTGTCACTCAGGAACTGCGCAGAGTTGGCCGTCTTCTTCGGCCGGAACGGGTCTTCTGACAGCTGAAACACCGTCGTCGTCCCATCTCCTGAAAACGTCTCCGTCACATAGGCTGTCGGCTCCATCTCGCCGCTGACCGTGACATCATTGGCCAGCTCCTTCACCGCCGCAGTCTTCAACGCGGCCACTTGCAGGGTCCCATCGCCATCACTTAGAGCATGGGTCACTGTCCCCGCAGGCTGAAGACTCACCGCTCCGTCCAGCACGCGATACGCAGCATACGCCGCACTGGCCACAGCACCTGCATTGACCGACCAGCTCTCCGTCTGTACCGGCTCGAACATCCCGACCGACGGCCCATCCATCACACCCGTCGTGGTAAACAAACCAGCATCCACACGGTTCGTCAGCGTCTGCAGCAACTGGCCGCCGCTCTGCGCCAACCCCGCTCCACTCAGCGGGACCGCTTGCTTGTCGAGTAGCCACTCATCGCTGACCGCGTTGAACGCATACCGATACACCGGCCCCTTCACTCCCGTGCCGGCATACACCGCCTCTGGATCAGTCGCGAGGTAACCAGTAAACAAGACCGTTCCATTCGCTGCCGTCGCGATGACTCGCCCCCGGCGCACCGGCACAGACAACGCAGCATCGCGGACATCCAACATGCCGCTGCAGACCGAGGGCGCATTCAAGGTACGCTCAATCTTCAGCGGCCCGTCCGCGCACAAAGCAGCGCTATAGTCCACCGCTCCCACACCATCCAGATTGTCGATCGTCACCTTCACTGGGCCACCGCCGGCTCTATCGGGCCCAACCCCCGCATCGATCGCACCTCATCCACCGTTAACACTCCCGCCTGCAGCAAACCCATCTGAATCTGCAACTCCTGCATCTCGTCCCTGCTCTCCAGGTCGTTGAAGCAAAACTCAAACTCCCGCCATCCAAGCTTCTTCGCAAACAGGTCACGTGTAATATGCTCGGCCAGCAGCTTTGCTACAGGCACTACCGCACTCTGGAACGCCTCGTCCGCCAACTCACCTGCGGTCGACCTGTTCACATCGGCCTCCACGCCAAGCATCATCGGAGGCAGATCGAACGCATTCGCAATCAGGCGAACCAGCGCCTCCTGCCACTGCAACCGCAGATCAGCGTCCGTGCCACCGCCGAACCGAAGCACCTCCGGCTTCTGCTGGCAACTCAGCAGCGGCACGCGCCCAGTGCCTTCAATCTCGTCCTGCCACCAGCGAATCAGCCGATCGTGTTGCTCAGGAGTGGCCTCATTCAGCCAAAGCGCATATTGCGCCACGGAGTTACTCGCAAGCTTTCCCGCATAACGGTTCGCGCTCAAAAGCTGGTTCACCGTTTCAAACGCGACCTCAAGCCGCCCCAGGCCAAATGGAGTATAAGTGCGTGGATTCAACCGCACGTACATCAACTCATCATCGAGCAGAGGCACCAGTGACTCGTGACCCATCCGGCCAGTGGCCTGCGCATACCGCGGCTTCTCCGGATCGCCATTCCATCTCGCGTCTATTTGGATCGTCGC
Organism: Edaphobacter sp.; assembly: GCA_035483075.1. Taxonomy (GTDB): domain Bacteria; phylum Acidobacteriota; class Terriglobia; order Terriglobales; family Acidobacteriaceae; genus Edaphobacter. The sequence goes on along the minus strand of DATHQG010000014.1, from coordinate 190 downwards.
CCCATCCACCGCCCAGAGATGAAACGGTCTTTCAGGATCACCCGTCGCCTCCATCTCTACAGCGCCAAAACCGCCCACCAGAAGGTCCTCCAGCACCTGCTCCCACAACACTCGAAAGCTGTCTGAAGTATTGGGCTCCTCGAGGCACCGCCGAAGCACCTTCAGCCGAGCAGTCGCGTCCTCCACCGTC
>DATHQG010000013.1:0-9049 GCA_035483075.1 Edaphobacter sp. | reverse complement strand
CTACGCTGCCCAGTACGCCAAACCCGGTGCAATGCGTGCCGGCTTCGCCCACTTCAAGGCCTTCTCGCAAGACGTAGAAGACAACAAGACCTTCCAGCAAACTAAACTGACCATGCCCGTCCTCGCTGTTGGCGGAGGACGGTCCTTCGGCGCCACCCAGGCCGTCGTCATGCGCAACGTCGCCATCAACGTCCGCGAAGCCGTAGTTCCCAACTCCGGACACTGGCTCATGGAAGAGAGCCCGGCGTACACCGTTGCCCTCATCCGCGACTACCTGAAAGATCCAACTGCAGCCAGCCCGAGCCACTAAGTCGACGTCCTGTCTCCGACACCCTGCAAGCGACCTACTCAGATCAATTCTTGCTATAATTTTATTTCTTCGCTATCGTTGAAGATATGAAGGAGCCCAGCTACCTCGGCGAGTTCGAACTCATGGTCCTTCTCACGATCATTCATCTGGGAGAAGACGCATACGGTGTTCCCCTCTCCAGAGAATTAGCAATAAGACGGGGCCGGGACGTCTCCGTCGGAAGCGTCTACGCCGCCCTCGATCGGCTCGAGGCCAAGGGCTTTGTCGCGTCCTACCTGGGCGAGTCGACTCCGGAACGTGGTGGCCGGGCGAAGCGATACTTCCGCGTGACCCAGCAAGGTCTTCGTTCAGCCCACGCGACGCGCAACGTCCTCAGCAGGCTATGGAAGTCACTGCCGTCCCCAGGAGAGGAGCGCGCATGAAATCAATCCAGTCAATAGCGGTTGCGACATGGATGTTGGAGCATCTGACCTTCGGCTCCGATCATGAAGCCCTCTCCGGCGATCTATTGGAGGAGTTTCAACGCGGACGTTCCACGGCCTGGTATTGGCGACAGGCATTGTCCGCAATTGGAGTCGGACTCCTGAGAAAGTCCGCCACCTACGCCCTGCCATTACTCTTTGCCACCGCATGGAGCACGCTCTATCCTGCATGGCGAGCGATCGGAAGGGTGCCGCTGACTCAATCAATATATGAACGATGGGCATCACTCGATTGGCCGTTCTCCACCTCATTGACCATCGTCAACGGAATCGTCCCCGCAGCGACCTTCATTTGGCTCGGGTTCTTCATTTATCTGATGTCACGAAGAGAAATGGCCCACGGGATGACCGGGCTTCGCCTTCTTGGGAGTCTGTCGATTGCCCTCAACGTGCTTCTCGTTACAACAATCGCGCTAGGCTACTCGGGAGTAGACGTACGCTACGTGCCCCGCGAAAACTTCTTTGCCAATCCTCATCTCGTCGCCATTAGCATTCAGCTCGGGTTGAGTCTGTTCTCTGCCATTGTCTGCGCACTTCCTCAAGCGCGACGGCAACATCACGGCGCCGATTCTCTCGCAGGTTAAGAAACCGAACAGACAGCAGTAACAAAATCGGAATGCAGTGCATGGTGTAAACATGGACGGCCCCGGCCACCAACTCGTTGCCCTCGAGGAGCAATCCGGGAACGATCGCAGCCGCAGTTGGTTCGCGTTAGCCACCGGCCTCAACCTCGCAATCGCCGTCTGCTATCTGACCTGCAAACCACCCCAAACCCACACGCTATCCTGGCCGGCGCGTCTCCTCACATCTGCTGTCTACCTTCTGGTCGCCTCTCTGATCGGCGCGTTAGGGACATGGTCCATGCTTCCACGCAGCACTCGAAGACACTTCAGGCCCTTGGCACTCTGCGGAGTCCGCGGCTGGGTCTTCGTTCCGGCCATTGTTCTGTTTCTCCGGTACAAATCTATCTGGGCCCCATTGGTCGCGGTCGTGTCAGCGGCACTCATGGCCGTCTACTTAAATCGTTCTACCGACGCAATGCCGAAGCCCGTCCCCGAGACCCCCAGGTCGCAGCAGTACCTCCAGAAAAATCTCTTCACATCGGAGGTCCGTCTCGCTCCCACATCATGGGTCCCCTTCGGCCTCTCTCTTCTTCTTTATAGTGCGGCCCTGTGCGTCATCGCACGAGAGATCGAACTCCTCACGCTCTTCCTCGCCGCCTATACCTTTCTCCTCGTCGTACAGATCACCACAGCGCAGACAGAAGCCAAAGATCCAGACAAGAACATTAGTCGACGGTCTCACTCCTATTCCTTCATCGCTATGGCATTCTGCTGCGTCTTCATCGCACTATCTGTATCTCCTCATATCTGGCAAGGTCCTCTCCTCGCGCGGAAACACACCCCTTCGCACCCTCCACCTGCAAAAAAACAGCGGCCGCTGCCAGACCACTCCTCCAGTGGATACCGCACCATCGTCTTATGGCCAGTCCAGAAGAAGGAGAAGGTCGTTCCCTCGCCGCACCTGAACAATGCATCGTCTCGCGGCACTGCCAAGCCGTGGATCATCCCCTTCTACGGGCCTTATTGGTACTTCAAGTCTCTCGGCGAAACACCCGGACCCAACGCCCGCACCACTCAAGGCGATCCCCTCAAAGTCAACGTTCGTTCAACAGACAGAGATCAATTACTCATGGAAGCGCATCAGTATCTGCCCGACCCGATTGACATGACTTGCTGCCGCGAAATGCAGATCGTCTTCCGAAACGACGTATCGCTCGGCGCATTCGCGGTCAGTATCTCCCTCACCGACTCACATTCAAAAAGAACGTTGCCTCAAAGCCTCGGCGTAAAGTTTGTCTCTCCCAGCCCTGCCGATCAAACACCGGACAATACATCGTCCGTTGAAGAGACCCTGACCTTCCCATTTCCCAAACACGGAACCATCAAGAAATTCGATGCGATTACAGTGGTCCTCTTACCCGACGCCAACCATCGGACCGCAGGCCGGAAGGTCGCCGTCGAGAGATTCGTAATGCTTCCAAACTGACGCCGAAGCAAGGCAATCAGGCGGTGTAATTCGCACTGTCTCCGCCCGTCACATCGTACGTAGCGCCCGAGACCATTCGCGCAGCGTCTGAAGCCAGGAACACCACGACAGGTGCGACATCTCTTGGCTCGATCCACGGCACTCCAAGCGGTGACTTCGCCTGAAGCGCTTTCTTCGCTGCCTCCTCGTCCTTCCTCACATCGCCCGCTGGGTCTTTGCCCGCGACCTCCAGCGCCTGCGCATAGCGCTCCTCATGCCTCGTCAGCGACGTATCGATAAGCCCGGGCACCACCGCGTTGACTGTAATTCCGTAGCGCCCAAGCTCAAGCGCAGCCGATTTCATCAGCCCGATAATCCCCCACTTCGACGCCGCATACGCAGCGCCGAACATCGTCCCATGCCTCCCTTGCGTCGACGTCGTCACAATAATGCGCCCCGCGCCCCGACTCACCATTGCCGGAGCAAATGCTCTGATCGCGTTCGCTGTACCCGTCAGGTTCACGTCGATCTGGATGTGCCAGTCCGGGTCTTCCATCTCCAGCAGCGGCCTGAACGCCTGTATCCCCGCATTCGCAAACAGAATGTCGATGCCGGAATCCTTTTCGATCTCGGCCGCAATTGCACGCAAGGCCGCCAGGTCCCGCTGATCGGCTACGAAGCTCCGCCAGCGGCCCCCGGCAGCGTCGACCATCCTGCCCGTCTCCTCCAGGTCTTCGCGGGTCGCCGGAGCTACTCCTGAGCGCGGATCTACTGTTGAGCAGATGTCAATGCCCGCGACCTGCGCACCACTCTGTGCCAGCGCGACCGCCGCAGCACGCCCAATCCCGCGAGCGGCCCCGGTAACCACTGCCACTTTGCCGTCAAGAACGTTCGCCCACCCAGAAAAACTCTGTGTCATCTTCTCCTCCGCATTAGAGGTGATCTGCGAGTCCGCCCGGTGCAGTTCACCTCTCGGATCAAATAAAAGATTCGAGCTCTGTAACTCAGATGCGGCGTCCGGCGAATTGTCGCCTTCTGGATCCGTCCCGCCCTTCCCCCATCACAAAACTGTTCTTCCTCCCTATACTGAAACGGGGTCAATCGTGCCAAGACGCAGTGCAGGTTTGATAATGTACCGGCTCAAACTCCACGATGTGGAGGTCTTTCTCGTTCACCCGGGCGGCCCATTTTTTGTCAACAAGGACTTAGGATCATGGACCGTCCCCAAAGGCGAATACTCGGAAGACGAGCTTCCCTTACAAGCTGCCAAACGTGAATTTCAGGAGGAAACGGGCTTTCCCGTACCCGAGACCTTTCTTGATCTTGGATCGATAAAACAGGCTGGTGGCAAAATAGTCTCCGCATGGGCCTTTGAGGGCGACTGCGACCCGGACAAATTGATCAGCAACCACTGTGAAATTGAGTGGCCCCCTCGCTCCGGTCATCTGATCGAGGTCCCGGAAGTCGACCGCGGCGCCTGGTTTTCAATCGCCGAAGCCAAGGAGCGTATCAAGCCGACCCAGATACCTCTTCTCGATCGACTCTCCAAGGCATTGAATCTCGCAAGCTGAGATACATCGGAAACCAACCAACCTACCGGGCAGAGAGACCATGGGCAGCTACATTTTTGCGGTCGCATTTATTTTTGCGTGTTTTCTGCCCAAAAAACGCATGTCAAGCCCCCAAACCACCTAACCCATTACCATCCAACAACATCCACGTGGCATTTTAGTTACACCCAAACCGGTATACTGGATATATAGATCGAAAAAACAGGCTGGCCCCGGACGCTCTCCGGGGCTAACTCCTTTATATAGAATATTTTGGACGCAACCCCTTTATTATGAATATTTTGCAGGCAAAGCCGTGCCGTAAATCCCTCAATATAAGGAATTTACGCCCGGGCAATAGGGGGTACACCCTTTGAATCTGAGGAGGGTCATCTGGCTTGGTATATTGAATATCTCAAGAGCTTCGCTCACCCACCCAGGAGAACACCTTGCGCCGTCGTTCCTTTATTGCCGCACTGCCGCTCGCCGCCGCCGGATCCATCGCCTCAGTCGGCCCCTCGAACGCCTTCAGCCAACCCACCGCCGCACCCAAGGAACTCCCAAAGTTCCAACCCGTGGGCGCCGAGCGGTTTGAGCGGCCAGACGTCCACGCCGGCGACCGTATCTCCGGGGCCAGCTTCGCCAGCCGCTCCGCCGCCATGGGCTGCTCCGGCGCCGCTGGGACGGCCCACCCCCTCGCGACCCTCACCGCGATCGAGATATTGAAGAAGGGCGGCTCCGCGGCCGACGCCGCCATCGCCACCAACGCGGTCCTCGGCTTCGTCGAGCCCACCAGCTCCGGCATCGGCGGCGACTGCTACGCCATGATCTGGGACCCCAAGCTGTCGAAGGTCGTCGGCCTCGCCGGCTCAGGCCGCTCACCCAAGGCCCTGACCCTCGAAATCGCCCGCTCCCGCGCAAAAGACGGCGTCCTTCCCGCCTACGGTGCCATCAGCGTCTCCGTCCCCGGAGCCCTCGACGCCTGGTGGACCCTTCACCAGCGCTACGGAAAACTGAAATGGGCTGAACTCTTCGAACCTGCGATCCACTACTGTGAGACAGGCTCTCCGACACCTCAAATCATCGGCTACTACATCAAGCGCAATCTCGCCTCCTTCACGCGCGCCGGCTCAGGCGTCGAAGAGACTGCGAACGCGATGCATACATACGCGCCCGGCGGCACTGCGCCGAACGAGGGCGATGTGCGACGCAACCCCGATCTCGCCCGCACCTACCGCATGGTCGCCGAAGGCGGCCGCGACGCCTACTACGACGGCCCCATCGCCCAGACCATCGAAGCCTACTTCAAGCGCATCGGCGGATGGATGACCGTCGAAGACCTCCGCCAACAGCACGCCGAATGGAGCGACCCGCTCGTCACCAACTACCGCGGAGTCGACGTCTACGGCATGGCCGCAAACACCCAGGGCCTGGCCACCCTCCAACTCCTGAACATCGCCGAAAACTTCGATCTCCGCGGCATGGGCTTCCAATCCGCACAATCGCTCCATGTCCAAATCGAAGCCAAGCGTCTCGCTTACGAGGACCGCGCCCGTTACTACGCCGATCCCCACTTTTCGAAGGTTCCAGTCGAGTGGCTCAACTCGAAGGCCTACGCGGCCGAACGAGCGAAGCTCATCAAGCTCGACAGCATCCTGACTCCGATCCATCCAGGTCAGGCGCCCAGCCACGGCGACACCACCTACTTCACCGTCGCAGACTCAAGCGGCATGATGATCTCCCAGATCCAGTCGAACTTCCGCGGAATGGGCTCCGGCCTTGTCCCCGACGGACTCGGCTTCATGTTTCAGGACCGCGGCGAGCTCTTCTCGCTGCAGGACGGACATCCCAACATCTACGCCCCCGGCAAACGCCCCTTCCAGACCATCATTCCCGGCTTTGCTACCAGAGATGGAAAACCGTGGATGTCCTTCGGAGTGATGGGCGGAGACATGCAGCCCCAGGGACAGTCCCAGATCATCATCAACCGCGTCGACTACGGCCTCGACATACAGGCCGCAGGCGACAGCCCACGGTGGCACCACGAAGGCTCGTCCCAAAGTATGGGCGAAGACCCCGCCGGACTCGGCCCCAAAGGGATTCTCCGCCTCGAATCCGGAGTACCCGAGTCCACCCGTCAGGCCCTCATCGCCCTCGGCTGGCCCATGGGGGCCTCCGATGGTGCCTTCGGGCGCTATGAATGCATCGAGCACCGATTGAGCGGAGCCGATCGCTTCTACTCCGCCGCCTCCGAAATGCGGGCCGACGGAGTAGCTTTAGCCTACTAAGAAGGCATAGTCGCGCCTAACCTCATGGACTCTCTCGACGGGGCCCCACTTACGGAGTCGGTGGATCCGTCCTGCAAGACCTTGAAATACGCCAAGGCGAGCGTTAGGAGCGGCACAGTGGCCGCGAAAATGAGTTGTGCTACATGATTGCTCGACAGCTGGACTCCAAACCCTGCAACGTTGGTCCCCACAACGAGCACGGAGGTCAGCAGCAGTATGTCTGTACCGGACTCTCGCCGCATCGTGCACCAGAGGTAAACAAACGCAAGCAGCGCAATCGTATAGTGGTGCCACCAGCTGATGGGAGAGATCACCAGGGAGACCAAAATCATCAAGATCAGGTCCCTTACTAAGTTCTCTTGGCGACGATAGAGATAAAAACGGACGGTCATCGCGACAAATATGACGAACGAGACCGCCTTGGACACCGCACATGCCAGGGCTGGCAATGCGGGCGGCAGTTTTGCCGTCGGTATGTATCCAAGAAAGAGCTCCTGAACATAAACGACGATAGAAGCGTTATAAGAGGACGGTATTCCACACGAAACGCTAGGCATCACGCTGTGGAGAAACTGCGCATGGGCCGCCCAGCCAACCTGCCAAATTGAAAAGGCGAGCATGCACACCATCCAGCATCCATAAGCCGCCAACCACTTCCATTTACGATGAAAAACCAAAAGAGGGATCACGATAATGGGAGTGATCTTAATCATCGTCGCCAATGCAAGGCAGAATGCGGATAACCAGATGCGGTTCCGTGAGAGAAACCAGATTCCGCAGGCACACACAAAGAGGATAAGGGAGCCAACTTGCCCAAGCACTAGCTCCTCGTAAAACGGGAAATAGGAAAAGAGCCCAACGATAAGAATGAGAGCGAGTTCGATGCTGACTCGCTTCTCTCCCAAACTAAGGCTGAACAAGACAGATGCAAAAGTAAGGACCACGGTGACAATGGTCCAAAGGACATATGCCACATCGTAGGAGAAATACGCAAAAGGTTTCATCATGACCGCGAACAATGGCGGGTAGACGAACGTGATCGCCCCGGACACTCCATAATGAGATGTAACTTGCTGCCATCCGTCTGCGTAGGCAGCGGGGTCTATGCGCCCGTCGGGATACACCGAATGATAGTAAAGCCTCTCAGGCGGCTTCTCCGAAGCCAGCCTGCCCGCGACATAGTAAGCACTAAAATCCAAACGCGGCGGGACTGTATGCAGACGTTGCTCAGCTTGGCCGGCACCGAATAGGAAAAGCACAATCGCCGCAAGCGCAAATTCCTCTCTAGACAGAAACCAGCCGCCTAAGGCAAGCTGCACTGTCGCGACAGCAGCCAACAAAATGCTGAAGAAAAGACCATACTTCCCCGAAAAAACGGAATAAGAAGCCAGGGCGTTTACAGCAGCAACAAGGGCCATAACTCCCCAAACGCAATACCAGACGATCTTCGGACCGCCTCCCACCCTTTTTTCCCCATCCGGATCTCGATCTTTCTCGTGAAGAAGGCTGCGTTCCATGAGAAATCCACCCTCTCCCCGCGCCGCAAATGACAAGCACTGCACTTACCAGAGTTCCGGTCAACTCATCCTGCCCCACGCGAGGAAAATAATCAATTTCTTATTACATCCGCGATCAAAGGGCCGCCAGGCAGCGACGTGTTGTCGGACTCCCTCCTGGAGCATTTGGGGATCGCGCTCGAGGTCTTCATGCGTGACAGTAAAACGAATGATCCGTCACCATGCGGTACGATATCGAATGCGACACCGAATGTTTCGTGGCCCTGTGCTTAGGGAAGATGCCTTGGCGGAATTACCCGAAACACCTGTTTATAAGCCGTTCTCTTAGAACCGCGCTACAAAACGAGCCGCCTTCATTCACCAACAACTTCAACAACGCGAAAAGAAAAAGCCCCACCCTTCTCAGGATGGGGCTTTGATAATATGCCGGCGATCACCTAATCTCCCACACACTTACGCGTGCAGTACCATCGGCCCAACGAGGCTTAACTTCCGTGTTCGGGATGGGAACGGGTGTGACCCTCGTAGTAAACTCACCGGCAAACTTTTGAAATCTCGCTCACGCGATCTTCCACAACTGAATAGATTGGGATTAGACGTTATTACATCAAGGTATAACTACAGGGCTTGTATTGAAATGTTCTCAGAACAGTGGACTTCACTGCGCAGAGTAAATTCTATGGACAAGCCGAACGGGCGATTAGTACTGGTAAGCTACACGCATTACTGCGCTTCAACCTCCAGCCTATCAACCTAGTGGTCTTCTAGGGCCCTTCATTTCCCTTTTGGGTTGGGAGATCTCATCTTAGAGCGTGCTTCCCGCTTATATGCATTCAGCGGTTATCACAACCGAACTTCGCTACCCAGCCGTGCC
>DATHQG010000012.1:0-8550 GCA_035483075.1 Edaphobacter sp. | reverse complement strand
ACCTGCCGCCCACATCTCCATCGGCTTCATAAGATCGATTACCGTTGTTGCGAATGCGATCGAATGAGAGACGCTGACTTCTTGTCCGGCAATTCGTGCGCGCCACCGGTCAACCGGAGTTGGAGCTAAAGCCACGCAGATAAGCATGGCGCGGTCTTCAGGATAGGGCGGCGCCTGCTGCATCTCCATCGATCCACCCTTGAGCCTGGTGAGGGCGAAGTCAGGCACGCCAGACAGATTCTTGAGGGAGCAATCATAGGCCGGCGTCCGGAAGACCTCGGCTAGGTTAGCGCCGTAGAACTTCCGGTCGGGATCCGGTCGCGCCGACAACGGCGTCTTCGGAAGACTTTGCTTGCGAGCCATGCCCATCTCCGTTCGAGCAACAGCCTCAATATAAAGCACCTAGGAAAGCGGAGTCCACGTTCCTTCAAAGCAGAGTAGTTCAACTCCGAGGGGTCCTCTCAACGAGCGCATTATCGCCGTTGCACTCTCCGACAGCGGATTGGTACCGAGAATGTATGGTCCGCCGCGTGACTGCAAGGATTAGTTCGAGCGAGAAGACAAGTCTGCGGCAATGTATTCGGCCTTGATGGAGCCGCGTGCTCCTGGCCAGGATGAGTTCCGCTGCGTGTCTGTCCTTACAAGTCGGTCGGTCGTTGAGGACCATTATCGGTATCAGGTTGCAGACACGCCGTTTTGACTGTTCTTTCGTCCTTACTATTCCTGTGCAGACTTCGTGGAAGATTGATTGCAGCGAAGGCGTGGTCTGCGCTCGACCGTTGCTCGCAGACGGTGCCCAAGCCCCTGGGCGCGGTCAGCATTACCCTCTGGCATCCTTGCGAATGCGGTCCTTCCCCTTCGCTGTGCTGCAAGATTAGCTCAAAGCGAGTCTAGGCCGCTACTGCTCCGATCACTCCGGGCCGATACTCTTCTCCAGTGGAGAGCACAGCCCATGCGATGCGTGCGAGCTTGTTGGCCATAGCGACCACCAGCACGTTGCGTGGTGCTCTGGCTTCAAGTGCGTTCATCCAGGCTCCAATCGGGAAGCGATCTCGTTTTATGCGCATCGCTGCAGCGCGAGCGCCGTGGATCAGCACCTTGCGCAGATAGATGTTGCCGCGCTTACTGATGCCCAGCAGCTTGGCCTTACCGCCGGTTGAGTACTGTCGCGGAACTAGGCCGAGCCACGCTGCGAAGTCTCGCCCCTTGCGGAATGCTGCGCCGTTACCGATGGCGGCGACGATCGCTGTAGCGACAATGGGGCCGATGCCTGGAATCTGTCGGATGCGGCAGCAACCTGCATCGCTGGCAGCAATCTGTTCGAGCCTGTCGGTCAGTTCGTCGATCTGTTCTTCGACGGTCTTCCACTCATCCCACAACATGCCGATCAGGTTGCGCATCATCGGCGTCAACGCGTTCTCTGCGTTCTCGAGAACATCTGCCATGGCTGCCTTCAGCTTCGCCGGCTTCTGCGCAAACACCATGCCGCGCTCCAGCAGGAACGCTCGTATCTGGTTGATGACCGCCGTGCGCCGGGAGACGAGCCGGTCCCGAATCCGGTGGATCGCTTGCAGGTCAAGCTGGTCATCCGTCTTGATCGGGACGAAACGCATGTTCTTGCGCTCGACGGCTTCGGCGATGGCTTCCGCATCCACGAAGTCGTTCTTGTTCGACTTCACAAAGGGCTTTACGAACTGCGCTGCGATCAGCCGCACATCGTGACCCTGCTGCTTCAAAGCTCGTCCGAGAAAGTGCACTCCAGAGCAGGCTTCGAGGCCGATCAGCGAAATCTGCATGTTCGCTGTGAATGTCAGCAGTTGCTTCTGCGTGAACTTCTTCTTCACCAGCACCTTGCCGGTTGCTCCCAGTGCAACGAGGTGAAACGTCGTCTTGCCAAGATCGATGCCAACCGAACGAATCTGCATGTCGATGATCCTCCTGTGAAACCACTGCTTACATCCTCCGCCGAAACGGTAGGGTACAGCGGCGGACCATCTCATTAGTCGGCTTGTCGGAAGTTACGGCTACTCCCGAAGGACGGGCAATCCGGGAGGTCGGAGCTCGGTCGGGGCGTACGGGGGGGGCGAGCCATTCAATGAGTCGCCCTGCCAACGCCTTCCTCTAAATTCCGTCGGTCGGTCAGCAACTCGGATTGCCATAGCTCGGGCTGTTCCTCCGTCCGATGAGTTTTGTGACAGCCTCCTAATCGTCTCCGTCCGACTAGCCAAAGCTCCAACCGAAAACAACCAGCGAAAGGACCACAACCACCACACTACAACCACGTCTTGTCCACGTTTTTTCGACAAAAGGACAGCAGCTCCAGCCTCCGAACCCCGCAAGAATTCGGCCAGAAAACCGGAACGGGTCCCCAAATAACCAAAAACTCACCACAACCCACCACAACTCACCACAAAGACCGAAGACTTCTTTATTCCACAACCAATTGGTTCGTCCTCAGCTATTGACTTCAGTCCCGCCCAGAAACCCGGTCGATTGACGCCGACCCTTGGGGACCACCCTACTTCACCATCGTAGGGTCCCATCCATCCGTCCCGGCCAGATAAGCCTTCGTCTCATACCTCTTCGCCTCTGCCGCCGTCAGTTGCTTCGAATAAGGCTCCCGCGCCTTCGCATTCGCCCCTGGCCCGGTCGAATTGAACTCAGCATACGTCGCCATTGGCAGCCGCGGCTGCGGCGCGCTCTTCCAATCCGACCATCCAGCCGCCATAATCGGCGCCTCGATGTCAGTATTCATAAAAACCACCGTCGAATAGTCCCGCCACGGCCGCCCCAGATACACATCGCCCGCACCCGCGTCCGCAGTGATCTTGCAATGGTTGAAAACATACCCCGCGTCCTGGCCCGGCCGCGTGTTGCTCTGCGCCGTCAAATACCCTCCAGCCGCGTGCGCAATGCTGCGGATCTCGCACCCATCAAACACCGCCTTCGCGTCCCCAAAGATAAAGTCGACGTGCCCTTCGATATAGCAGTCGGCGTAATACTGCCGCCCCGTCACGCACTCGCCTCCCTCCTTCATGCAGCCCATGCTCGACGCATACAGCGTGTCCTGCGCTCCCAGCAGCCGCACATGCCGCAACACCGCCCGGTCCGCCCGCAACGACAGCGCCACCGCCTGCGACGGCACATCGCTCGTCTTGCTGTAATCGTTCGCAATCGTCATGTTCCCCGCAAAAAAATCGCTCCCCGTCACAAAAAGCGTCGGCGAACATCCCGTACCGCACGTAGAAGCCGCACTGTTTCCGTAAATCAGCACCACCTTCGTCCAGTCGTCTCCCTCCCCGCGCAACTGTATCCTCGGCTTGTCCACATGCACCACCTCGCGATAGACCCCAGGCCGAATCCTGATCACCGCACCAGCATCAGGCGCGGCATTCACCGCCGCCTGGATCGTAGCGAAATCCGCGCCGGTCGTCCCCACCGTAATCGTCTTCGTGCCCTGCGCCCACGAAACCCCGCCCGCCACCAAAAACACAGCCAGCAACCTGCCTCCAAACCTCATAACACCCCCGCACGATCTTCTTGACACACACGGCCCAACAAAGACTATCCTCAACCTCGACATACCTGTACCAGGACAGCCGGGGCCAAAAACCATCCGGGCGATGGTCAGACCAACATTTTAGCGGGAGCCTTCACCTTAATGCCGATCCAAGCCGCCAGCCTGTCCGACTCTGGCTTCACCACCGCCGCTCCGGAAAAATCCAACGTCCGCTGGGTCGTCTGCTTCCTGCTCTTCCTCGCCACCACCATCAATTACATGGATCGCTCGGTCTTCTCGCTCATCGAGCCGCTCCTCCACCTCGACTTCATGGGGTGGATTCCCGGCCTCGACGCCGCCCATCAAACCGCCTACAACATCAACTATGGCCGCGTCCTCATCTGTTTCCAGATCGCCTACGGCGTCGGCTTTCTGTTTGCCGGCCGCATCATCGACAAGCTCGGCACCAAGACCGGGTACGCCCTCGCCATCTTAGTCTGGGGATGCGCCTCCATCAGCCACTCCCTCGTCTCAAGCGTTATGGGCTTCTGCATCGCCCGCGTCTTCCTCGGATTAGGCGAGTCAGGCAACTTCCCCGCCGCGATCAAGGCCACGACCGAGTGGTTCCCTTCCGAAGAACGGGCCTTGGCGACAGGCCTCTTCAACTCGGGCTCCAACGCCTCCGCCTTCATCGCGCCAGTCCTGATTGCCGCCGTTACCCTTCGCTGGGGATGGCACGCCGCCTTTATCTGCACCGGCTCCATGGGCCTCGTCTGGGCCGTCATCTGGCTCATCTTCCCCTACAACAAACTTCGCCGCGGTTCCACCCAGACCCAGGTCGACCTCGCCCCTGTCACTCAGGGCGGTTCCATCTACTCCATCCTTCTTCGCCACCGCGGCTTCTGGGCCTTCTGCATCGCAAAAGGCATCACCGATCCGGTCTGGTGGTTCTACCTCTTCTATCTCCCCAAGTTCCTCAACGACAACTACGGCCTAAATCTCAGCCACGTCAAATATCCGCTGATCGTCATCTATACCGCTGCCAGCTTCGGCTCCATCGCTGGCGGCTGGCTGTCCGGCTTCCGTATGAAGCACGGCCACAGCGTCAACTCAGGCCGCAAGTTCGCTCTTCTCATCTGCGCCATCTGCGTCACGCCAATCATGCTCGTGCCCCACATGCACACGCTCTTTCCCAACAACGCCTGGCCTGCCATCGGACTCTTCTGTCTCGCCACCGCCGCCCACCAGGGATGGTCCGCCAACCTCTTTTCAACCCCCACCGATATGTTCCCCTCAACCGCGATCTCCACTGTCGTGGGCATCGGAGGCGCCGCCGGAGCGGCCGGGGGAGCATGCTTTACCTGGCTCGTCTCCCATTATTTTTCCCTCCACCCGATGCCGATCTTTGTCCTTGCCGCCTGTGTTTATCTCGTCGCGCTCCTCATCTTCCAGCTCCTCGTGCCAAAGCTCGGCGTAATTCAGACGACCTAACCACCACCTTTTGCATCGAAGTGAAGACACAGAACTTTTGTTTGATCTCCGCCTCATTTAGCGATCTGGAGCTTAACTATCTGTTTCCATCGTGTTACTCTTCTCGAACTTAGGCGCAAGGAGCTTCACCCAGAGTGAAAAAAGACGTCAAAGAGCTTCACGACGAGGTCACGGGCCACAGCCAACTCACCATGCAGGTCGTTGAGCATGTTCGCTCCCTCATCAGCAGCGGTGAGGTCCACCCCGGCGATCGGCTGCCGCCGGAGCGCGAACTCGCCCGTAAGCTCAAGATCAGCCGCTCCAGCCTTCGCGCAGGCATCGGCTTCCTCTCTGCCATGGGCGTCCTCAAAAGCCGTCATGGTGCCGGCACCTTCGTCTCCTCGGGCCCTCCCGCGCTCGATTCCAGCTCGCTCTCCGTCCTCGGCGCCCTCCACGGCTTTCTTCCCTGGCAGATGTTCGAGGCCCGCCTCGTCCTCGAATCCAACGTAGCTGCCCTTGCTGCTGAACGCGCCACCGACGAGCATATTGCAGAGCTGGCTGAAGAGGTCGCCGAGATGTACGCCGCCCTGACCGACCCGCAGGAATACCTTATTCACGACGTGCGCTTCCACCGCACCATCGCGCGGGCGTCCGGAAACCCCATCCTTGGCGCACTTATGGAGACAATCACAGCGAATCTCTACGAATACCGCAGCAAGACCGTTGTTAATGCGGTTGATCTCAAGGAATCGGCCGAGATGCACCGCGAGATCTACCGCGCCATTCGCTCTCATAACCCTGCCCAGGCCCGCCTCTCCATGGAGCAGCACCTCAACCTCGCCCGCATCGCCCAGGCCTCCGAAGCCGAAGCGTCCGCCGCAGCAGCACAAGCGCCATCCGCCCCCGAACCCAAGTCAACCTCGAGTGAACCACCCTCTTCATCGAGCTAATTTTCGTTGCAGAAGGGGACATTTTTTTTGTCCCAGGCGGAGTAGTGTTTTTGCAGGGGTTTTTGCGAAAAAGTGGGTGCAGAACGTGGTTTATTGATGGTGGTTTTGTGGTGAATTGCGTGGTAAACGTGGTGAGTTAACACACGCTTTTGGGCATCGGAAGATTTTCCTATTTTCTGAACTTTATTTTTTGCGGGGCCAATCTCCCTGGTCCGACCGTCCCTGCCTACCCTGCTAAACTTGGCCTTAGCTCATGTCCAAGCAAAAGTTCTATCTCACCACCCCGATCTATTACGTCAACGCGCGCCCTCACATCGGCCACGCCTATACGACGATCGCGGCCGACGTCATCGCCAGACGGCACCGTCTGCTCGGCGACGACACCTTCTTACTGACGGGCACCGATGAGCATGGGCAGAAGGTCGAGCGCTCCGCCGCCGCCGCCGGGGTCTCCCCTCAGCAGTTCGCCGACCAGGTCTCGGCCTCCTTCAAGGCCCTCTGGGACCGCATGGGCATCACCTACGACGACTACATCCGCACCACCGAGCCCCGCCACTCCAAGGGCGTCCAGAAGCTCTTTCAGCACCTGGTCGACCGCGAAGCCATCTATCTGAGCACCTACACCGGCCAGTACTCGGTCGGCGAAGAGATGTTCGTCGACGGCCCTCCCGGCACCATTGGCCCGGACGGCAAGCCTACCGAGACCGTCACCGAAGAGAACTACTTCTTCAAGCTCTCCGAGTATCAGCTTCGACTGATCGACCTTGTCGAGAGCGGCGAACTGGCGATCCAGCCTGAGGTCCGCAAGAACGAGGTCCTCAGCTTCCTGCGCGGTAACGTCAGCGATGCCACGGAAAAGGGTGAGATTGTTGCGATTGCTGCCTCTGGGACTCCTTATGTTCCCGGCGCGCTGAAGGACCTTAGCATCTCCCGCTCCAGCTTCAAGTGGGGCATTCCGGTCCCCGGCGACGAGAAGCATGTCATCTACGTCTGGCTTGACGCGCTGACGAACTATATGACCGCTCTAGGCTACGGCAGCGAGGATCCGATCGAGCAAGCCAAATTCGAAAAATACTGGCCCGCTGACCTTCACCTCGTCGGCAAGGAGATCATCCGGTTCCATTGCGTCTACTGGCCTGCGTTCCTTCTCGCCGCCGATTTGCCGATTCCCAAAGCCATTACTGCGCACGGCTGGCTGCTCTTCGAAGACTCGAAGATGTCGAAGTCCCGTGGCAACATCGTCCGCACAGAGACCATCCTCGATGCCTTCGGTACGCTCAAGCCGAAACCCGAAGACCAACCCGGCGCAGTCTTGAGCGATAAGTACTGGAAGCACGAACAAGACCTGTTCGCGTCAGACGTCCTCCGCTACTTTCTCCTCCGCGAGATTCCGTTTGGGCAGGACGGCAGTTTCAGCTTTGATGCATTGGTCCAGCGCTATAACAGCGACCTCGCGAACGGCTATGGCAATTTGGTCAGCCGCACACTGACCCTTATCGCCAAAACCAGCGCGGGCGCGGTAGAAGACTGTCTCGAAGCGAACTCGCTTGTCTTTTACATACCGGAGACTAAGGAGACCCACAACCATCCAGCGAACGAAGAGTTGCTCTCCGCATCGGAGGGCCAGCTACTTGGTTGGCGGATGACTGAAATCGTTGAGTCCGTTAGCAAAAAGAATCAACAAAATGCGTTCTCGGAGGCGCTGACGGCCATCGCATCTGCGATCGCCCTCGTCGATCAGTTCCTTACTTCGCGCAAACCATGGTCCGCGACCGAATCGGAGTTTTCTCAACAAGGACGACGCTCCACTCTCTACACTGCGGCAGAATCCATCCGCATCATCACCGCTCTTCTCTACCCGTTCATGCCCTACGCGACTGGCAAAGTCTGGACGCAACTTGGCCTTGGCGACATCGAACAAGCCGCGAAAAACGGTGAACTGAACAATCTCAAGTGGGGCGGCCTGAAACCGGGCACAAAACTAGGCGAACTGGGTCCCATCTTCCCGCGCGCCCCCAAGGAACTCATCCAACTCATGACTGACATGGAAAACACCACAAACACTTCTCCCAAACCCGAACCCTCCAAGCTCGTTGACGAGAAAACGACCCACACCGCTGCTGTCCCTACCGATCCGACGCATCCCGGCGCCGCGCCGCGTACCTCCACGTTCGTCGAAGAGAACCCCGGGGCCTCCGTCGCGGGCAGCCATGCTCTTTCCACCGAGCGCACTGGCACTCCACCTCACACCGAAGCGCCTGCGTCCGGCGCCTTCGCGACCTCTGCTGCGGCCTCTGCCACGCCTGACACGCCGCAGATCGCCATCGATGACTTCGTCAAGATCGACCTTCGCGTTGCGCAGATCGTCGTCGCCGAGCGTATCCCTAAAGCCGACAAGTTGCTGCGCCTCGAGGTCGATCTCGGCTACGAGAAGCGCCAAATCCTCTCCGGCATCGCCGAGTGGTACACGCCCGAAGATCTGATCGGCCGCCGCATCGTCGTCATCACGAATCTCGCCCCGCGCAAGATGCGCGGCTTGGAGTCGCACGGCATGTTGCTGGCCGCCTCGCATGGCGAAAACGGCAAGCCCGTCCTCGCCACCTTCGGCGAAGACATCGCCCTCGGCTCAAG
>DATHQG010000011.1:0-6154 GCA_035483075.1 Edaphobacter sp. | reverse complement strand
CGTCAGTGATGAGCTGCTTTTGGTCGACACCTTCCATGAGTTGACGACGGAGACCGTAGACGGCTTCGCGCTGCTTGTTCATGACGTCGTCGTACTCGAGGACGTGTTTGCGGGACTCAAAGTTCTGGCTTTCGACGGCCTTCTGGGCGGCCTCGATGCGCTTGGACATCATGCGGCCCTCGATGGGGACGCCCTCTTCCATACCGAGCCGCTGCAGCAGCGTGGAGACCCACTCGCGGGCGAAGATGCGCATAAGGTCGTCTTCGAGGGAGAGGAAGAAGCGGGAGGAGCCGGGGTCACCCTGCCGACCGGCGCGGCCGCGGAGCTGGTTGTCAACGCGGCGGGACTCGTGGCGTTCGGTGCCGAGGATGTGGAGGCCGCCGGCGGCGATGACGGCATCGTGCTCTTTCTGGGCTGCAGCTTCGTGGGCGGCGATGGCCGCGTCCCAGGCAGCTTGCGTGGTTTCGAACTCCTGGCCGGTGTAGTAGAAGCGAACCATACCGGGACCGGCGACCGGTGAGATGGCACCTTCGGCGGCAGAGACGGCACGGGCCTGCTGTTTGCGAACGAGCTCCTGGCGAGCCATAAACTCGGAGTTGCCGCCCAGAAGGATGTCGGTGCCACGGCCCGCCATGTTGGTGGCGATGGTTACCATTCCAAGGCGGCCGGCCTGGGCGACGATTTCGGCTTCTTTTTCATGGAACTTGGCGTTAAGGACGACGTGCCGGACGGCTTTGCGCTTGAGAATTTCGCTGAGGAGTTCGGACTTTTCGATGCTGGTAGTGCCGACGAGGATGGGTTGTTTTTCAGCATGGAGCCGGGCGATCTCGTCGGCGACGGCGAAGTATTTTTCCTGCGCGGTGCGGTAGATGACGTCGGGGTTCTCGAGCCGCTGCATCTTCCGGTTGGTGGGGATGACGACAATGTCGAGCTTGTAGATCTTATCGAACTCGGCGGCTTCGGTTTCGGCGGTGCCGGTCATGCCGCTGAGTTTTTTGTACATGCGGAAGTAGTTCTGGAAAGTAATTGTGGCGAGCGTCTGGTCTTCCTTGCGAATGGAGACGCCTTCCTTGGCTTCGACGGCTTGGTGGAGGCCGTCAGACCAGCGGCGGCCGGGCATGAGGCGGCCGGTAAACTCATCGACGATAATGACCTCGCCGTCTTTGACGACATACTCGACATCACGTTTGTAGAGGGAATGGGCCTTGATGGCGGTCTCGACGTGATGCTTGAGATCCCAATTTTCGGGGTCGGCGATGTTGCCGATGCCGAGGAGTTTTTCGATTTTTTCCCAGCCCTCATCGGTCACGGTGACGGCGCGAGCCTTTTCGTCGATGACGAAGTCGCCGGTCCAGGTCTTGTTTTCGAGGGTTTCGACAAGTTCTCCCTCTTCGAGTTTGGGAATGATGACGTTGACGCGGGCGTACTTGTCGGTGGTCTGGTCGGTGGGGCCTGAGATGATGAGTGGGGTGCGGGCCTCGTCGATGAGGATGGAGTCGACCTCGTCGACGATGCAGTAGAAGTGTCCGCGCTGGACCTGGTCCTTGATCTCGAACTTCATGTTGTCGCGGAGGTAGTCGAAGCCGAACTCGTTGTTGGTGCCGTAGGTGATGTCTGAGGCGTAGGCTTCGCGGCGCTGCTGGTCGTCGAGGTCATGCACGATGACGCCGACGGAGAGGCCGAGGAAGCCATAGATCTTGCCCATCCACTCGGCGTCGCGCTTGGCGAGGTAGTCGTTGACGGTGACGACGTGGACGCCGTGTCCGGCGAGTGCGTTGAGGTAGCAGGGGAGAGTGGCTACGAGGGTCTTACCTTCGCCGGTCTTCATTTCGGCGATCTTGCCGGAGTGGAGGACCATGCCCCCGATAAGCTGAACGTCGAAGTGACGCATCTGGACGGCGCGCTTGCCGGCTTCGCGGACGACGGCGAAGGCTTCGGGCAGGATGGCGGTGAGGGCGGCCTTTTCAGCAGCGATGCGCTCGTCGGCGTCTTCGATGCCTTCGATGGCGGCGGCGATGCGCTGGCGGAACTCGGCGGTCTTGGCGCGGAGGGCCTCGTCGGAGAGTGCCTGTATGGCCGGCTCGAAGTCGTTGATCTGCTTCACAATCGGCATGAGGCGCTTGACGGCGCGTTCGTTGCTGGTGCCAAAGACTTTAGCTAAGAGTTTGTTGAACAAAACTGGTGTCCTTCGTGGGCGTGCTTTAGGCCCAGTATCTAGTGTAAATGGTATGGGGGCGCTGAGGGTGCTTGAGTTACGTGCCCACTGGGACGTTTAGAGTGCTGGGATGGTCAAGGTCGCTGTTGCTCAGGTGGAAGCGTGCTGTTCGATTACCTTCCATGCGACGAAGGTCTCGGCTACGGAATAAGTTACTAGGTTTCAGATATGCGATGAGCGGAGAGGGTGTTGCGAAGGGCGATGACGGCTAGAGCTCCAGCTTCAGGAATCGTGTCAATGGTGAGCCGGATCGCCAGAGTGACTCCACGATTGCCTTCGCGACAAGTTCGGCGCCCTCGGCGCTGGTGTGGGTGTGGTCGATGGGGAAGAGAAGGGCGGTCTTTTCGGGGCCGATGGCTTCGAGGCGGTCCCCTTCCACGGTCGCCACGTCGACATAGGCTATCTTCTGGTCTTTTGCGATCTGCTTGATTTCGGCGTCGTAGCCCATGTCGCGTTCGATGTGGGGTTTTCCGTCGGGGCCCGGTGCCCAAATGTTGCGGATGGTCAGTGAGAGAAGAATCGGGGTAGCTTGTTTGCCGCGAGTGTCTTCGATGTAATGGCGGATGTACCAGCCGTAGGTGTGGACTAGCTCCTCGTGTCCGTTGGGCAGGGTGATCTGCTGGGTCTCGTCGCCGAGGCCTTTGAGACTGCCGCGGGGCTTGGCTCCGCCGATGTCGCCGGCGTCGTTGTGGCCCATCTGGATGAGGACAAAGTCGCCTGGCTTCATCTCGGCGAGGACCTTGTCCCAGGAGCCCTCGTTGATGAAGGTTCGGCTGCTGCGGCCAGCGCGGGCGCGGTTGGCGATGTTGATCCTGGTGGTGTCGAAGTAGTGGGCGAAGTGGTCGCCCCAGCCGAGGTCAGTCTGGTTGCGGGCGGTGGAATCACCGACGATGAAGAGTGTTGGCAGTTTTGGGTCGAGGGGCGCGCTCTGGGCGACGCTGGTTTGAGGTGGGGCGTCGGGGGTGGCTGGCGTTTGCGCGATACAAACTGTGTTGAGTAGAGCGACGACGAGGAGGGTGCAAACAAAGTTGAGACGGGACAGGCCGAAGCTCATGGCCGATAGGGTAGCACTGATGTAGTCTGGCTAGTCGGCTGAATCCCTGACGAGGTACGCCCATGTTGAGCTATGCCCAGAGCAGCTTTTTTGTCATTTCGGCGATGGTGATGTCGGTCGTGATTGTGGCCGTGCTGAATCGTGCGTGGCCGATTTCGAAGCGCAAGCTGGTTAACGATGTTACGGGATGGCAACTGGGGATACTCGGGACTACGTATGGCGTGATTCTTGGGTTCATGCTGTTTACGGTTTGGAACGACTTTCGCGAGGCGGAGGTCAATGCGAACAGGGAGGCTTCGTCGCTGCTCGCGGTGTCGCGGATCGGGGCGGGACTGCCTTCTCCGGAGCGGGAGACGATTCATGCGCTCGGGTTGAAATATGCGCAGGCGACGATCGATGAGGACTGGCCGGCCATGCAGATGCAGCAGGACAGCAAGGCCAGCGAGCGGGTGGCGGGAGATATGTGGCGGGTCCTGGCGGAGTTGAAGTCTGACGGGCCCGGCAGCGGTAGCGCCGACCATTTGGAGAACGTGCTGAAGGACCTCTCGGAGCGGCGGAACTTGAGGGAGCAGGAGTTTCAGGACCGTTTGCCGGGGATATTGTGGCTTTTGCTGGTGGCCGGGGCGGGAGCGACGGTTGGGTCGTCGTGTCTGCTCGGGAATGACAACAAGTGG
Source organism: Edaphobacter sp. (assembly GCA_035483075.1). Classification (GTDB taxonomy): domain Bacteria; phylum Acidobacteriota; class Terriglobia; order Terriglobales; family Acidobacteriaceae; genus Edaphobacter. The sequence goes on along the minus strand of DATHQG010000011.1, from coordinate 2,211 downwards.
CTGCATTACTGCCAGGTGCTGGCGCTGACGTTTGTCGTCGCGGTGACGCTGGCGGCGATTGCGGACCTGGCGAGGCCGTTTGAGGGCGCGGTCTCGGTGACGCCGGTGGCGTTTGAACGGGCGCTTGCATTGATGCAGTGAATTTGCAGGTAGAAGCTAGTGGCTGCCGAGGTCATCGGAACCGGGCTTGGCTGTTTTGGGTGGGTTTTAGGAGGCGGAATCGGTCCGGCGGAGGACGAGGAGGGTCATATCGTCGCCCTGAGGCGTGCCACTTGTGAAGGCCTGAAGAGTGGTGAGGATTCCATGAACGCTGGAGACTGCTGTTGGGCAATCCTGCTGGAGGATGGTATCGACGAGGCCCTGTTCTCCCCACTCGAGGCCGCGGGGATTGACGGCTTCAGTGATGCCGTCGGTGTAGGCGGTGAGCGTGTCGCAGACCTGGAAGGGGAGGGTCTCCTGCTCGTAGGTCGAGTCCTGAAGCAGGCCGAGGACGGGTCCACCGCATTCGAGCTTGGTCACCTGGTTGTCGCGCAGCAGGAGAGGCGGGTTATGACCGGCGTTGACGTAGGTGAGGGTGCAGAGGACGGGATCATAAACGAGAAAGAAGAAAGTGGCATAGCGGCTGGCGGATGACGCGTCGTAGAGCAGGCGATTAAGGTGCTGAACGACGGCGGTGGCGCTTTCTCCGCGATGGTCGATCATGAGGCTGCGGAGGGAGGCGCGGAGGGTAGCCATGAGCAGGGCCGAAGAGACTCCTTTGCCGCTGACGTCGGCGACGACGCAGCAGAGGAGGCCGCTGTCGGTGACGAAGAGGTCGTAGTAGTCGCCGCCCACTTGTTCTGCGCTCTTGTAGTTGGCTGCAGTGTCGATGCCGGCGACGGATGGAATTGCCTGGGGCAGCAGGCGCTCCTGGACCTCTCGGGCGAGTTCGAGTTCGCGGGTGACTTTAGCGCGGCGTACGGCGTCCTCGCTTAGGGACTGGACGAACTTTGCGGATTCCAGGCCGCGACCCATCTGGATGCCGAGCTCGCGGAGGAAGCGGAGCTCGTACATGGGGAAGGCCTTGCCTTCGGGCTTGGCGAGGGTCGCGAAGCCGACGAGGCCGGTGCGGCCCTCGAGGGGGAGGAGAAACTGCGCTCCAAGCTGGGTGAGGGCCACGATCTCTTCGGGGGTGGCAAGGAGCTGCCAGGCGTCAGGGTGGTCCTTGCGAAAGGGAGATGGGCGGCGTTCCCGCTTCATGCGAAATACTGTCGAGCAGCTTGCGGAGAATGTTTTGCTGCCGGTGATCTTTGCGGCCTTGCCCTGGGGGACGTAGACCGAGCCTTCGCGTAGATAAATGTGGAATGAAGAGAGGTGCAGGGCCGAGCAGACGTCGCGGGGGAAGGCAACGAGAAGTTCGTCAAGAGAGAGGGAGCGACCAGCCCGGACGAGGAGCTCCTCGAAGAGATCGCGGGAGGCGTAGCCCTTGGGAACCAGGTACCCTTTCAGGTAGCGCACGATCTTTTTTTTCAGCATGAGAGGCTTGGAGGTCATATTCAAGTTTTGCAACGATGCAGATGCGACGTCTGGCCCCTCCATTGAAAGATGCCCGAAGAGGAAGCGGAGAGCAGATAAAATGCTCCAGCTCAATGGTGTAGGAAGATATCGAAGAGTCTACAACAGGCAGCTTCCAATCGGTTACTGCTGTCTTACGCAGGGGGAGCGACAAGAGTTCCGTGATGGGCCGCCGTGAGACCTAGTGGCCGCCGAGGGCTTCGGGGTCGGGCTTGGCCGCTTTGCTGGGGAGTCGCATGATGAAGGGCAATGGAGACAGGCAGAAGATCGTGAAGGCCAGGATGGCGAACGCGTTCTTGTAGCTCAGCATGGAGGCCTGGCGGAGCATCTGTTGATAGGCCTGACCCATGGCCATTTGTGAGGCATTGGCAGCGGACATTCCCTGAGACATGAGCATCTCTTTCATGTGGTCCATGTAGATGCGGTAGGGAACGCTGTCTCGGACGACATTGGCTGAGAGGGCCACCTGGTTGACCTGAGAGCTGCGTGCGAGGTAAGTGGTGAGGAGCGCGGTGCCAGCGCTGCCGCCGAGGTTGCGGGCGAAGTTGGAGAGGCTTGAGATCTGGTTGGTCTTGCTGGGTGGGACGCCGACGTAGTTGAGTGTGCTAATGGGGATGAAGATGAAGGCGAGGCCGATGACCTGCAGCATGCGCCAGA
>DATHQG010000010.1:0-9560 GCA_035483075.1 Edaphobacter sp. | reverse complement strand
TGGGCCGTTGCGTCATCGATCGGAAGCAAATGCGGATTGCTCGTCCGAAGCAACTCCGCAAACCGACGGCGACGCTGTTCCAGTGGAGGGCTTCCATGAGCATCTCTATCTGCCGTTGTTTCGCACTTCTTCTCCTGACCGTCCCGCTTACTGCCCACGGCTCCCCTGCCGATACGAACACCTCTCCCCACCCTCAATCGTCTTCCAGCACCGTTCCTCCGCCAACCTACGACCAGATCGTGCGCCTAAGTCTCGTCGAAGGCGACGTTCGCATCGCGCGTGGCAGAGAGGGTGAACGCGCCACTGGCGGCGATTGGGGACAGGCCACAACCGGCGTTCCAATTGAGACGGGATTCAGTCTCGTCACCGGGAAAGGCCGCGCCGAGATCGAGCTTGAAGATGCCTCGACCGTCTATCTTGGCGAGAACTCCGTCCTCACCTTCAACGAACTCACCGCTACCGCCGGCGTTCCCCGTACAGACGTGACTCTGGTCAGCGGCACCGCAACTCTGAATGTGCGGCCCGCATTTCCTGGAGAATCGTTCATCCTGAGAACGCCGACCGGCAACATCTCCTTCCGATATCCTGACAACAACTTTATCCGGGTCAACAGTTATCTGGATGGCATGGCGCTCACCCCGCAGGAAGATGCAACCATCCATCACGGCGCAACCACGCAGCGGACTGTCAAAGGACAAACCACCACCTACAGCCATGACGGCCCCATCATGACCGAGTCGACTTCTACCTCAAATGAATTCGCAGAGTGGGACGAGTGGACCGCAAAGCGCATCGCCGCGCGGGACCTTGCAATGTCCTCGACCATGAAGGAAGCTGGCCTTGCTACACCCATTCCCGGCCTGGCAGAGATGAAGGACCAGGGGACCTTCTTCGCCTGTGCACCCTACGGCACCTGCTGGCAACCAAACGACGGCTCGGGACAGCACGACGCAATATCCGGGCAGCTCGACACGAAACAATCGCCCGATCAGTCACCGGCCCAATCGACGACTTCGTCGCCTTACACAGTGTCCGTAAAGGCACTCCAGGCCGCCGGGCCAACAGCAATCCTGCGCACCGAATACGAAGACCCGTTCCCCTGCTCACCGAATCGAGTTCGCCGCCTGATCTCAAGGAACCCCGTGACCGGCAAGGACACGGTCCTCCGCGCAGAATTTGACCCGAACTCAGCTCCGTACGACTGGGCCCTGTGCCACGCGGGCACCTGGATCTACCGCAACCGCGGTTACGTCTGGGTGGCCGGCACAAAAAGACATCACATTTGCCCTGTCCGCTGGGTCAAATACGGTGGTTCCAAGGCGTATGTCCCTCTGCATCCACACGACGTAGCAGGCAAGACTCCGATCAACCTGAAGCATGGTGTCTTCGAGACCACCGGAAGAAAAGGCACATCCGTGGTGCATGTCGCCTTCAACGCCGATACCCCCGTCAAACTTCTCAACACCACCCCCAAAGAATTTCTCCAGCCCTATTTCCCACCGCTCCAACACGCAGAGACGCCGCACCTCGAAGCGCATCTGGTGAAAGACGGCCTCGCCCCCGGTAAGGACAGTATCGCCAAGCCCACTGGCACGGCCATCACGTTCGATCACAAATCGCAGAGCATCATGCTCGCAAGACAGGTCATGCAGGGCGGCAAGAGCACCACGGTGACCGACCATTTCGGAGGGAGCAGCAGCAACTTCATGGCCGGCAATTCCGGGTACCGATCGGCGGGCAACTCTGGCTCGTTCAGCCACTCGTCATCGAACTCAGGAGGCGGAGGAGGCTCCCGTGGAGGTTCAGGCGGAGGAGGAGCCCATGGAGGGGCGGGCGGCGGCGGTGGTGGCGGTGGCTCCCACGGCGGCGGTGGTGGTGGTGGCGGCGGAGGCGGAGGAGGCTCCCACAAATAGTTTTAGCTTTCGTATAGTTGGAACGGTAGCCGCTTCCCATCTTGATCTGCGCCAGGACGGTCCGTGAAGACGATCAAGCTCATATCCTGGCACGAAGACGTCAAGGCAAAGGCGGCGGCCCTGAAACAACCTGGTGCGCGAATCGACACGACCCCACTGATCAGACTCTCGGGCGCAGTCGGTGAGCTCGCTCGACTCAATCCAGCCGTGCTCGTCCTCGACCTAGACAAACTTCCATCCAACTCACGCGAGATCGCCCTCGTCATGCGCTCCAGCAAGTCCGCGCGCCACATACCTGTCCTCTTCGCCGGCGGCGCTCCCGAAAAGATCGTTCGCATTCGCACCGAAAATCCCAACGGCATCTTCGTCCAATGGCCCGAAGCGCCTCAAGCTCTAGCCGCGCTTCTCCGGCAACCACCATCCACACCGCCCGTCATGCCCCCACGCGACTTCTCAACCACACCTCTTCCAAAAAAATTGGGAATTCACGCTGACATGCAGATCGCTCTCATTGCGGCACCCGACGCCTTCCAAGAACTCCTCGGCGACCTGCCGGAGAACGCCACAATCACCACTCGCGTCACCCCAAAGACCGTTCTCGCACTCTGCTTCGTTCGATCTCTCAACGATCTCGCCGCGACCCTCGACCTGCTCACGCTTCGCTTACCAAAGCAATCCTCCGTCTGGATCATCCACCCCAAGCGCGCCGGCAAATATCACGTCGACTTCAATCAGAACCACGTCCGTGATCACACGCTTGCAGTCGGCCTTGTCGACTACAAAGTCTGCTCGATCGACGCTGACTGGTCGGCGCTCAAATTCGCGTGGCGCAAATAACCAGCGGCCAGACGTTGGCCCTCACCCTCAGTGCATAATCAATCATGCCGTCACTCTGGACCCCAACCGACTGGCCCCAGCGCCTCGCCGAGCTTCAGGCCCCGACCGGCGAACTCAAGGAAGCACCCCTTCGCCGCGACGTCCGTTCCCTCGGAATGCTCCTCGGCGAGGTCCTCCGCGAGCAGGCCGGCGACGCCCTCTACGACGCCGTCGAAGCGTTACGCCGTACGGCCATCGCCCGCCGCGAAGCCGAGGCCCCACAAAGCGGAGTGACCGACGCGGCCTCCGCCACCGCGCATCTCCAGAAGGCGTTGGCTCGCGTCCGCACCCTCGACCTTCCCGCCGCCTACCAGCTCGCCCGGGCCTTCGGCTTCTACTTCGAGCTCATCAACCTCGCCGAGACCAACCATCGCAAGCGCCGCCGTCTCTCCCACCAGCTTAGCGAGAGTGTCTCCCCGGCAAGCGCCGTCCAGCGTGGCGACCTGCGCGGGACCCTCCGTCGCATGCGCCAGGCCGGCATCAGCGCCGACCAGGCCTACGCGCTTCTTCGTCGCATCTGCGTCTCGCCCGTCTTCACCGCGCACCCGACGGAGGTCGCCCGCCGCAGCGTTATGTTCAAGCGCCGCCGCATCTCCGATCTGCTCGAACAGCTGGATCGCATTCCCGTGCCCGAACCGCAACTTCAAGCTCTCGAGCATGACCTCATCGCCGAGATCACCGCACTCTGGCAGACCGACGATGTCCGCAGCGCACGGCCTACCGTCCGCGACGAGATCCGAATGGCGCTCGACTACTACGAGTCCAGCCTCTTCGACACGCTTCCCGTCCTATACGCTGAGGTCGCCTCCGCCCTCGCCGCCGAGTACCCTTCCAATCAAGCCACCGGTCCAGTTACAAATATCGGCGACCTGCCTCAACTCATCCGTTTCGGCTCATGGATCGGCGGCGACCGCGACGGCAACCCCTTCGTCACTCCGCAGGCCACCCGCGAAGCTCTCGGCATGGCCCATTCCGTGCTTCTGACCCACTACCGCCGCCGCCTGCAAAATATCTTTGAACAACTGGCGAGCTCCACCCAGCAGGTCCCAGTCTCCACCGAGCTCACGACCCTCCTGCATCGTTACCTTACGCAACTCCGGACCGCTGGCCAGAACGCTCTTGAAGAACGGTTCCCGCACGAGTCCGTCCGTCTGCTGATCGCATGCGTCATGATGCGTCTGGGAGCAACGCCGCAGTCCGCCGTTCCCGTCCCTGCCAACCCCGCCCTGACACCCTATACTCGCGCCTCCGAACTCCTCTCCGACCTCACCGCCCTCCGCAATTCGTTAAACGAACACCACGGCCACCGCCTGGCCGAGATGCTCATCGACCCGCTCCTGATGGAGGTCCGCACCTACGGCCTCCATTTACAGACGTTGGACATCCGCCAGCACGCCCGTGTCCACGCCGCCGCCATCGCCGAGATCTCTGCCTGGCGACCTGTCAAGCCCAATCAGCCGCTCACTCTGCCGTCCGTCCTGAGCGACCAAACCGCTGAGGTCCTCGACACCTTCCGCACCATCGCCGAACTCAAGCAGACCTACGCCCCCGAATCGATCCGCCAATACGTCATCAGCGGCGCCACCAGCGCGGAAGATGTCCTCCACGTCCTCTGGCTCGCCCGTCTCGGCGGAGTCCGCGTCGAAGCGAATGGCGACGACCCCGGCCTCCAACCCGTCCCGCTCTTTGAGTCCATCGAAGACCTGCAGAACGCGCCAGCCATCATGCGCGAGCTTTGGACCAGCGAAGCCTACGGACCTCTGCTCAAATCATGGAACCGTCAACAGGAGGTCATGCTCGGCTACTCCGACTCGAACAAGGACGGCGGCATGATCACCAGCACGTGGGAGATCTACAAGGCCCACCGCGCACTCCACGAGGTCGCTCGCGAATGTAACGTCGCCCTCCGCCTCTTCCATGGCCGTGGCGGCACCGTTGGGCGCGGCGGTGGCCCCACGCATCGCGCGATCTTCGCGCAACCAATCGACAGCTTCAACGGCGAACTCCGCATCACCGAGCAGGGCGAGGTCCTCAACTGGAAGTACTCCGACGTCATCCTCGCCGAACGCAATCTGGAATTAATGATCGCCGCTAGCCTCGACGCGCTCGCCCGCCCCGACGCTGCAATGCAACGCGACGCAAAGATCCCGCACCTTACCGGCCAGATTCTCGCTGCATGGGAGACCGTGCTCGACCGGCTCTCCGCCACCTCCTACGCCTTCTACCGCAAACACATCGTCGACGACCCCGACACCTTCACCTACTTCGAGCAGTCCACGCCCGTCGCCGAGCTCGAACACGCACGCCTCGGCTCGCGCCCCGCGAAACGCAGCGGCAAGAAATCCATGGCCGATCTCCGCGCCATCCCCTGGGTCTTCGGCTGGATGCAGTCCCGGCAGCTCGTCCCCGCCTACTTCGGCGTAGGCCATGCGCTCCACGAGTTCATCCAATCGACCCCCGACGGTCTCTCTCAGCTCCAGACCATGGCCCGCGACTTTCCGCTCTTCCTCGACATCATCCGCAACGTCGAGATGGCCCTCGCCAAAGCTGACTTCGGCATCGCCCGCCTCTACGCCTCACTCGTAGAAGACGAAGCACTCCGCAACCGCATCTTCACCACACTCGAGGCCGAGTTCAACCTCACCCACCGCATGGTCCTCGAGATCACGAAGCAGAGATCGCTCCTCGAAACCAATCCAGTCCTCAACCACTCCATCCGCCTGCGCAACCCCTATGTGGATCCCATGTCTCTCATCCAGGTAGAACTGATTCGCCGCAAGCGCGCAGGAGAAGACTCTCCCGAGCTCAACCGCGCTATCTCTGCCACGATCAACGGCATCAGCGCGGGCCTGCGCAACACTGGCTGAGGCGTATTACTTTTCCGCCAACACGTTGTCGTACTCTTTGCCGACGGCCGCGCCGATCTGGTCCATCGCCACAAGGTGCGCCAGCGTACGGCGCGCATCCAGTTCCGCTAATCCAGCGTCTGCGGCCGTCAGCTTCTTCGGGTCAAATCCGTAGATAATATAGGACTGCAGCTGCAGATATTCGTTAATCGTCTGGTCCTGCAACGCCGAGTATTTGTCCTGCAATCGATAGGCAGCGGCATAGCGCTGGACATGGTCGTACTCCATGTAGCTCAGCGCGCCGGTCGCCGAAGCAGTCTTCCAACTCGAGTCCTGTAGATCGCCGATGGTGAAGCCCATCTGGATCTCATGGATGTCGTACTCTCGGCTTTCCTTTCGCGCCTCCAGGAACTCCAATATCTTCTTGAGGTTTGCCTGTTCGCTTGCATTTGCAGTGTGAGCAGATGCAATCTCCTTCGCGTTGTCCCGAATCTCCTGGCGCAGGTTCGCATCGGCCTCTTTCCTGAGTTGCCGATGGTGCCATCTCTCCGCACAACCCTCCAGCGCAAGCGCGATCAACAAACCTATCGTGATCGTCAGCAGGTGTAAGAGAAAGTCCCGTATCCCGTGCATCTTCTCATGCGGTGGATGAACATCCAGCATGTTCCCGGCCTCCTTATTCCACAAAACTAACCGCGTCCGCGTGCGATCAAATCACTCCCTCCGACTCAGACCCATACGCTCCCCCTGAAGAAATCGTTTGTGGTGAATGGACGAATACTATCACCCGCCCAATCGCCCCTAAGCCAGCGCCCCGCACCCTCTGTTACGCTGACATGACATATAAATCAGGGAGTTCCCTCGTTATGCGTTTCCGTTACTCCGCCGTTGCACTGCTCTGCGCCCTCACCGTCCCCGCACTCGCACAAGGCCCCCGCCAGCAACTCACGCCCGAGGAGACCAGGGCCCTCATCGAAAAGCGCCAATCCATCGAGAAGCAACTCGAAGACATCGCCATCATCGACCGCAAGGTGATGGTGCCCATGAAGGACGGGGCTCGCATGGCTGCCGATATCTACCGCCCCAAGGACACGAGCAAGAAATACCCCATCATCTTCAGCCGCACGCCCTACAACTTCAACTTCTGGGACGTCCGCCTTGGAACCTACCGCGACATGTCCACCGAGCTCGACGCCGTCAAACGCGGCTACGTCCTCGTCGAGATGAACGAGCGCGGCCACTTCTTCTCCGAAGGCAACTACGACATCCTCGGCGCGCCGGTCTCCGATGCCGACGACCAGTTCAACTGGATGGCCGCGCAACCCTGGTCATCCGGCAAGATCGGCCTCATCGGCTGTTCCTCCACTGCAGAGTGGCAGCTCGCCGCGGCCGCGCTCGGCAACAAGGCCCTGACTACGATCATCCCGCAGAGCTTCGGAGCTGGAGTCGGCAAGGTCGGCCCCTACAACGAACAGGGCAACTGGTACCGCGGAGGCGCAGTCCAGATGCTCTTCATCGATTGGCTCTACGGCGAACAAAATCAGGTCCGCCCAATGTTCCCCAAAGACACATCGCAGAAAGACCTCATCAAGGCCTCGAAGATGTTCGATCTTGCCCCACAGATGCCTCCCGTCGACTGGGCCAAGGCCTTTCAGCACCTTCCCGAAAAGGACATCTTCTCCGCCGTCGACGGCCCCAGGGGCATCTTCTCCGACAAGATGCCCAACACCACCGGCGGAGCCATGATCGAGCGCACCCCGAACGACCCTGCGTGGCGCAAGGGCGGCCTCTGGCAGTCCGACACCATGCCGATCAACGTGCCCGGCTTCTGGTTCATGACCTGGTATGACGTCTCCACCGGGCCAAATCTGGCCGCCTACAACTTCGTCCGCTCGACCGCAAAAGGCGAAGCCGCGAATGAGCAGTACGCCGTCATCGCTCCCACTCTCCACTGCGGCTATAAGCGCGCGACGGAGAACACAGTCGTCGGCGAACGCAGCATGGGCGACGCCCGCCTCGACTACGATGCCCTCACCTATGCCTGGTTCGATCACTTCCTCAAGGGCGAAGACAACGGCTTCCTCCAGAAGCAGCCCAAGGTCACCTACTTCACCATGGGCATCAACAAGTGGCAGCACTCCGAAACGTGGCCACCCGAGGGCGCGAAGCCAGTCACCCTGGTCCTCTCCAGCAGCGGCAACGCCAACACGCTTCACGGCGATGGTGTCCTGACCTTCGCTGCCGCTCCAACACCGTCAAAAGCGAAATCCGTCGATGTCATCGACACCTTCACCTACGATCCCATGCACCCCACGCCCAGCTACGGCGGCAACGTCTGCTGCGCAGCCAACACTATCCCCGGCAACGGCGGCGCCCTCGACCAGCGCAAGATGGAGGAACGCCCTGACATTCTCGTCTACACCTCCGAGCCTTTGAAGGAGGGTATCGAGGTCTCCGGCCCCATGACTGCGACCCTCTACGTCTCCTCCGACGTCAAGGACACCGACGTCACCGTCAAAGTCATCGACGTCTACCCCGACGGCACCGCCTACAACCTCGACGAGACCATCCAGCGCCTCCGCTACCGTGAAGGCGACGACAAAACCGTCTGGATGGAGCCCGGCAAGGTCTACAAGGTCACGCTCACGCCGATGAACACCAGCAACTACTTCGATGCAGGCCATAGCATCCGCATCGAGATCGCCGGCTCCAACTTCCCGCGCTTCGATCGCAACCTTAACACTGGCGGCAACAACTACGACGAGACCGCCGGCGTCATCGCCCACACGTCCATCCACCACTCAGCACAATACCCGAGTGTGATCACACTTTCGGTGGTGAAGCACTGATTTAGCCAGAAGCAATTTAAGAGGTCGTGGATTCTGATGCATGGAGAAAAGAGCTGGTTTAGGCGAGTCCGCCTGATGGTGAGCGCGGCTGCAATGATAGCAACTGTCGCTCCGGCGCGAGCACAGCAGATTGCGTTCACTTGGGACGACCTGCCAGCCCATAGTGCGCTTCCCCCTGGCGAGACCAGAGTCGAGATCGGAAGAAAGCTCATCGCGGCCATGAAGGAGGCGCACTTACCTCCCGTGTACGGTTTTCTGAATGGCATTCTCACCGAAGAGGAGCCACTCTCCACGCCGATGCTGAAGGACTGGCGCGAGGCTGGATTGCAGCTGGGCAACCATACATGGTCGCACATGAACCTCAACCAGCATTCGCTTGCCGAGTGGGAGGCCGACACCCTGAGAAACGAGGCACTGTTGAAGTCTTACATGGGTAGCGACGACTGGCACTGGCTTCGCTATCCGAACCTCGCCGAGGGCGATACGCTCGAGAAGCGCGAGGGCGCGCGTAAGTTCCTCGCCGAACATGGATACAAGATCGCCGGGGTCACGATGAGCTTCGGCGATTACCTGTACAACGGTCCGTACGCACGATGCGTCGCAAAGAACGATGCAGCCTCTGTTGCGCAGTTGGAGGCGAGCTATCTCGCTGCAGCCGATGCCACCATCGACTACACCCGTTCGATGTCGAAGGCGTTATATGGCCGCGATATTCCTTACGTGCTGCTAATGCATGTGGGCGCGCTCGATGCACGCATGCTACCCCGTCTGCTAAAGCTCTATCGCGATAAGGGGTTCAGCTTCATCAGCCTCCAGGACGCGGAGAAGGACCCGTTCTACAAGAACGATCTGGATCTGTCGCTGCCACCAGTACCCGACACCCTGGAAGAGGCGATGCGAACACACAATCTTGCTCTTCCCCCGCGGCCGGCGCCGACTGTGGACCTGAATACTATTTGTAAGTAGCCTCTCACGTTTAGACGAGGCTAGTACCCTTGGTCCGCCCGAAACGCCGTCACCTTGTTCTTCACAAACGTCACCGCCATCGGCTTGCCCATATTCGCAAACACCACCAT
>DATHQG010000009.1:0-7898 GCA_035483075.1 Edaphobacter sp. | reverse complement strand
ATTCATCCATCTGCTCGCCGTCGTCATCTGTTACGCCCGCTACGGACACATACACTGGATGTTCGAATCACCGGACATCGCAAACTTTCCCATCACGCAACCTCCCGGATGGGGATTGACTCTGCCGTTCGTCTATCTCCTGTGGGCGTTCGTCGTGCTCGCAATGTACCCGATCTGCAACTGGTATGCGGCCGTGAAGCAACGCAGCAACAACCCCTTGCTGAGCTATCTCTGATCGCGCAATCTGCCAACCACTCAAATCATTGTTCTCGCACACCGTTTCGCAAAATCACCACCTCCGTCCAGCCTGAAGCCATGGCCAAATTCGCGCTAATATCATTTATGCGCCTCCTTTTCACCCTCCTCCTGCTCTGTACGTTTCCCTGCGCACTCGCACAGCCCCATCCGAAGCCAGTCGAGATCAAAGTAGTTGTCATCAACATGTTCGAGGTCGGTGCCGACACGGGCGACGCCCCCGGCGAATACCAGTACTGGGTCGAGCGCGAGCACCTCGACACCGTCCTCCCATTTCCCGCGGGCTATCACGATCTCCGCCTCAACCCGAACACCGGAGTCCTCGGCGTCCTCACCGGCGTCGGAACCGCCCGCGCCACGGCCACCATCATGGCCCTCGGTCTCGACCCGCGCTTCGATCTCACTCACGCCTACTTCCTCGTCGCTGGCATCGGCGGCATCGATCCGCAGATTGGCTCCCTCGGCTCTGCCGTATGGTCCGACTACATCGTCGACGGCGACCTAGCCCACGAGATCGACGCCCGCGAGATCCCCAAAGACTGGAACACCGGCTACGTCCCCCTCGGCAAGTCCACACCCTACGAACAACCCCGTGCCGCACGCTTCGGCGACGACGGCAACGTCTACCACCTCAACACTGCGCTCGTTGACTGGGCCTTCAATCTCACAAAAGACACCGAACTCCCCGACACCCCGCAGATCAAGGAGCGGCGCATGCAGTACGCCGAAGCCGCTGCCCATCGCCCGCCCTTCGTCCTCCGGGGCGATAACCTCTCTGCGGCCACCTTCTGGCACGGTAAGCTGCTCAACCAGTGGGCCCGCGACTGGGTCAAATACCAGACCGATGGCCACGGCATCTACGCGATCTGCGGTATGGAGGACACTGGCACCCTCCAGTCCCTCACCTGGCTTGCCAAGGCGAACAAGCTCGACATCAGCCGCGTCCTCGTCCTCCGCACCGCGTCGAACTTCGACCAGCAGCGTATCGGCATCACCGCCGCCGAAAGCCTCGCCGAGACCAAGGTCAGCCATTACAGCGCCTACCTGCCCGCACTCGAATCTGCCTACCGCGTCGGTCACATCGTCGTCGACAACCTCGTCGCAAACTGGCCGCAAACTCGCGATCACGTCCCCGTAAAATAATTCGGCGTCTTCGCCGTTGTTGTTTCTTGGGCTGTCATTCCGCTGCGGTGCGCAGGGACTGGCTGTTGATGTGCCACGCATTGCGCTGCCTGAGACAATAGACTCAGGAATCCGGAGCCACGCCCTGAAGATCCTCGTCCTCTCCCCGCACCGCGACGACGCGGCCTTTTCGCTATCGATCGCCATCACCAACTGGCTCACCGCGCGCCATAGCGTCACTGTCCTCAACGTCTTCACGCGCAGCCGCTATGCACCGTTCTCCGACGCCGCCTTTGTCCACGAAAATGACGAGCTCTCCTACGTCTCCGCCATGCGTCTGCGCGAAGACGAGCACTTCCTCCGCCGCGTCCTTCAAAGCATTCCGAAAGGCCTCAAAGTCAACCTTCAGATGGTGGATCTCAACCTGAAGGACGCACCCATCCGCCTCCGCTGTTCTCTCGAAGAGCTAAGCGATCTCCCTGTCAATCCCGCAGACCCCTCCATCGAGAAGGTTCGCAAGGCCCTCACCAAACAATCCGAAGCCGGAGCGATGGAAGCCCTCGTCCTCCCCGCTGCGCTGGGCAATCACATCGACCACCTCACTGTACGCGAAGCCGCGATGCACCTAACCACCGTTCTTCCCAGCGCCTTCTACGAAGACCTCCCCTACGCCGCCACTTGCCCCAGCGCTGCCACAGACCTCGACCGTCTGCGCGACGCGGCCGCAACGCTCAAAGAACCTCTCAGCCCCGTGATCTACCAGATCGAATCGGCCGTTGAATTCAAGCGCCGTCTCGTCCTCGGCTACGCCTCACAGATCGACAACGATACCGGCACTCTCATCACCGACTTCGCCACACGTTACAACGGTGGCGAACGTCTCTGGGCCAACCAATCATGGCTCGATCGCTTCCAGGTGAAATAACAAGGTCTATCTCAACCAAATCGATAGATTAGGTCTTTAGCTCTTCGACAGTCTCTTAACGGAATCATCGACCTGGTCTTTGAATGAAAACAATTTGGTCTTCGGGTTCTGCTGAAGCGCACGAAATCTTTCAAGTGCTCCCGCACGATCGCCCGATACCTCGAGCAGATTCGCGTAAATGAAGTCGTCGGCCAAAGGGTCCATCCTGTCCTCGCGGTTGTCATCGAGCCATTGGAAAGTCTTCCACGCGTCGTCTTTGGGAACGGCGGATAAAGATTCGGTGAGCTCGCTCTGATGGGAAGTGGAGGTGCTATAGCAGAAGGCCCGGACGCGGTTTTTCTCCTCGTCGTCCAAGGCCTCGCCGGTCTTCCTCATGTCGTTGACCGCCTTCACCAGCTCTGCCCGCGCCCCGGGCACCTCGTCGTTGAGCAGGCCGCCGATCTGCATCCTCCGTACAAGCGGCCGCGCTTTTCCAGTCGCGACAGCGGTGTTCAGATGGCCGATCGCCTCCGAAAAATTCCCGCGATTTTGCAGTATCCAGTTACCCAGCATCGCGTTTGCATAGACATTTGTGTTGTCCAGCTGCAACGCCGCGTGCAGGTTCTGTTCAGCGGCCGCGCCGTACTCGCGTTCTGCAACATGCCAGTTGAGCCAGTGCGCCCAACCCAGATGGGCCTGAACGTCCGCCGCCCTCGACCCCTTCGATCGCGCCAGACCAGCAACGAGAATGGGCATGATCTCGTCCAACAAAGGCCCCGCAGCCGCTGTGGCCTGCTTATTGTCGTCTCCGAGCACCTGAAAGTCTTCGACCCACAGCATGGCCGCGTCCAACTGCCCATCGAGCGCCGCAGAGTCAAGAGGATCGTCCTTCAAAATATCTCGATAGGTATGGACAGCCGCCTGATACTGCCCTTGCTGCGTCTGTCCCTGCGCAACCGCCAACTGCGTCTTCACTTCGGTCCGCTGTGTCCGGTGACTATCAAACGTATGAAACCATCCGGACAGAGTCCCGATCAACCCGAGCACCGCTGTCGCCCCGCCGACCCAGCTCAGAACGAGCTTCATAGGGCTGGTCTTCTCAGGTGTTTGACGCTGTTGGCAATGGGAACACACCGTCGCACTGACGGGTATCATCTCTCCACAAGCGATGCACGGCTTCCTCGCGCCCGGTTCGCTCTGTTGAACTGCGTTCTCCATCGAGACCCCCGGAGGATTTGTCTTGGCAGGCCCGTGAAACGTCATGGCTTTCTTATCGTTTCGAAGACAGACGGGCAAAATCTGTAAAGTGCCGCAGCAGGCCCCGCCCGAAGAGTGGAAACACTCTAACGCATCTTCACTTACCGAAGCATCTTCCGCACGACACGCCGCACCGTCTCAGTTACCACCCCATACACCACATGCGTGGCCATTTCGCTGGTGCGCTCCCGCGCCGTCTGCTCCTCGGGCTTGGCCCCGAGCCCCATCGCGGGCAGCACCGTCCCATGAGTCAGCGAACTCAACGCTATCCCAAAGGTTGCCCCGTCCTTAGCAGTCGCTGCCGGATAATATTCCACTAGCGCACCATAAGCCGCTCCCGTCAGCGCACCGAAGCCCCAGTTAATCGCCCCGGTCGCGACATCTTTGTGCGTCCCCACCAACTCATGTCCAGCAAACTTCTCCGCCAGCACCACCTGAGGCTCGGGTTCGCCATGCGTCCGAGGCGGATAGACCTTTTCCGCGAGCGTCTTCGCCGCCGTCGCCACCACACCACCAATCAACCCGGCCAGCAGACCCTTCGCCAGCGACCGTCCGCGCGTCGTCTCTTTCAACTCGTGCGCCTTAATCACCTGTATCTTGCTCATTGACCCGCCTTAGCTAAAGTTCCTTAGCCGTGAGATGCACCGCCGTCCCATAGGGCTGTGTCCTGCCTCAAGCTCTACCCAATATAAGCCGCAGGATCGGTCACATCGCGTCCACCCTCCAGCTTGACCGCATGAAACATCACCGTCAACACCGCCGACACCACCAGGTTCAACACCAGCGCAGGCACTGCCGCATACATCGCATACGTCCCTCCGCCCAGAGACAGGGGGAGATGCATCGGATAGACCGAGCTCTTCAACCCCAGCGCCAACGCCATCCCCGTCCCGCACGCCATCCCCGCGACCCATCCGGCAAACAGTGCCCAGGGGTTGAACCACCGCGTAAACACGCCGACAACCACCGAAGGAAACAGCTGTCCGATCCATATCCCTCCCAGTAGCTGCATCTCGATCGCATACGTCGCAGGCAGCTTCAACACAAAAAGCAACGCGCCAAACTTCACTGCCAAGGAAACCACCTTTGCCATCTGCGACTCTTCAGCCGGCAGCATCTTCCGCCGCAGCACCGCACCATACAGGTTCCGCGTAAACAGGTTCGAAGCCGCGATCGACATGATTGCCGCCGGTACCAGCGCTCCAATTGCCACCGCCGCCAGGCAGAACCCCGCGAACCACTCGGGAAACATCTTCAGGAACAGCAGCGGCACCGCCATGTTCGCGTCCTTCGTCACGACGCCGGCGGCCAGCGCAAGGTACCCCATCAACGCAATCAGCCCGAGCAGAAAGCTATAGGCAGGCAGCATCGCCGCGTTCCGCCTCACTACATTCGCGTTCTGCGCGCTCAACACAGCCGTCGCGGTATGCGGATACAACATCAACGCAATCGCCGACCCGATCGCCAGCGTCGAGTACCCGAGAAACTGTCCTTGCTTCAAATACACCGTAGCCGACGGCGTGTGCAGCGCAAGCGACTGGTTCGCCAGCTCAAAGACCCGCGCATAACCACCCAGCCTGTACGGAATATAGATCAGCGCGGCCAGCACCATCACATACAGCATCACGTCCTTCACAATCGCGATCACCGCCGGCGCACGCAACCCGCTCGAGTACGTATACGCCGCCAGAATGACAAACGCCGCCGCCAGCGGCCACTCTCCCTTCACTCCCATCGCCCCGATCACGACCCTGATCCCCACCAGCTGCAGCGCGATATAAGGCATCAGCGCCAGCACGCCGGTCAGTGCAATCGCAATCGTCAACCAGCGGTTCCCATACCGTCCGTTTACGAAGTCCGCAAACGTTACGTAACCATGGCGGTGACAAATCGTCCAAAGCCGCGGCAGCACCAACATCATGTACGGATACGTGATCACCGCATACGGCACCGCAAAAAATCCCATCGCACCGCCGCCATACAACAGCGCGGGTACCGCAATCACCGTGTAGGCCGTATACAGGTCCCCACCAATCAAAAACCAGGTAATCCAGGTCCCGAAGCTCCGCCCCGCCAGTCCCCACTCCTCGAGCGACCCCATCCCTGTCTTCGGCCTTCGCCACCGCGCCGCCCAGAACCCGGCCAGCGTCACCAGCGCAAAGAAGAAGCAGAAGACCACCAACGCCGTCGTGTGCAGATGCAATCGTTCACCCGCTCCAGGGATTCGCGAAGTTCAAGTACGAGCATCTTAGCGCACCAGACACCCACAGATCAGCACCGACGCAGTTGCAGATCAAAGACCGGACTAGCTCCGTCCGCTGTCGCTCCACTCATATACCACTACACCCAGATCGTTCAGCGTCTTGATCACCGCCTCAACGTTCCGCCGCACTTCGGGCCGCGCACTCACCGGGACCTCATGTGCCTCTTCGACCGCAACCACGCGCCCGTATGGCCAGAAGTTCTGCGGCACGGCATTCAACGCCGTCGGCAGATCACTCACTCGAACATTCAGGTCCTGCCGCCTTGCACCCACCGGTCGCAGCATCCCACCTACTCCTAACGGGCTCGTATTCGCGTCCGCCTGCACCACATGCAACGTCACCATCGCGCCCTGCACCGTCAGATAGGGGTTCTCCCATTGTGACAGGCTCTTCACCGCCATATAGCGCGTCTTCGATGGCGGCGGAATCAGGTCCATCTGCTGCCGCGCCAGATTGATCTCCTGCCGCTCCTCGGCCGCAATCGCCTTTGCTTCGGCGACACTGGATCCAGCAGTTCGCGTGCAGCCGGTGAGGGCCATCGGAAGGAGAAGGGCGGGAAACAGCAGTAAATATCTACGCACGGCACAAGCATACCAAGCCCCGCCACCCGGCAGAAACCCTAAAAATTCCGTCAGACACAAGTCGTTACCGCCCCGTCCAAACCGCCGCCCGTTTTTCCAGAAACGCTCGTGTCCCCTCGGCCTTGTCCGCCGTCGCGCACAATCGCCCAAAGATCTCCGCCTCCACGTCGGTCGCGGCCTCCAGCCCCAGTCCGCTCCCCCATCGCACCGCCTCAATACACCCCGCGATCGCCAGCGG
Source organism: Edaphobacter sp. (assembly GCA_035483075.1). GTDB lineage: Bacteria > Acidobacteriota > Terriglobia > Terriglobales > Acidobacteriaceae > Edaphobacter. The sequence goes on along the minus strand of DATHQG010000009.1, from coordinate 1,277 downwards.
GGCCATCCCGACAATCGTCTTCGCCAGCTCCTCTGCGCGCTCCATCAACCGCCCCGCCGGAACTACCTCATCCACCAGCCTGATCCGCAGAGCCTCCGCTGCCCCGATCATCTCCCCTGTCAGCAGCAACTTCAGCGCCGTCGACGGTCCTACCAGCCTCGGCAACCGCTGCGTCCCGCCATACCCCGGAACCAGCCCCAACTTCACCTCCGGCTGCCCCATCCGAGCGGTTTCGCTGGCCAGCCGTATCGTGCAGGCCATCGCCAGCTCGCACCCTCCCCCCAGCGCAAACCCATTGATACACGCGATCACCGGCTTCCCACAGGTCTCAATCATCCGAAAGACCTCCTGCCCTCGCCGCGACTTCGCCTCACCCGTCGCAACGTCCAGGCGAGCGATCTCGTTGATGTCCGCCCCCGCCGCAAACGCCTTCTCTCCCGCGCCCGTCAACAGAATCACACGTACGCCAACGTCCGCCACCAGCGTCATGAACACCTGTTCCAACTCGTTGAACACCCTGGCATTCAACGCATTCAGCACCTCCGGCCGGTTCAGCGTCACTCTGGCGACCTGGTCCTTCACCTCACACAGCAGCGTCTCGTAGTTCACAGGCATCTCCCCTCGGCAGTCCAATCCAGTCCAGCAAGCAGCAACAGCAATCCTTACCACTCCCAGACGATACAATCGAATCTATGATTAAGGGAATCACGATCGTCAATGCCGTCGCCTCTTCTGGCACGCCAGCCGCCGAATTTGACCGCCTGACCGGCCTCTTTTCTGCCCTTGGCTTCGAGCAAGGCAAGGGCTGGCAGGACGCCCAGGGACGTGGCGCCGCCTTCCTCGCTCCCATTGGCAACCTCGAGTTCATCACTGGTCGCCCGCCAACCGTACCCCCCGTCCTCATCGAAGTCACGCAGCTAGAGCACATCCACTCCCTCGTAGAGAAGTGGCTCCTCGCTGACCACCGCACCGAAGAGATCGCCACCCTCCTCTCGCCCGTCGAGCTGACCCATTGGAACAGCCGCCTCTTCACCGTTCAGCTCGCGCAAGAGCTAAAACTAGGCTTCTGGCAGTCGGAAAATCCGCTCCATAACCAGCCCAACGCCGTCGAAGGCGACCTCAGTGCCGCCAACATGCGCTTCGCTATTGTCACCACCCGATGGAACACCGTCATCACCGACCGCCTCCTGCAAGGCTCCCTCGACGCCCTCCACCGCAGCGGTGCCGCGAAGTCCGACATCGAAATCGTCCGCGTCCCCGGTGCATGGGAGGTCCCA
>DATHQG010000008.1:0-2643 GCA_035483075.1 Edaphobacter sp. | reverse complement strand
AATAACTCCGGTGGCATTGATGACGGAGCGCAGTGAATGTTGCAGAGCTTGTCTCACCCGCAGCGTCACTGCGTCTTCGAGTCCCGAAAGCGCAAGATCGACACCGTTCGCGTCGAGGCACCCGGCAGCGATTTCCTGCCGCAGGGTTGCGAGCACGGCGCGGGCAGCGTCGGTGACCGCGGCTTGTCCTTCTTTTGAAGCGAGTGCGACCAGCTCTGGGTTGCGCTGGAGTTCGTCTACGGATGGAAGTTTGCGGTACAGGCCGGCACTCGAGTCGATTTTCACCGGCATTGATTATCCCACTGGCAGTGGCGTGCGACCAAGAGCCTGGCTTGCTCGCCTCACGCGGCATCCGCATCTACGTGATTTCGGCGTGCGACGGGCGAGGACGCCCATCCTCCATTGTCACAGCTAGCCTACTTCTACCAGCCCGTAGCTCTTGTGCCAGCGAGTGCGCATGTGGCGCAGCGCAGCGTCGATCTCTGCTTGACTGATTTCTGAGTTCGGTCCCGCCAAGACCATGGCGGCTTCGCGCTTTGCAGCTTCGAGCAACTGACGATCGCGGATCAGATTGGCCACCTGGAAACTGGGCATGCCGGCCTGGCGCGTGCCAAAGAATTCACCCGGACCACGAAGTTCCAAGTCGAGTTCGGCGATCTGGAATCCGTCGCTGGTGCGTACCATTGCGTCGAGGCGGCGCTCTCCGTCTTCAGAAACTTTACCGCCAGTCATGAGCACGCAGTAAGACTTGGCGGCACCTCGGCCGATGCGGCCGCGCAGCTGATGAAGCTGGGCCAACCCAAAGCGCTCGGCGTGTTCGATGACCATCATGGTCGCGTTGGCGACGTCAACGCCCACTTCAATCACGGTCGTGGCAACCAGGATGTCCATCTCTCCGTTCTGGAACACGCGCATGACCTGCTCTTTCAAGTCGGGTTCCATGCGGCCATGCAGCACACCGACCCGCAAGTCCGGGAAGATTTTCTGGCTCAATTCTTTGTACATCTTCATTGCTGCTTTCAGTTCCGTCTCTTCGTTTTCCTCAATCACGGGATACACAACATAGGTTTGGTGTCCGGCGGCCGCTTGTTTGCGCACGAAATCCCAGACTTCGGGCGAGCGTTCGTCGGATACGCAGCGGGTGATAATTGGAGTGCGTCCGGGTGGCATTTCGTCGATCACGCTGACGTCCAGGTCGCCGTAGAGCGTAAGAGCGAGGGTGCGCGGGATGGGGGTTGCGGTCATAACTAGAACGTCCGGCTCCGGGGAGGCGGCCGAGCTTTGCTCGGCCGTCCCGGGCGGGGCACCCGTCACTACACGATCATCTTTTGTCTTCTTCATCAGTTTGAAGCGCTGCAGGACTCCGAAGCGGTGTTGCTCGTCCACGATCACCATGCCCAGCTTGTCGAACTCGACTTTTTGCTCGATCAACGCGTGCGTCCCAATGACGAGTTGGGCATTGCCTTGGGCGATGTGACGGCGGGTCTGGCGCTTGCGATCGTCTTCCATGGAGCCGGTCAAGAGAACGACGCGATAGCCTGCGCTCTCGAGAATACGGCGAGCAGAGAAATAATGCTGTTGCGCGAGGATTTCGGTGGGCGCCATCAGCGCAACCTGATACCCGTTCTCCATCGCGATGATTGCGGCTTCGAAGGCAACGATGGTTTTGCCCGAGCCCACGTCGCCCTGCAACAAGCGGCGCATGGGAAACGGTTTCTCCATGTCGGAAGCGATTTCCTTCAGCACCCGCTTCTGCGCCGCCGTGGGATGAAATGGAAGAATCTTCTTGATGGCGGCGCGGGCACGGTCGTCTAACTGGAAAGCGATTCCGGTTTGTGCCTTCTGTTCGCGACGTTTCAGCTCCAGTCCCAGCTCGACGAAAAACAGTTCTTCGAAAATGAGGCGAAGATGCGCTGGGGTGCGGGAGGACAGCAGATCGTCAATACTTTCGCCGGCATCGGGCCAGTGAACCTTCTGCAACGCTTCTCGGGGCGGAATAAGGCTCAGATGACTTCGAACTGCTGATGGGATGGGGTCGGGCAAATCCGGCGGAAGATTCTCCAGCGCGGTGTGGATGATGCGACGAAACCAGCGCGAGGTCAGGCGGCCTTGTCCAGCGGACTCGTATATGGGCACAATGCGGCCGATCTCGAGCGATGCCGTCAGCTTTTGTTCCGCGGAATCGGCGCTGCCGTCTTCAGCAGCCTCTCCGATAATTTCGAACTGAGGCTGGGTAAGTTGGAGTTCGCCGCCGCGGTAGTCCTGCTCAACCTTGCCGTACAGGGCGACGATCTGGCCGGGCTTGAACCTGTCCCGCAGATAAGTGGCGTTGAACCAAATACACTTCAGCCGTGTCCGGCCCTGCCCGGCGGTCATCTGAAAGATGGGCATTCTACGGGTACGGAAGAGGCCGGAGGTTCGCACTTCAGCGATGACGGTAGCCATTTCTCCAGCCCGCAATTCAGAAATACCCCTCGGGTTCAGCCGGTCCTCGTAGCGAAACGGCAGGTAGTGCAGCAGGTCGTCGAGGGTCTGAATGCCTTTGGCTGCCAGGAGCTCGGCAAGTTTTGGGCCGATGCCCTTCACGTATTGAACGGAGGTACTCGGTTGCAGCATCTGATGCGATGTTAGCAGGAGGCATCT
>DATHQG010000007.1:0-6790 GCA_035483075.1 Edaphobacter sp. | reverse complement strand
GTTGCCCCAGGCTGGTATGGGGCGCGCCTTCAGCGCTCTCTGCGGGAATCCTGTTCTGAGCGAACGATCCACGGACCTGACTACCAGAAAGCCAGCAGACGACAGTGTGTTGACTACTGCGGCTGCTTGGCTGGTGGGGGCTTGTTGTTGTCTTTGTCGTCGGGAGCTTTGTTGTTGGTAATGTCCTGGCCGTTGTATATGATGCGCGAGGTGGCGTGGAACTGCTTGTAGTCTGAGTATTTGACTACGTTGCGCATGTGCACGTCCTGCGAGAGGGCGCCGCTCTGGGCGGCGAAGTGAAGGTTGCCCTCGGCCTTGGTGTAGGTGGGAAACCAGTATTTTCCGTCGACCTGCTCGTAATAGGTGGTGAAGGGAGGCTGGAGGTCTTCGTGGCCCCTGCGCGTGTCCTGGGGAACGGTCTTGCCGTTGATGAGGACGATCTGGAAGTCCTGCTGGTCGACCCAAACCTTGCCCTGGAAGTAGTGCTTGCCCTTTTCGAGCACCTTAGGACCGGCGCTGAAGACGTAGGTGTCGAGCTCGTCGACGTGCTGGCGGCCGAGGTAGACGACCTCGTATTTGGGCAGGTCTTCGGTGGTGAGGATGAAGGGCAGGCGGTGCTCGATCTCATCGAAGTCGGTGGGGGTCATGAGGACGCGTTCGAGGGTGTTCTGGGGGGCGAAGACGACGTGCTCCTCGCGTTTGCCGTCGTTGTTGAAGGTGATGTCGGTAACCTGCTGGTACTCGCCATCGACGCGGTTGGTGTCTTCAGAGATGGTGTCGACTTTGACGGTCTGGCGAAAGGTGTAGTTTTCGCGGGCCTTCTTGAATTCAGATTCGCGGGCACCAAATTTTTCGATGATCTGCTCCGGGGTCATTCCGGCCGGAGGGGTGGGGTCAAGGGGGCCAAAGCCGGTTGGCTCCTGCGCGGCGGCCCCGTCTGGATTTGCGACAGCGGCGAAGGCTGCGGCAGAGGTGGCCGATAGCAGAAAAAGGAATAGTGCAAGAAGGCCGGTGGAGACGTCGACTCGGATTGGAGAGAGATGCTTCATGGGCGAGAACTCCAAGGTGAGACTCGGGCGGGCATTTCTTCGTTGCACCGCACACTACTAAGAATAGACGCGAATTGAGGAGGTTTGGTTGATGTGGGTCCTAACCGGGGAGGCAGGCAGGTTGCTGGCGCTGCATTGGCGGGAGCTTGCGGCAGGTGGGAGCGTGGCCGGGGCGGTGTGGTTGCTGGGGTTTCGTATGCAGCTGCGTGCCAGGCAGCGGCGCCGGGATAGACGCGCGGAGGAGGAGCTTGCCGCCTACTCGCGGCTGGATGTGCGGTTGCCGGATGGCGATGCGGTCGTGTTGGGCCGGCGGCTTAGCCGATTGGTGTCGGAGAAGAGCGCGTTTCGCAGGGCTGCGATGCTGGTGCTGGAAGCGGAGGGTCGGTTTTCGGTCGCGGCCAATGCGGGGATGGATGACGCGACGGTCGAGTCGCTGAATATGTGGGGAATGGGTGTTGTGGCGGAAGAGAGCCGGGGTGGGACGAGAGTTCGGCGTGGAGGGGGTGGCCTTGGAGTGCGTGTGGGGACGAGGAGTTTTGCGGTGGTCCTGGGAAAGGGGCCTGCGGAGGGAATGTATCGGCGGGCCATTGTGATACCGCTGTGGACGACGGGCGGACGCTTGCTGGGTGCGCTGGCGGTCGGTGCGGATAGCTTGACGGGTGTGCGACGGAGCGTGCTGGCGGAGGCGTTGGGACCGCTGGAGGCGTTGGCGCTGAAGGTGGAGCGGGCGATGGAGAACGCTATTTTGGCGGAGAGGCTGATTAAGGCGGAGAAGCTGGCGGGGCTGGGGATGTTGGCCGGGGGAATGGCGCATGCGCTGAATAATCCGCTGACCGCGGTGCTTGGTTTTGCGGAGCTGATTGCTCATACGACAAGCGAGGGCAGGGTGAAGGAGGACGCGACGATCATTGTGCAGCAGGCACAGCGGATGCGGGAGACGGTGGAAGCGCTGCTGGAGTTCTGGCGGCCGGCGCAGCATGAGGAGTTGGTGGATGTGGCGGAGCTGGTGCGGGAGTTGGCGGCGGCTTGCGTGGAAAGGCTTGAAGGCAGAGGGGTCCGGCTGGTTGTGCAGGTTGGAGATGAGCGCGTTTCTGTTCGCGGGAACAGGGGCAGGTTGCGGCAGGTGCTGGAACATCTCTTGAACAATGCAGCGCAGGCGCTGGCGGGGGATGGTTTGACGAAGGGCGATGAAGAGCAGGTGATTCGTGTTTCGTTAGGTGTTGATGGGAGTACGGTGCACTTGATTGTGAGCGATACGGGGCCGGGGTTTCGCAAGCCTGGGCGGGTGTTTGAGTTGGGGGAGATGGCGGGCGAGGGCGCCGGGTTGGGGTTGAGTATTTGCTATGGGACAGTGCATGAGCTTGGTGGGGAGATTAGTGCGTTTAATCTGCATCCGCATGGCGCGGCGGTGGCGGTGGAGCTCCCGGTGGCGGATTTTGGAGATAAAAAATCTGCGGTGGGGGGTGGGGTGGTGGTAAGAGCGTAAGTGTTTGAGGATAGGCGTGTTTGCTTGTGGTTTTTGAGGTGCAGAACGTGGTGAATTGGTGGTAAATCGTGGTGATTTGTGTGGTTCGTACGTGGTGATTTTTGTGGTCGAAATCCATGCCAGGTTTCAAAAATATATTTTCAGCGGGTGAAGCCAGGGCCAATGCCGATCCTCCTCAGTGGTACCGATATCCTTTTGCGGAGGTAGACTGGCGCGATGATGAATCGATTGGTTTTCACTGGCGTGCTGGCGGCGATGTTGGCCGGGTCGGGGTCGGGGTCGGGATCTTGGGGGCGTGCCCAAGGGGTGGACGCGTCGTCGGGTAAGCGGCCGATGACGTTTACGGACCTGCAGCGGATGAAACGGGTGAGCGATCCGCAGATCTCGCCTAGTGGCAAGTGGGTGATGTTTTCGGTGACTGAGGTGGACCTTGAGAAGAACTTGAAGGTGAACCATCTTTGGGTGGTGCCGCTGGCGGGCGCGGCCGCGGGTGCGAAGGAGCGGCAGGTTACGTTCTGGAAGGAGGGCGAGTCGGGGGGAAGGTTTTCGCCCGATGGAAGGCATGTGTTATTTACGGCCACCGATAGCAAGTCGGGGTTGTCGCAGATCTTTCTGGCGACATGGAACGATAGGACGGGCGCGCTGGGGACGCCAACGCGGCTGACAAATGTGAGCACGGAGGCGGACGGGGCGGTGTGGTCGCCGGACTCGCAGCGGATCCTGTTTGTTTCGCGGGTGTATCCGGAGTGCAGCGAGGGGTCTTCGTGGCTGGAGGAGGAGAACTGCGACAGGCGGAAGGACGAAGCTGCCGCGGCCAATCCGGTGAAGGCGCAGGTGTGGGACCATCTGCTGTATCGGCATTGGAACAATTATGTGGGGCCGAAACGGAGCCATGTGCTGGTGGTGTCGGCGACGGACGGGAACGCGATCCGCGACCTGACGCAGAGGCAGGACATTGGAGACGCGGAGGCGCCGACGTTTTCGCTCGGTGGGCCGATGGGGTATGCGTGGGCGCCGGACTCGAAGGAGATCGCTTATGTAACCAATCTTGATCTTGTTCCGGCAGCGAGCACGAACAACGATATTTATACGCTGCGGCTGGACGATCCGGGCGCGAAGCCAGTGAAAGTTTCGACTAGTCCGGGGAGCGATGATGGGCCGGCGTATTCGCCGAACGGGAGGTATCTTGCCTTCAGGTCGCAGGCGCGGGCGGGGTATGAGAGCGACCGGTTTCGTTTGATGCTTTACGACCGTGAGCAACTGGAGGCCAAGGAGCTGTTGCCGAAGTATGACCGATGGGTGGACGAGTTTGTCTGGGGCCCGGATTCGAAGGCGGTCTACATTGCGAGCGGCGACGCTGGACGGACTGTGGTCCTGCGCTACCAGTTTGAGGGGGAGCCTGAGGTCCCGTTCAAGCCGATCACGTCGGACGGTGAGTTCTCCGATCTTCAGATCAGCTTTGACGGAAATAATCTGGTTGCGACGCGGATGAGTGTGGACCAACCGGCGGAGATCAATGCGATCGCTCCGGCCCTGGTTGAAGAGACGCAGGAGGCAGAGCCTGTTTCGCCGGAGGCGGCCAAACAGGCGGCTGAGATCGCGAAGTTTTCGGTGCTGGGGACGCTGGAGGTTGGGGGATCGAGTCCGCGGAGGCAGATTACGCATTTGAATGATGCGTTGATCAGGACGCTGGACCTGTCTCCGATGGAGACCTTCCGGTTTGCGGGCGCGGGTGCGACGCCGGTGGAGGGATTTCTTATTCGGCCGCCGAACTTCGATGAGACGAGAAAGTATCCGGTGAAGTTTTTGATCCATGGGGGACCGCAGGGCGCGTGGGGCGATGCGTGGAGCTACCGGTGGAACCCGGAGTTGATGGCGGCGAGCGGGTATGTGGTGGTGATGGTGAATCCGCGCGGGTCGACTGGGTATGGTCAGGCTTTTGTGAATGGAGTGAATGGCGACTGGGGCGGGAAGCCGTATGTGGACCTGATGAAGGGGATGGACTATGCAGAGGCGCATTATCCGTTCGTCGATAAGACACGGGAGTGTGCGCTGGGGGGTAGTTATGGCGGGTTCATGGCGGACTGGATCCTGACGCATACGAACCGGTTTGCGTGCATTGTGACGCATGATGGGATGTTCAATCCGCAGAGCGCGTATGGGACGACGGAGGAGTTGTGGTTTAACGAGTGGGAGTTCCGGCAGCCGGCGGTGGTGGTTGCGGGTAAGGGACGGGTAGCGAGGGTAGATGGAGACCCTGCGCCTGCGCAGCCCTGGAACAACTTCGACAAGCCGGTGGCGCTGGACCCCTTCCGCAAGTGGTCGCCGATGCTGTCGATCAGGAACGCGAAGACGCCGACGCTGGTGATCCATTCGCAGCGGGACTATAGGCTGGACGTGTCGGAGGGCCTTCAACTGTTTACGGCGCTGCAGCGGTTGAATGTGCCGAGCAAGATGCTTTATTTTCCCGATGAAGGGCACTGGGTGCTGAAGCCGCAGAACTCAAAGCTCTGGTATGAGACGGTGGGAGACTGGTGCGACCAGTGGACGAAGACGAACGTTTATGCGCTGACTGGGTATGAGAGTCCGGTGATGCCAGTCGCGAAGGCGAAGGCGAAGGCGCCGGACGCGAGGACGGGGCAGTCGCGGCCCGAGGAGATGGAGGAGAAGCAAACGCTGCCTGCGGCGGTGGCCGCTCCGCTCCCTGCGGCGAGTGCACCTGAGAGAACACCGGCGCCGGTGGTGCGTGAGGCGCCTGCAGGGCGATCGCGAGCCGCGGCGCCTCCGAAGGCACCGGACAGCCACGCTACTTTTCAGATTGCGATCAGCGCTGCGGGTGACGATGAGGTGCAGGTGGGGGCCGATGCGCGGGTCGTCATCACCCTGACGAACCTTGCGGACCATCAGATATTGTTTGGCCATCGTCCGGGGACGAACAATCCGGAGTTTTCGTTCTTGATCGTGGTGAGGAATGCGGCGGGACGTGTGGTGGAGGAGACGGCTTATGGCCGTGAGACGCGTCAGCATCAGCAGACGGAGGACCGCACGGTGGACTATGTGCAGCCGGGACAGAGCGTGACGCAGACGGCGCATCTTACGCGGCTGGTGAATTTGGGCAGGCCGGGAGTGTACACGGTGAAGGTGTCGCGGAAGGACCCGGAGACGCAGGCGGTGGTGGAGTCGAATGAGATTACACTGAACGTCGTTCCGTAGAGTTGACCAGGCAAAGGCAAACGCAGATTCCTCCGCTGCGCTGCGGAATGACAACCAAAAAGGCAAAGCAAAGGCAAAGCAAAAGCAAAGGCAAGAGCAAATGCGGGGATTCTTCGCTGCGCTCAGAATGACAAGGGTTTTAGTTGGTGCTCGAAGGGGAAGGTTGACGTGGGGTTTGCGAGGCCGAAGAAACGGGAGCCGTTGGGCGAGGCCGGGTTGTTTGAGTATGCGGTGGGTGCGCTGGCGCGAAGGATGCGGACGGAGCGTGATCTGCGGCGTCTGATGAAGGCGCGCGCGGAGGCGGGTGAGGCCGGGGTGAGGGCGATGGACGCCGTCGTGGTCAGGCTGAAGGAGTTGAACTACTTGAGCGATACGCGGTTTGCTGAGGACTACACGCGGGTGCGCAAGGAGCATGAGAAGTTTGGACAGAGGCGGGTGCAGCAGGACCTGATGCAGAAGGGTGTGAAGAGGGAGCTGGTGTCTTCGACGCTGGAGACGGCGTATGAGGGTGTCGATGAGGTGACGCTGGCCCGGGAGTACATTGCGCGAAAGCGGATGAAGCAGCCGAGTGGAGAGAACGCGCAGAAGGAGACGGCCCGGGCGATGAATCGACTGCTCCGGGCGGGGTTTTCTTCAAAGGCGATTTATAAGGTGCTTAGGGAGTGGGAGCTGCCGGCGGAGGCGCTTGAAGGGATGGAGACAGGGGCGGCGGACGCTGAGGTGCTTGCGGAGGCTGAGGAGCGGGCGGGGGATTCGGACACTTATGCCCGGCAGAATGATCGGGAGGAGGATTGAGTGTTGCTATGTTAGGGCGTTTTTCGGCGAGGGCAGGGCCAGTGGCGCTGCGAAAAAATGCGGGGGTCCCTCCACTGCGCTGCGCTCCGGTCGGGATGACGCGGGTTGGAGGAGGGGCTGAATATTGAAGGACAAGTAACAACTGCAACTACAACTGCAACTGCAACCGCAGATCCCTACGGGATGACAAACAAAAGAACAGGCAAAGTCTTTCTATTGATCGGAAGGTAAGTTTTTAGTAGTCGCC
>DATHQG010000006.1:0-2883 GCA_035483075.1 Edaphobacter sp. | reverse complement strand
TTCATCCCCACCTGGAACTGGCGCTCCACCACCGCTGCTAACAAGATCTACATCGAGATCTTCACCTGGCCACCCAGCAGTAACTCTACTGCCGCCTTCCACCTCGACAAGCTCCCACGCAACGTCACCAGCGCGTATCTGTTAGCGGACCCGGCGCACAAACCTCTCAAACTCACAAAGTCCGGCGATGGCCTCGAAATCCAACTGCCCGCCCAACCCCTCGATCCGATCGCCACCGTCTTAGTCCTCAATACCACAACCTAAAACGATCTCACTAGAGGACGCAAAGCGTTCGCTACCCCATGACTCTCATCGCGGGTGCGTGAACCCACACTGCTTCCACAACCTTTCCCAGGCCCAGATTCCAGACACGGCCTTTACCGGCAATGGGTATCCGAGCTGGTGAGCAAGCATACTGACCTGTCCACGATGATGTGCATCGTGCGAAATCATGTAAGCCAGCATGGCAGCTCCTGCGGGCCACGGTCTCGCCCAACCGTCACGGTGAAACGTTTCAACCCGGCTCGGGCGCACGAGCCCAGGCCGAGCCAGAGCCTCCTCAAGCATCTCCGAGCAGCGCGCCCCGCTCTCAGCCAAAGCGGCCCGCGCCTGCTTCGGCGTGCAGCGAGCGCGGTCCAGCGTCACAGGTAGCTTCAGATGAGGTGCCGACAGCCTCAGCCATTTACGGCGGACATTATGGACGTGCGTGAAGATGTCGGCGATAGTCCGCCCCCTAATTCCGGGAAGTTTGCCGCGCCATGCGGCGGGATCGAGATAATCGAGGATGATCCCGTTCATCCGCTCGTTGACGGCGTAACTCTCCACGAGCACCTGGCTAAGGTCGCCGGCACCAACCTGTGAGTGTGCCATAGATCACCTTGTTGTTGTTGCCACCCAATCTAACATCGAGCCCAACCTCCCGGAATCGCATCACGATAGTCGCTCATTGCGGCAGCGACTCGCCCGCCTGCCGCGCACCATGTACCCGGCATACCAGTCCGGGTCGACTTGCCTGGTTCGCTTCTCGTGCTCGGCGTGAGCCGCCGCCGCACGCCGCAACGCACTCGCCAGATCGTTCGCCGACGCGAAGCTGGTCGTCGCGGAATCGACACGACCGGGCAGTCGCGTCGTAACCTCCTGGAACAGCCAGCCATTGCCGTCCGGGTTGCTAAACGTGGCAAAGGAACTGTGGCTGGCGTGGTTGGGCGCAGGCCCGCTGACGCGATCACTCGTGTTGCCGACTGAAATTGGGCACCGGGCTTGCCGGCGTGAAACAACTCGCTGACCTGCGCGAATCCAACCCCGCACAAAACGAACAGACCAACCCCAATCGACCCCATCGGTCTCATACCCTCCCGGTCCAACCAAAAAGCATCTTTTTGACACAGACAGCCCCACACAGACTATCCTCACTCTAATGCCGATCCAAGCCGCCAGCCTCTCCGACTCGGGCTTCACCTCCGCCGCCCCGGAAAAATCCAACGTCCGCTGGGCTGTCTGCTTCCTGCTCTTCCTTGCCACCACCATCAACTACATGGACCGCTCGGTCTTCTCTCTCATCGAGCCGCTCCTCCACCTTCCCTTCATGGGCTGGATCCCCGGCCTCGACCACACCCATCAGGCCGTCTACGATATCAACTACGGCCGCGTTCTAATTGCCTTCCAAATCGCCTACGGCGTCGGCTTTCTCTTCGCCGGCCGCATCATCGACAAACTTGGCACCAAGACTGGATACGCCATTGCCATCCTCGTCTGGGGATGCGCCTCCATCAGCACCTCACTGGTCACCAGTGTCATCGGATTCATGATCTGCCGCGCTCTGCTCGGCCTCGGTGAGTCCGGCAACTTCCCCGCCGCGATCAAAGCCACCACCGAGTGGTTCCCCTCCGAAGAGCGCGCCTTGGCCACCGGCCTGTTCAACTCCGGCTCCAACGCGTCCGCCTTCATCGCACCCATCCTGATTGCCGCCGTCACCATGCGCTGGGGTTGGCACGCTGCCTTTATCTGCACCGGCTCCATGGGACTCGTGTGGTGCATCCTCTGGCTGCTCTTCCCCTACAACAAGCTTCGCCGCGGGTCGACCCAAACCCAGGTCAACCTAGCCCCCGTCACCCAGGGTCGCCCCATCTACTCTGTCCTTCTCAGCCATCACGGTTTCTGGGCGTTTTTCATCGCGAAAGGCATCACCGACCCCATCTGGTGGTTCTACCTCTTCTACCTCCCAAAGTTCCTCAACGACAACTACAATTTAGACCTAAACCACGTCAAGTACCCCCTCATCGTCATCTATACCGCCGCCAGCTTTGGCTCGATCGCCGGCGGATGGCTCTCCGGGTTCCGCATGAAGCACGGCCACAGCGTCAACTCCGGCCGCAAGTTCGCCCTCCTCGTCTGCGCGATCTGCGTTCTGCCCATCATGCTTGTGCCGCACATGCACACCCTCTTCCCCACCAACGCGTGGCCCGCCATAGGACTCTTCTGCCTCGCCACCGCTGCCCACCAGGGATGGTCGGCTAATCTCTTCTCTACCCCTACCGATATGTTTCCCTCCACCAGCGTCAGCACGGTCGTCGGCCTCGGCGGAGCCGCAGGCGCGGCAGGCGGAGCCATCTTCACCTTCATCGTTTCCCACGTATTCTCGCTTCATCCCATGCTGATCTTCGTTCTCGCGGGCTTCGCCTACATCACTGCCCTGCTTATCTTCCAGTTGCTGGTGCCAAAACTGGGCGTCACTCAGGCCACTTAGCCGTCATCGTTCCGCATCTCAAGGGGGCGGAAGGTCTTTTGTTTGATCTCCGCCTCATCTCCCGCAGAACAACAACTGTTTCGCTTAACTATCTCTTTCCTCCCGTGTTACTCTTCTCAAACTTACGGCAAGGAGCT
>DATHQG010000005.1:0-10808 GCA_035483075.1 Edaphobacter sp. | reverse complement strand
GCTTCGAGCCACGCGATGAGATCGCGCAGGATGCCGGCGACTTCTGGCTTCTGGGGCTTGGAGATGATGGCTGCCTGGAGCATTGATGCTTAGTGTAAACGTACGGGTGCTGTGTTTAGTGGCGGGCGGTCTGATGGGCAGGCCTGGATCGCGTTTCTTCGCACGGTGAGCTACTTTCTGGGTCGCCTGGGATCGAAGAGCGCTTAAGAGGGCATACCTCTTCCGTATTCACTTTTTCGGTGGTTGCGGTTGTTGCATCTCCTTCAGCTTATTCTCCATCAGCTTGATCTCTTGTTCCTTGGTCAACTTTGGATAGAGGAGTGCGACCTGGATGCGCATGCCCCAGGATGATGCGCCGGGAGGATGCACGGCATTGCCGTAGAAGTTCAGAGAGAGGTTAACTGGCTGAAACCCGAGCTTCATGATTCTTCCCACGCCGCCGCCAAAAGGCACCGTCCACACGCTTCCACCAGTGGTGTCGTTGCCGTCGGCCGCTTCGCCGGTGCCCTTACTTCTCCAGTTCGCGGTGATGATCGGCGCGGAGGTGAGATACCAACCCTTTTTCATGTTGTAGTTGATGAAGTATTGCAGCAGCATCTGGTTTACAGACGGACGGTGTGCGGAGCCGGCGACCGACCAGACGTTGTTGACCAAGGCCCCGACGGTCCAATGTCCGGGTTGGACCAGCGCGACGACCGAGGGACCAAAGCTCAATTTGCCCTGACCGAGGGCGGTACTGGTGGCGGTCGGGATGACAATCGCCGGACCGACGCCCCAGATCAGCTTGGAGGGTTTGGCGGGCGAGAGAAAGAAGGTCGGGTTCATGTCCCCGAACCCATACTGTCCGCCGGCGTTTGCGGTGGTGGTCGGTTGCCACACGATCGGTTGAATGATTCGCGAGATCAGCATCCACTTTTCGCTGATACGGGCGGGAATCACAGGCTGAACATTGAGCACGTCCTGTGTCCGGTTGTAAGGCCCGACGCCAAAGTTCGAATTGTTTTGAAAGGGAACGCTGATCAGACTGGCGACGGGGTTTTGCGTGGCCTTGGCTAAAGCGTTGGTATCGTCTCCTGCGGCGGGTGCCGCGGCCGCCGCCTGGGCCTTGGAAGCGGAGCCTGCGGGAGGGTCCTGCGCAAATAGAGCGGCGGCGCAAAGGAGCAGCCCGGCGCACAAGAGCATACGATAGGGTTGTTTCGTCATGAGGGGTCTCTCCACCACTGACCCTAACCAGCACTGGAGGCCTCTACAACTAGTACAAGTGGCAGTTAATACGCTGAAATATTAAGCGCGCGTGGCCGGACGCCAACTTTGTAAATTGCTCAGTGTCTTGACTTAGGTGGGTTACAATTCACCGGGGACTTATCTTGAGGGATTCATCACAAGTCCGCACCAGACTTACGCGTCGCCATCTTTTGCAGAGCACCGCGGCAATCGCAGCTTCTTCGTTTTTCCACGGGTGTGGCTCTTCCTCTCCCGCGACCACTACTACCCCTGTCGCGCCTGTTCCTCCAACTACGAACCCTCAGCCAACGCCCAGTGGGCCGCTGGTCCAGGCGTCGGTGATGGTGTCTGCTGCGAATGCGGGCGCGATTGGCGCGGCGTTCGCGGGGCTCTCTTACGAGAAGTCGACGCTGTACGAGCCACTCTTTACCGGGTCGAATAGCAATCTGATCGGCTTGTTCGATCGTCTCGGATCGAGTGTGCTTCGGATTGGCGGGAACTCGGTCGACCAGAACGTGTGGACGCCGAATGGGGCGGGTCAGACAATGGGACAGATTGCACGCTCAGACGTCGCCTCGCTGGCCGCTTTCGTCAAAGCCGCAGGGTGGAAGTGCCTTTATGGAATCAACCTTGGCGGCGCAGCGACCGGAGCGACGACACCGGCGCTGGCCGCAGCCGAGGTAGCGTACGCGGCCCAACAATTAGGCCCGTCGCTGCTTGGGATCGAGATCGGCAACCAGTGCGATCTGTATGGCAACCCTGGAAATTACTTCGCCGGCAATTGGTCGCTTTCGCAGTTTGAGACGCTTTGGGTACAGTATCGGAGTGCCATTGTCGCCACCACGCCCTCGGTGCCGATCACAGGCCCTGCGTCTCTGGACAGTGAATCCAGCTGGACCGTTCCCTTCGGCCAGGGCGTGACTAAAAGCGAGATAACGCTGCTGACCCAGCACTACTACCGCGCGGACGGCAGCCTGCCCACTTCGACTGCAGCGTATCTGATTACGCCAGACTCTACGCTGGTTAACGATCTGGCGATCTTGCACGCGGGCGCAACGGGAATCGGTGTTCCGTACAGGATGTCGGAGTGCAACTCGTTCTACAACGACGACTCCACTGGGGTCTGCGATTCGTACGCGTCCTCGCTGTGGGTGATTGATTATCTCTTTAACTGCGCGCAGGGCGGGTCTTCGGGCGTGAACTTCCACGGTGGGGGGAATAGTGCCGGATATACGCCAATCGCGGACTCTTCGGGCACCGTTGTCGGTGCGCGACCCGAATACTACGGCATTCTTCTGTTCACCCTTGCCGGTACCGGAACTCTGTATCTGACACAGGTGTCTGCTGGGTCGTTCAATGTGACCGCCTACGCGGTCAAGAGTTCTTCAAGTGGGTTGAATGTCGTCATCGTCAACAAAGACCTGGCGCAAAACCTTCAGGTCGCCGTATCGCTTCCGCAGAGGGTGAGCACGGCCACGCTGGTGGCGATGACTCAGCTCTCAAGCGGAGCGATGGCACCGAGTTTGTCGGCGACATCGGGCGTGATGATCCAGGGTGCAACAGTAGCGGTTGACGGCACGTTCACTCCGGGGGCGGCTTACACCTTGCAGCCGAGCGGGACGCAGGTCACATGCTACGTTCCCGCTCTGAGCGCGGTGCTCGTTCAGCTGACCTAGCTACCTTCGAAGATCAAATGAAGCTGGCATGGAGGAGGTATTCGTGGTTGCCCTCCATGCCCTGGATAGGAGAGTCGATGACTTCGACCGCGGTGCCGTGCTGTTCGAGGACACATTCGCGGACGCGGTCGATGGCCACCTGGCGAGCGTCGGGGTCGCGGACAATGCCGCCCTTGCCGATGTGGGCGCGACCGGCCTCGAACTGCGGCTTGACGAGAATGACGGCGGAGCCTTTCCAGGGGTGGGCCAACGTGCTGAGCGCAGAGAGGACCGCCGGCAGAACGAGCGTGGCGGAGATGAAGGAGACGTCCATGGCGAGGAAGGTAGCGGGTGGCTGCGATGGAATGAGGAGTTCGCCGAGGGCGAGGAGGCGCGCGTTGGTGCGCTCGCGGAGGGTGACGCGGGGATCATCGCGGAGCGTCTGGGCGATCTGGCCGTAGCCAGTATCTACAGCAAGGACAGTGGAGGCGCCGTTTTGCAGCATACAGTCGGTGAAGCCGCCGGTGGAGGCGCCAATATCGACGCAGGGGAGGCCGGTGAGATCGATGGACCAGTGGGCGAGGGCGTGCTCCAGCTTGAGCCCGCCGCGGCTGACGTACTTGAGGTCGGAGCCGAGGAGACGGATGGTCGCGTGGGCGGAGATGGAGGTGCCGGGCTTGTCGACGCGCTGCTCGTCGACAAGGACACGGCCTGCGAGGACGAGGGCCTGAGCGCGCTCGCGGGAGGCGGCGTGGCCGTGGTCGACGAGGAGTTTGTCGAGACGGACTTTTTCGTGTCGCTTTTTTGTGGGATTCGTCATTCTTCGGATTGGAGTGCTGCCGAACTGGGAGGGCCCGCCTCTATCTTTTCATGGTAACGACCGAGTGTGCCTTTCGGGCCTACAGAGAATGGGGCCTAAATGGATCCATTTTTCGGGTAAAGTTACACTGGTATCGCAGCGGATAGCGTCTTAGGACGGAAGGCCAGTGTGGTCGCCGGATCGACGGTAAATAGTTGAAGTTTGAGCAATCTGCTAGTGGCCCAGGTGCGTTTTTATGTATAGAGAAACGGGACTCGTGAACTCGCCACCACCTTCGGCGCAGGACGATGCGGCCCTGCTGGCACTGGTGCAGAAGGGCGACGAGTATGCCATGGCGTCGCTGTTTGACCGTTACTCGAAGGTCGTGTACTCGGTCGCGTTACGGGTGCTGCGAGACCCGGCTTCGGCCGAGGACGTGTTACAGGAAGTCTTTATGCAGATCTGGCGCAATCCGAATGGTTTCGTTGCAACGCGTGGCAGTCTGGGCGGCTGGCTGGCGGTGGTCGCGAGGAACCGGTCGATCGATGCGCTGCGAAGAAAACGACCTAGCGAGCAGGTCGACGAGATGGCGCTGGCGTCGAACTTTAATCTCGCAGATGAAGCGGAGCGGAACAGTTTGATGGAGAAGGCGCGTGCAGTGATCTACCTGCTTCCGATAGAGCAAAGGAAGACGCTGGAGATGGCATTTTTTGACGGGCTGACCCACTCGGAGATCGCGGAGATGACGGGTGATGCGCTGGGTACGGTGAAGACGAGAATACGCAGCGCGCTCACGACGCTGAGAAAGGCGTTTACAGCATGAGCGAACAGCGGCGAATTAGCTCGGAAGACCTGGCGCTTTTTGCCATGCAACTGCTTTCGAAGGAAGAGACGGCGGAGGTGTCGGCGTATCTGGAGCAGTCGGAGGAGGCGCGTCGAGAACTCGCCGAGATACAAGGTGATCTGGCGATCTATGCGCATACGGTCGACCTGCACTCCCCACCGGCGCAGGCACGCGAACGGCTGATGAAGCAGTTGGCCCGAGAGAAGAAGGCCGTTCCGATCGATCGTCCGCTTGAAGCGGAGTCGCGCGCATCGGAGACCCCGATCCGATCAGGTTCGATCTTCACCGAGTCGGGGGCGCGCGTGCCCGGTTACTTGACTGAGGAGATTGCGCCGAAGCGAGGAGCCGCCAGCAAGGTGTTGCCGTGGATCGGCTGGGCGGTGGCGGCAGGGCTGGCCGTGACAACGGGGAACCTGTACCACCAGCGCGAGGTTCTGCGCAACGCGGTGACGACGCAGACGAGCAGACTCGACCACCTGACGGCGGACGCGGCGGCGGCGCGACAGGTGTTGGATACGATAACCGACAGCTCGGCGATGCGGGTGACGCTGACTCCGGCTGGCCAGACAGCGCCGGTGCCACAGGGAAGAGCGACGTATGTGGCGAGTAAGGGGACGCTGATCTTTCTGGCAAGCAATCTGGGGCCACTGCAGCCGGCGAAGACGTACGAGCTTTGGCTGATCCCCGCGGCAGAGGGGGCGGAACCGATTCCGGCGGGCACGTTCCGCCCGGACGAGCACGGCAATGCCAGCGTGATCATGCCTCCGCTGCCCAAGGGGGTCGAGGCGAAGGCCTTTGGCGTCACCGTGGAGGACGAGGGCGGCGGGGCGACGAAGCCGACTCTGCCGATTATTTTGGTTGGGGAATAGCCGGCGATTGAGCAGCGAAAGCAAAAGGCCATCCTATTGGCGATGGCCTTTCTCTTCTTGCTGCTGTCCTTAGATCCAGAGACTGCGGACGCTTATGGTTGAGTCACGCGAACCGAAACACCGTTGCCCTGCAGCGGGACGGTAAGGTCGACTGCGTCTATGTCTGTGCGGATGACGGTCATAAAGTTGGCCTCTGGCGAGGTGACGTAGACCTTGCCGGTGGGTGTGCCGTTGGTGACTGCGATGTAGTTGGGGTGGCCGTTGAGGACCGGAGTGCCCGCGTTGATGAGGCTGAGTGGGACGGGAATCGTGGCCGTGACTGTGTTGGTGGTGAGGTTAATCACGGAGACGGTGCAGTTTCCAAGCGGAAGGGCCGTTGTCGGAGCAGCGCAAGGCAGGTTGGGGTTGCCGCCATTGACGACGTAGGCGCGGCTATTCGTCGTGTCCTGCAGGACGCCAACCATAAGTGGGTTGATGCCAACCGGGACGGTCGCGAGCACGGTGCCAAATCCTGCTGCGTCGACCGGATTGTTGGGATCGCAGTTGGGATTGGACGGAAGTGCGGTCGCTGTGCAGAGCGGGATGCTGATGATGCTGACGGAGCCCTGGTGTACGCCATCTCCGGCATTGGACACGACCATTTCGTTGCGTGCCGGCGCGAAGTCTGCCCAGAGCGGCGAGGCGCCGACGGATATTGGGTTGGTCGCGCCGATGGGCACGATGTCGAGCTGGTTGGTCTGGGCGTTGATGACGGTGACGGTACCATCGGTCTGGTTCAGAATGAAGGCGCGCCTGGCGTCGGCAGTCATGACACCGTAGACGGGACCCTGGCCGACCGGGATTGGGATGGGATCGACGGTGTTGCTGGAGGTCTCGATGGTAGAGACCTGGCCGGGGCCGCCACCGACGCGTTGGCTGATCGCGTAGACGCGCGGGGCGCTGGCGATACCGGTCACGTAAATCGGCGTGAAGGCCGGGTCGATGGAGAGCTGCTGCTGCAGATTGAGGGGTTGACCTGTGAACTGGGAGACCACGTTCAAACCGGGATCCGTGACGTAGGTATTGGTTCCCTCGGGAAAGATGCTTACGGGGTTGGCGCCCGGGAGCAGCGTGGTCTGGAGGATGTTGCTTTGCAGGAGCGCGGTGTCGACGTCAAAGGTGGTGAGGGTGTGGTCGCTGTTGAGCGTATAGCCCGTAGTTCCGCCGCTGTTGAGCACCAGATAGTAGGGGTCAACGCCGATTTGGGCGGTGATGAGAACTGTGTCTCCGGAGAAGTCGACGAAGGTGACCAGGCCGGGCGTGGGGTTGGCGGCCGTGCCGGTGGTGGAGATCGCCACGGCAAACTTCTGCGGCTGCGCTGCGGGGCCGACGGGGTTGATCGCACTGACGACGGGGCGGTAGGTGTTGCCGCAACCGGCGACCGATATCAGAACGGCTGCTGCCAAAGCGAGCCCGGATGCCGACTGGAGGGCCTGCGCTACGGACTGAACGGCGCGCCGATAGGGCCGCGACTGGGTGTTTCCTTCTGCTTCAACTCTTGCTAAGTGCAAAACTGCTCCCGCGCTGGTACTGGTGTTGGCTATGCTCAAGGTTTGATTGTAAATCACTGCGGGGGAGAGGTTGGCCGATGGGTAAGGAAATACAAGGGGTCGAGGGAGATACAGGCTGGAGGAAGGCGATTCCCGAGGCACGAGACCGGTTGCAGTCGCGATGGCTGGTCGGGATCGTGGTGCCGTTGCTGGTCGTGGGCGTCGCGGCAGTATATCGTCCGCTGACGACGGCTTCGGCCGTTCCGCTGGTGTGCAGCTTCGCGTTCGCGGCGGTGGTATGGCTGCTGCGGTCGGCAACTCTGCCTGCGGCGAGCGTTGGATTTCTGATTTGCGCAATTCTGGCGCGAGTTCCCACGGTCTGGACGGGCTTTGATCCACTTCCGGTCGTTCGTCCTGCTATTCCTGCGCTCGTTGCGCTCTTCGTGCTTACATTTGCCGCGACCCGTTTCGGCAGAAAGAAGAAAGAGAGGCGCGGTGTAGCCGAAGCACGCAGCGGGAGGCGCGCCTCGCAGATCGTCGCAAATCTTGGCGTTGCCGGGCTGTGTGCGTTGATTGGGTGGTATCTCGGCTGCATCGCGGCGTTGGCCGAGGCCACTGCAGACACTGTTTCGTCGGAGGTTGGACAGGCGCTTGGCGGTCCGACGTGGATGGTCACTACGTTTCGCCGTGTTCCGAGTGGAAAGGACGGTGGCGTGAGTCTGGGGGGGACCATCGCAGGGGCGGTAGCGGCAGGAGTTGTCGTAACAGCAGGCTCGCTGCATCATGCACTTTGGCCTGATAAAGCTCTGGTATTTGGCGCGGCATGTGCGGGACCGCTCTTCGATAGCTTGTTAGGAGCAACTGTGGAGCGTCGCGGATGGCTGGGAAATGATCTCGTCAACTTTTGTGCGACGATCTTTGCTGCAACGGTTCCGTATGTTTGGTTGCTTGCTCGGTCCAGGATTGCTATTTAACTTCTAGATGTCCGGTTTGCCTTCGAGCCAGCTGTGCAGCCAGCCGACGTCGAGGTTGAGGCGGAGGGCGGTGTAGCTGACAATCTCGTGGAAGTAGCGCATTGCAAGGTCGTAGTTGCTGATGTGACCCATGGTGGGTCGGGGCGAGGTGTAGACGTCCAGGCCGGCGTCTTCGCAGAGTTGGCGGATACGGAAAAGATGGGTGCCATCGGAGACGACGACGATGTGGTGCAGGTTGTTTTCGTGCGCGATGGCGGCAAGACGATGGACCTGCTGCTCGGTGTCGATGGAGCGGGTCTCGGCGATGATGCTGCCGAAGGGGATTCCATTTGCGAGGAGGTAGTCGCGGCCGACGCCGCCCTCGGTGTTGCCTGAGTCTTTGTCGCCGCCACCCCCCAGAGTGATGACGAGCGGGGCGATCTGCTTGCGGTAGAGCTCGACGGCGTGGTCGAGACGGGCGTGAAAGACGGGCGATGGGTGGCCGGAGTACTCGGCCGCACCGAAGACGGCAATGGCGTCAGCCGGCTGGGCGTCGTCCACGCTGGCGACGGCGGAGATCTGCCGGCAGACCCAGACACACCAGGCGGTGGCTACCAGTAAGATCAGCGCGAGCAGCCGGCGGAGGAAGAGACCGCGGGGAGTGCCTCGGCGCTGCAGGTTGGACGGAGGGGCGATCATCGTGTCGGAGAACCAAGTCGTACTGAGAACGAATGCGAACCAACGTCGATAGAAGAGAGTCTGCCAGAGATCCAATTATGCGTCGAGTTAGTTTACAGGGCGGCCGGGTCCTTCCTAGGGAAAAGTTGGGGTCCCGCTGGGAGGTAGGCAAACTTCTAGTGCTGGAGCGTCAAGGCGATCTCGTGGGTGGGAATTGCGCCTTCGCGAAGGATCATCCAGGAGTTGCCGCCGCCGGAGAGATCGACGATGGTGGTGGGGGTCGTGCGGCCGGTGGGGCCGCCGTCGACGATTAGTGGGAGTTTGTCGCCGAGTTGCTCGCGGACGCCGATGGCGGAGGTGCACTCGGGCAGGCCGAAGAGGTTGGCCGAGGTCGCGGTGATTGGCAGGCCGAGACGAGTCGCGACGGCGCGGGGGATGGCGGCTTCGGGAACGCGGAGGGCGAGGTTGCCGGTGTTGGCGGTGACGCGGAGTGGGAGGCGGGAGCCGGCCTTGACGACGATGGTGAGGGGCCCGGGCCAGAATTTTTCTGCGAGGCGGTCGAAGGCGGTGTCAAGCTGGCGGGCGAGTTCGTAGGCCTGGGCGACCTCGGCGATGAGGAGCGAGAGGGGCTTGTGCCGGGCGCGGGTCTTGAGCTCGTAGATGCGGTCGACGGCGCGGAGATTGACCGGGTCGACGGCGAGGCCGTAGAAGGTATCGGTCGGGAGCGCGACGACGTTGCCGCTGTTGAGGCTGGCGACGACGTAGCTGATGAGCGTGGGTTCGGGCTCGTCGGGATGAATACGGAGTGTTTCGGCCGTCAATGCGGACTCCTGTTGTGGGGCGCCACCCCCTAATTTATTGCGCAAAGTCTTCCATCGATGAGACTTAGGTCTGGACTTTGAAGCCCCGTGTGCATCACTTTGGTGCAAAGTCTTCCAGACAAAGAAGTTGACTCTGCCTGAGAAGGGACTTTTTTTATGCTGACATTCATTCTAGTGGATAAGGCAGCGGGAGAGTAAAGGCGATGAAACGAAGGACAAGGGTAAGATTCTTCGATGGGTCCGGATGTAATTTCGAGCAGAACGAACGCAAGGGTAAAGCAGCTGCGGGCGGCGTTTCAGGGCCATGCGCGGCTGAGTGGGGGGATGGTCGCGATCGAGGGTGACCATCTGCTGGAAGAGGCCCTGCGTAGTGGGATGGTGTTGAAGACGGTCTTTGTGAGTGAGCGGCGCGAGGTGCCGAAGATCGTGCCGCGTGGGGTCGAGGTGCTGCGGCTGACCGAGGACTTGTTTGGGAGTGTGGTGGAGACGCAGTCGCCGCAGGGGGTCGCTGCGCTGATGGTGCCCCCGGTGTTTGTGTTGGATGATGTGATAGGGAAGGTTTCGCCATTGATTTTGGTGGCTGTTGGGTTGCAGGACCCGGGGAACCTGGGGACTCTGGTGCGGTCGGCTGAGGCGTTTGCGGCTACGGGGGTCTTGACTACGCCGGGGACGGTGAGTGCGTGGAACCAGAAGGCGCTACGGGCGAGTGTGGGGAGTGTTTTTCGGGTGCCGGTGGTTGGAGTGACGGCATCTGAGATAGAAGAGCTGAAGCGGCGAGGGGTGAAGTTGATTGCATCGGTGGGAGCGGACGGTGCTGGCGTGGTTGCGGCGCAGGAGATGGATTTTATGAAGGGTTGTGCGGTGATGATTGGGAATGAAGGCGCCGGGCTGGCGGCAGAGTGGATGGAGATGAGCGATGCGCGGGTGACGATTCCCTGCCCTGGTGAGGTGGAGAGTTTGAATGCTGCGGTGGCGGGGTCGTTGCTGTTGTATGAGGCGAGTCGGCAGCGAGGGGAGGATGGATTTCGGGGTTGAAAATGGCCTAAGCGGCATGGGTGAGTTGATATCTTCGGGGTCCTTCGGCTGCGCAGTTTGCAAAGGGCGCAAACTGCTTCGCTCAGGATGACGACGATTACGTTCGTGCTCAAGACAGCAGGTTGTGCGTGAGAAGAAATTTCGGGGTTGAAAATGGCTTAAGCGGCATTGGTGAGTTGATATCTTCGGGGTCCTTCGGCTGCGCAGTTTGCAAAGGCCGCAAACTGCTTCGCTCAGGATGACGACGATTATGCTTGTGTTCAAGACGCTTGTGCTCAAGACAGCAGGTTGTGCGCGAGAAGAAAAGGTTCGAGAGAGACGAGATGAGTTTGTTTGATGCTTCTCCGATCAGCGCTCCGGGACGGTCGCAGCGGCAGGCTCCGCTGGCGGAGAGGATGCGG
>DATHQG010000004.1:0-6918 GCA_035483075.1 Edaphobacter sp. | reverse complement strand
GATGGTGACGTTCTGGCAGAGCGTGGGGTGGAGAGACCACATGAGGTGGTAGCTGGTGGAGAAGTCTTCGAAGCGGAGATTGGTGCAGTTGATGGGTTCGATCAATGCCGGGTGGCGGAGGGGTGAGCCGGGACGGGGCCGCCCGCCGAGGGAGTCTGCGCCGATGATCTTGCCGGGGCCGACGATGCCGGTGTCGTGGGCGTCGAAGGCGTAGATGAGGGCGGTGTGGCCGGAGATCCAGCGGCCCTCCCACCGGACCTGGGTGACGGGGTAGTCGTCCATGTTGGCGGTGCCGGTGAGGGTGGCGTCGGGTGCGAGGCGGAGGAGGGTGTAGGAGCGGAGTTGGAGGGCCCCGGTGAGGTAGTTCCCGGCGGGGACGAGGACCTCGCCGCCGCCGAGGACGGCGCAACGGTCGATGGTCTGCTGGATGGCTGCGGTGTCGTTGGCGGCGCCGTCGCCGAGAGCGCCGTAGTCGCGGACGTTGAGCGTGAGGACTGGTTTGGCGGGGGCGGCTGGTTTGCGCTCGGGCTTCGCGGGTGATTGTGTCAGGAGTTCGGCGGAAGCGAAGTTGTTGAGGGTGGCGATGGCTGGGGCGGCGAGGAGGGTTTGGCCGGCTCTCTTGAGGAAGCCGCGGCGTTGAAGCTGAGAGGTGCCCATGAAAAATCCAACTTTCGGTTTGCCAGAGTGCCAGCGATTCGCCGACCGGGCAAGGATAAATGATGCTCAGGCGGGAGCAGCAGGAAATTGCCGGCAGCCAAGGACGGCAGGACAATGGATTCTGCGGATTGAGCATAGAGGGGTGCTGACGTTTGAGGCATTTTGTGGCAAACTGTTGCAGCCGAGGTCGAGCTCCTATGAGAAGGTCCTCTCTTTCTGTTGTGATTGCCTTTGGATTTTTTGCTTTGGGTGGGTGGTTGGTGGCGCAGGACGCTACGGCGCATGCTCCGGATGGCGGGACGATGCAGCGAGTGGAGAGCATTACGATTCCGCCGCTACAGAGCGCTCCCTTCACTGCAGTGGTGACGACGGAGTGGACGAGAATCATGCCGGATGGAAGCACGGGGACGACAAAGAACCATCGCACAGTGTCTCGGGACAGCCTGGGCAGGGTGTTTCAGGAACGGCGGTACTTCACCCCTGATGGGGACAAGCAGATGACGGCGCTGTCTGAGTTGGACTACGAAGACCCATCGTTGCACCAATTGTTAGTCTGCCGTCCGTCGACACGAACGTGCATGATGTACCGGTATGACTCGCCGACGACGGTGACGCTGCCTAAGGTGGGACCGCTGCCGAATGGAATGGGAACGGTGACGCGCGAGGAACTGGGAAAGAAGACGATCGACAACGTAGAGGTGGTGGGATCGCGTGAGGTGACGACGCTGAACGTTGGGGTGATGGGTAATGAGAAGCCTGAACCGATTGTGAAGGAGTTCTGGTACTCGCCGCGGCTGGGGATCAATGTCATTACGAAGCGGTTTGATCCGCGGGCTTCGGCGATACAGAACTTTGTGGTGGGGAATATCAATCTGGAAGAGCCGAATCCGCGGATGTTTGAGCCGCCGGCGGGGTATCGGATTGTGCCGATGGATGGGCAGTAGCGGCAGAGACTGAAGACTTCTGTTTGTGGTGAAGGTACAGGTCTGCTTTGCGCTCCGCTTACGAATTCTTTATGAGATTCGTACGAAAACTTTATGGGTACGATACGGCCCTTTTATTCGCTGAGTGATGTGATGTGTCTGCTGGCCGGTGTTTGAACTGGACACAGACTGGACAATCCATGAGCGATAAATTGAACTGTTTTGAAGTTGGCAGTGGACGTGTATGCACAGCGCGGCGGGTGATGGCGCTTGCGATTCTTGCGGTTGCAGTGCTGGTGCATGGGACCGCGCATGCGCAGTCGACGTTTGGAAGTGTGCGCGGGGTGGTGCAGGACGATACGGGCGCGATCCTTCCGGATGCGCAGGTGACGCTGCACTCTCTTGATGAGAATACGGACCGCGTGGTTAAGACGGATTCGGACGGCAGTTTTACGCTGGAGAACGTGAAGGCCGGGCGGTATACCGTGCGGGCCGAGCACAATGGGTTCAGCGAAACGGAGATCAACGGAGTGACGGTGGCGGCGCGGCAGGACGTGCGGCTGACGGCGGTGCTGAAGGTGGCGGCGCAGAGTTCGACGGTGGAGGTGACCGCGAACGCAGACCAGATCAACAGCGAGAATGCGGCGATCAGCGATTCGAAGGACAACATTGCGATGACGCAGCTGCCGCTGAATAACCGGGCGACGACGACGAGTCCGCTGGGAGCGCTGGGGCTGTCGCCGAATGTGCAGCAGGACAGCCAGGGGAACATCGCGCTGGGCGGGGCGAGCTCTTCGATGGTGAATTTTTCGGTCGACGGGATCTCGACGGCGAACGTGAGGCAGAATGGCGCGCTGCAGGACGCGTATCCGTCGCAGGAGGGTATCTCGGCGGTGAAGGTGACGGCGTTCAACAACAGCGCGGAGTTTTCGCAGGTGGGCGATGTGACGTTCACGACGAAGAACGGAACGAACAACTACCACGGGAGCTTGTTTGAGTATCTGCAGAACCAGGCGCTGGATGCGAGTCCGTATGGGTTTTCAGGGAAGGCGCCGAAGAAGTTCAATACCTTTGGCGGGTCGCTGAGCGGGCCGTTGAGCATACCGCACGTGTACAGCGGGCATGACCGGACGTTTTTCTTTGTGGACTATGAGGGGAACCGGCGGACGACGGCCGTGGCAGAGCAGTTTCTGGTGCCGACACAGGCGGAGCGTAATGGTGACCTGACTGGTTTGGGTGCATCGATCGTGATTCCGCAGGCGAGTATCACTCCGACGGCGAAGGCGCTGCTGAGCTACTATCCGCTGCCGAATGTGACGGGGCAGAGCAGCTATAACTACGAGAATTTTCAGTCGACGCCGGCGCGGACGGACGGTGCGGACGTTCGTTTGGACCAGACGATCAACTCGAAGCAGTCGGTGTATGCGCGGTTCAGCCGGAAGAACATTACGTCGGACTATGCGAACCCGCTGCTGCCGAACGATACGGACAGCATTCACAACCGGAGCCTGCTGGTTTCGCACACGTATACAATCACGCCGAAGCTGCTAAATGAGTTTCGGTTTGGGTTCACGAATGTGACTACGAGTGTCGGGTTTCCGATAGAGGGCGCGGCCGCGTTGCAGCAGTTGGACCTGCAGGGCGTGGACATCAGTCAGCACCCTACGACGCATGCGTTTCCGACATTCAACTTCAGCTCGGGGACCGGCTTTACGCCGATTGGGCGGGACAAGACGGGTGTGACGCAGTCGGAGACGATGCAGTTCAGCGACAACGTGACGTATACGCTGGGCAAGCACACGCTGAAGGCCGGGCTCGATGCGCGGCGGGTGCGGTACTTCGATGTGGAGCTGTTCCTGCCGTCGGATGACTTTGGATCGTTCACGTTTCAGCCGACGTTTACGGGGAACGCGTTTGGAGATCTTCTGGAGGGTACGCCGACGACGATCTTCTTTGCGGTGTCGAGCCCGGACGTGGGTGGAACGGCGGTGCAATGGAGTCTTTTTGCGCAGGACGAGTTTCAGGTGAACAGCCGGTTGACGCTGAGCTATGGGCTGCGATGGCAGATACTGCCGGGGTTCCATGAGGACGGGGGAAATCTGGCGAACTTCGACCAGAGGAACAATTCGATTGTGGTGCCGGATGAGTTAGCTGGTTATCTGGCTAGCAATAACCTGACGGCGTCGAACCTGGCGTTTCAGCAGTCGTTCAATGCCTGCAACTTGAACTACACTGCGCTGCCGTGCACGAGGTATGTGACGGCGAGCCAGGACGGACTGCCGCAGAGTCTGCGCAATACCTACAAGGGGAACTTTCAGCCGCGCGTGTCGGTGGCGTATCGGCCGTTCAACGATACGAAGACGGTGGTGCGGGCGGGGTTTGGGATCTATACGATGACGAACCTGGGGCCGCTCTCGTTCAATAACAGCGGCAATCCTACGTCGAACCTGCATACGTATTCGAATGCGAACGTGACGGACGGGAGTGGGACGCATCCGCTGATCCAGTTTCCGCAGACGGCGCCTCCAACGGTCGGAGTGCAGTATGGCGGGGGTGGGTTGGACCAGGGCGTTGATCCGAACTATCGCGATCCGCAGTCGAACCAGTGGAGCGTGACGGTTGAGCGGCAGGTGGGAGCTACGACGTCGCTGCGCGCGAGTTATGTGGGGATGCATACGTATCGGTTGAGTGTGACGGAGGACCTGAATCAGATTGCGGCGAGCACGACTCCGTATGCGACGACAGCAGCGAGTCCGTATGTCGATCCGCGGGCGACTTATTCTAACTGGACGACGCTTTACAGCACGTTCAATGCGGGGAAGGCGAACTACAGCGCGATCGAGTTGGAAGCGACGCAGCGGATGGCGCATGGGCTTACATTCGACGCGAATTACACGATGGCGAAGAACGAGGCGGACAATCAGGGCGATGCGCCGAGCAGCTTTGCTGGTGAGGTGAACTATGGGATTCCCATTGCTGACCGGTTCCATGTGTCGCAGGACTACGGAAACGTGGAGGGGACGCGGCGCAACCGCATGCTGCTGACGGGCGTGTATCAGCTGCCGTTTGGTGTCGGGCGGTCGTTTATGACGGGCGGCGGATGGAAGGACAAGGTGCTGGGCGGCTGGGACCTGACGAACGTGACGCTGCTCGAGACAGGGCCCTGGCAGACTCCGAGCATCAGTGCGGGTGGGTGCCAGGTGGCGTCGAATCCGGACGGTTCGTGCCCGACGCTGGGGAATGGACAGCCCCAGACGAACGACCAGTCCAACACAAATGTGGCGAACCGTGGGGCGATTCTGAGGCCTGATGCCGCGTCGGCGCACTACTATGCGGGGCAGTCGCGGGCGCAGTACTTCAACCTGGCTGCTTTTTCCGCGACCCCGGTTGGAGCAGGACGATTTGGGAACGCCGGCGTTGGAATCTTGCAGGGACCGGGAACCGCAGCGGTCAGTATGGGAGTAGCGAAGACCTTCGCGATTACGGAGAAGCTGCATGGGCGGTTTGAGTCGACATTTACGAATGTGCTGAACCACACGAACTTTGCTCCGCCGGCGACGGTGGTGGACAGCCCGTCGACGTTTGGCGCGCTGACTGCACCGCAGATAGCAGAGAACGCGGGGAACAGAACCGGTCAGGTGGCGTTGCGGTTGGATTTCTAGAGTAAGCCGCTCGTGGCTCGTTAACCATGCGATGGCGGTGGAGCGATTGCTCTGCCGCCCATTTTTTGGTCCAGGGATCCGCTGAGCGGGTCGAGCTAGAGAGCGGTTGCGGCGTTGCTGTGGAGCTCCTCGAGCCAAAAAACTAGATCGAGTTTTCTGGAGGTGAGGTCGCGGCTAGTGATGAGGCCGAGGATGGCGTCCTGGATTTCGGCGGGGAGTTCGGCGAAGGCGTAGCCGGTGCGGGTGCGGGTGATTGTGTCGAGCTCGTCTAGGCCGAGCTGGTAGTCGAAGGCGAGAGGCCGTTGTGGGGCGAAGGGGAAGGCCTCGCTGGTACCGGTGGCGAGGGCGGCGTCGAGGTGGGCCGCTATGTCCTTCGGAGTGTGGCGCACGAGGACGCGGCTGGCGATGGCTTGCAGGGTGGCGAACTGCGAGGGGCTCAGGTTTTGGGCGACGTAGACGGCGCCGGTGTCGATAAGTTGCTGAAGGCGAAGGCTGGGAGCGGGCTCGGTGATAGGTCGCGACGGGGTGAAATTTTGCTGCGAAGCACCTATGGCCACGATACGATTCTCCCTGATGTTTCTGGACTGCGGCTTACGTTCGTGTGTTTATTGGACGACGGAAAGAGGAGGAAAAGTTTCTTTCGCGAACATTTGGTTCTCCCCCAAAGGTGGTATATCGGTTTGGTCGAGATTGTGGGGTTTGTGGATAACAGGGCACTTATCTCTGGCTGCGGTAAGAATAGGGGGACGTGAACGTTTTTTGAGGGAGAGTGCGATGACGGTGGGGTATGAGGACGCGGTACGGATCAAGGTGATGAAGCTGGATGCAGCGGCACAATTGCCGCGGTATGCACATGCGGGCCCATTTGGTGATTTGGCAGCGGACCTTTATGCGGTGGCTGGCGCGACGTTGGAGGCCGGTGCGACGATGCCGGTGGCGACGGGCGTGGCGATGGAGTTTCCAGCGACGCATGGAGCGCTGGTGGAGGACCGGTCGGGGTTGGCGGTGCGCGGGGTGACGACACTTGCTGGGGTGATCGATCCGGGGTATCGCGGGGAGCTCAAGGTGGTGATGACGAACCTGAGTGCGGCGCCGGTGGAGATCAAGGCAGGGGACAGGATTGCGCAGCTGAGGATCGTGCAGCGGATTGAGGCGGAGTTTGAAGAGGTGGGTGAGTTGATGGAGGCGGCGCGCGGGGCGGCGGGGTTTGGGAGTACGGGGCGCTGATGTGTCGTCTCAGAATTTTGTTTGATGACGCTTCTATCAGAGACGCAGGACTAGATTGTTCTTCTCATGCGCGGCGTATGCTTTGGGTGCTGGTAATTCGCCAGTTTTGGAGGCGCTATGAGTGGAGTTGCCGGGAGTGAGATGCAGTGGCCTGCGTTGCCGTGGAGTGAGTGGGCGGACACGGCGAATACGTTGCATCTGTGGACACAGATCGTGGGGAAGACCCGGCTTGCGCTGACTCCGCTTCAGAACCACTGGTGGAACGTTCCGCTGTATGTGACGGCGCATGGGTTGGGGACGTCCGCGATGGTGTGTGGGGACGATGTGCTGGATATCGAGTTTGATTTTGTGGCGCACGTGCTGCATCTGCGTCTGGGGTCGGGGGTCGAGAGGATGATGAAGTTGAGGCCGCAGACGGTGGCGGATTTTTACCGGGAGTATCTGGAGTG
>DATHQG010000003.1:0-7168 GCA_035483075.1 Edaphobacter sp. | reverse complement strand
AGCCACCTCGATCCCCGCTCGCTCCAGCAGACTCGCCTCATCGGTCCCAGAAAACCCGTCCGTCTCCGCCTCGATAAACGCCCGTCGCAGCAACCCGAACAGCGCCCCCTGCGGAGTCTGCGCCTGCACGATCCTCTCCCGTGGAATCGTCGCCGTCACAATCGCCCCATCCGCCGTCCGCTCCACCTGCTTGATCGTATCCACCGCCGGCAGCCCCACAATCGCCGCCCCATGCTTCACCACAGCATCGATCGTCCGTTCAATCGTCGCCGGATCGATCAGCGGCCGCACCGCATCGTGCACCAGCACCACATCGGCCTCATCGCACTCCAGCGCGGCCAATGCATTCCCTACCGACTGCTGTCGATTGTCTCCGCCCTCCACCATATGCACCCGCGCGCCCAGCCCGTATTCGAGCATCTGCGCCTCCACCCGCTCCCGCTCCTGAGCCCGAACCGCAACACACACTGCGTCCACCCGCGGTACTCCAAGAAACGCCCGCACCGACCGCACCAACACCGGCACACCGCCGATCTCAAGAAACTGCTTCGGCGCCGCCGTCGACGCTCCACCCGCGGCCATCCGCGTACCAATCCCCGCTGCTGGAAGAATCACAAAAACTCGCATGACCAACGGAGTATACAAGATAGCTCTGACCCACCCCACGAGCGGGCCTGAACATGTTGTCTGTCCTCCACATTCTGGAGACTGCACCTGCGCTAGTCGTCCCCAAAAGGGACTCTTGATAAGTGTCCGAGACGCAGAGTCGGCCCGTACTTTACCTCATAAAAAAGAACCAAAGAGGCGCCAGAACTCATCAATTACCTAATTCTCGAGTTTTAACGCCGGGAGGTGTCTCATGGCTTCAGCCCCGATGCTGGACGTTCAGTTTGCCTCTCTACCGCAATCGCGAGAAATGATGGAGGATCTGCTGAGGCTACAGAAGGCCTCGCAGCGCATCAGTTCACTTCTCGATCTGGATGAACTTATCGATCGCATAGTGAATGAGATAGCGTGCTCCTTCGGTCTGGTCGAAGCAAACGTCTACCTCTACGAAGCGGCCCGCGAGGAACTCGTCCTGGCTTGCGTCCACGGTTGCACCGTGCATGACAAGGGTCATTGCCTGAAATTGGGCAAGGAAGGATTGGTCGGATATGCTGCGGCCACCCGCCAGATGCGATACGCGCCAGACGTCAGAGAAGACCCGTACTACCTCCCATGCGAGGAGTCCACGCTCTCCGAAGTCGCCATCCCCTTGCTGGTAGACAAACAGCTCGTCGGAGTCTTCACCGCCTCCCATCCAGAGCTTGACGCATTTCGACCGCAACAGTTGAAGGTCCTGCAGACTCTGAGCAGCCACATCGCCGTCGCCGTGCAGAACGCTCGCCTGTTCCAGCAGGTGCGGCATGAGCGCGAAGAGATGACCCGAGACGCCCTCGAAGCACGGACCCTGCAGCAGGCCCTCCTTCCAAAGAGTTCGCCGTACATCCCCGGTTTTGCCGTCTCCGGTCTATGCGTTCCCGTCGGAGCAGTCGGCGGCGACTGGTACGACTTCATCCCCCTGAACGACGGCCGCTGGGGCCTCGTGCTCGCGGATGTGTCGGGAAAGGGCACCGCGGCGGCCCTCCTGATGGCGGCCACCAGGGGCGTCTTACGCTCGCTCGCGGAAGCCAGCTGCACCCCCAGCGAAGTCCTGCAGAGATTGAATCAGTTGCTCGTGGAAGACCTGCCGCCCGCTCGCTTTGTCACGATGGCCTACGCCGTTCTGGATCCGGCAAAACGCACCTTGACCCTCGCCAGCGCAGGTCATCTGCAGCCCCTCCTCGTTCACGGCCAGGACGCGCGGTTCCTCAACACCGAAGCGGGGCTGCCCCTCGGATTGGCAGTGGGAGAATATTCCGAGACCGAGATAGAACTCAAGCCCGGCTGCCGAGTGGTGTTCTACAGCGACGGCATCACCGAGGCCGTCAACCCTGATGAGGAGGAGTACGGCCAGCTTCGTCTGAAAGAACATCTCCTGCAACCTGGCACCTCTGGAGAGAGCCTTCTCGCCAGTGTCCGCTCCTTCGTGAACGGCTTCGGATTGCACGACGATGCGACCGTCATCACAGTCGAGATGTTTGCTTAGCCTGGCCTCTCCGTGCCGCCCAGCCTCAGGATCATTTCATTGGTCGCTTCTAAGCCGTTGCGCTCATGCAGCGGCTTGCCAAACTTCGGTCTAGTGTAAAACTCAACCCACGTCCTTCGCATAAATGAGCAACTACTATGAAGAGGATGCTCACCCTTCCCTTCGACCGCACCAACATCAAACCCGGAGACCGCATCTGCGTCGCAATCTCCGGCGGTGCTGACTCCGTCGCACTCCTCCTCACTCTTCACGCAGCCAACACCACCCCACGTGAGTCCCTCGGCGTAGGCCTCTCCGCAGCCCACATCCACCACAACCTTCGCGGCGAAGAAGCCAACGCCGACCAACAGTTCGTCGAAGACCTCTGCATCGGCCTCGACATCCCCCTCCACTTGCACCACGTCGACATTCCCACACGCGTAGCCGAAGCTCGCGCCCAAGGCGACCCCGAAACCATCGAAGAAGCCGCCCGCAACGCACGCTACGAATTCTTCAACACCCTCATCGCCTCTGGCCACGCCGACAGCGTCCTCACCGCCCACACCCTCGACGACCAGGCCGAAACCGTCCTCATGAAACTCCTTCGCGGGGCCTGGACCGAAGGCCTCAGCGCAATCCATCCCGTCGTCACTTTGCAAAAGGGAAGGGTTCTACGCCCCTTCCTCAACACCCGCCGCGCCGACATCGAGTCCTTCCTGAAATCCATCAACCAATCCTGGCGCGAAGACTCCACCAACACCGATACCTCCTTCACCCGCAACAGGGTCCGCCGCGAACTCCTCCCCCAGCTCCACACCTTCAACCCGAACCTCGACCAGACCCTCGCCAATCTCGCCGAACTCGCCCGCGAAGAAGAGACGCGCTGGCAAACCGAGCTCGCCCGCGTCCTTCCCCAACTCCTCCTCCCAGGCAAACCAGTCCGTGGCGGAGGCCGCGCCGTCAGCACCGCCCCGGGCGACGCCTCAATCTCCATCGAACTCGACCGCCTCAAAGCCCTCGACCCTGCCCTCCGCCGCCGGGTCCTCCGTGCCGCCGCCCGCCAACTCGGCGCCCGCCTCAGCTTCGACGAAACCTCCCGCCTCCTCGCCCTCTGTGGATTTCGTGCCGATCCCACCGTCGCCGCCCGCACCGGTGCCTCCCTTCATCTCTCCAACCACCTCCGCGCCGACCGGTCTGCCCGCGAAATCCGCCTGTTTCGCCAGGAATAGCCTTTTTCCCGCCAATTTCCACCCCCGTGACCCTAAAGTCACATCGACTTTCCTTTTTTGCCACCCCGAATCGTCGACTCAAAGAGTAGAATCTAATTACTTGACTGAGGCAGGCCTGTTGTTTGGGGACCAAGCGGGCCCACCAACACCGGGGAACCCTTCCTCCGTAACTATCGTCTAACAGTTGTGGCTTTCGTGCGCTCAGGCGTCCGGTGGCCGGGTCTGACAAGCGCCAGTGGGTATTTAGGGCAGCTGCAGACCGGAAAATGAGGAAATCAGCTTTGAACTCGACCGTCAAACAAATCCTGATCTGGGTCTTCATGTTTACCTGCCTCGTCTTCCTCTGGCAGGTCGTCGTCAAAACAACGGGTGGCACTCAGGAAAAGAAGATCAGCCTCACCCAGCTCCTCAACGACGCCGATCAGGGCAAGATCAACGACGTCGTCGTCAACGGAGCTGAGGTCACAGGCCACTATCGTGACGATCCGAAGAACCAGTTCGAGACCACCATCCCGGGCAACTACCCCGACATGTACAAGACGCTCCGCGACCACGGCGTCAACATCACCATCAAGGACCAGAGCCCCAACCAGTGGCTTAACATCCTGATCTCCATCGCGCCCTTCGCCCTCCTCTTCGGCCTCTGGTTCTTCCTCCTCCGCCAGATGCAGTCCGGCGGCAACAAGGCCATGAGCTTCGGTAAGTCCCGCGCCCGCTTGCTCTCCATGCAGCAGAAGAAGATCACCTTCAAGGACGTGGCCGGCGTTGACGAAGCCAAGGAAGAGCTCAAGGAGATCATCGAATTCCTCCGCGAAGCCCAGAAGTTCCAGCGCCTCGGCGGACGCATCCCCAAGGGCGTCCTACTCGTCGGACCTCCGGGGACCGGCAAGACCCTCCTCGCCCGCGCAGTCGCCGGCGAAGCCAACGTTCCCTTCTTCTCCATCTCTGGCTCTGACTTCGTCGAAATGTTCGTCGGCGTCGGCGCGTCCCGCGTCCGCGACCTCTTCGAGCAGGGCAAGAAGAACGCCCCCTGCATCATCTTCATCGACGAAATCGACGCAGTCGGCCGTCACCGCGGCGCAGGCCTCGGCGGCGGACACGACGAGCGCGAGCAGACCCTGAACCAGCTCCTCGTCGAGATGGACGGCTTCGAATCCAACGACGGAGTCATCCTCGTCGCCGCGACCAATCGCCCTGACGTCCTCGACCCCGCTCTCCTCCGCCCCGGCCGCTTCGATCGGCGCGTCATCGTCGATCGTCCCGACATCCGTGGCCGCGAAGAGGTCCTCAAGGTCCACTCCCGCAAGGTCCCCATGGCCGAAGACGTCAACCTCAACGTCCTCGCTCGTGGCACACCGGGCTTCTCCGGAGCCGACCTCGCGAACATGGTTAACGAGGCCGCCCTCACTGCCGCCCGCTACAACCGCAAGTCGGTTCACATGTACGACTTCGAAGTGGCCAAGGACAAAGTCATGATGGGTGCCGAGCGCAAATCAATGCTCTTAACGGATGAAGAGAAGCGCGTCACCGCCTACCACGAGGCCGGTCACACCCTCGTCTCTGCCCTGCGCGAGCACTCTGACCCCCTCCACAAAGTCACCATCATCCCCCGCGGCATGGCCTTGGGTGTCACCGTCTACCTCCCCGAGGAAGACCAGCACACCGTCACCAAGGACTACCTCGAGACCCGCCTCGCCACTCTCATGGGTGGTCGCTGCGCCGAGGAGATCTTCCTCAAGCAGATGACCACCGGCGCCGGCAGCGACATCGAGCGTTCCACTGAACTCGCCCGCAAGATGGTCTGCGAGTTCGGCATGTCGAAGCTCGGCCCGATGACCTTCGGCAAGAAGGAAGAGCAGATCTTCCTCGGCCGCGAGATCGCGCAACACCGCGATTTCTCCGACGACACCGCCAAGCAGATCGACGCCGAGGTCCGCAACTTCGTGGACACGGCCTACAAATCCGCCTACACCATCCTCGAGTCCAACCAGGACATCATGCACCGCATGGCGGCCGCCCTGCTCGAGCGCGAGACCCTGGACGCCAACGAGATCAAGCTGATCATCGAAGGC
This sequence comes from Edaphobacter sp., assembly GCA_035483075.1. Taxonomy (GTDB): domain Bacteria; phylum Acidobacteriota; class Terriglobia; order Terriglobales; family Acidobacteriaceae; genus Edaphobacter. Next base: position 1,760 of record DATHQG010000003.1, on the reverse strand, counting down.
AAGGAGCTCCCCGCAGCCAAGTCGGCCCTTTCTGGCGTCGACCCCGGCAACGGCGAAACCCAGAAGATCCTCAAGCCCGACACAGGCCGCAAGCCTGGCTTCGGCGAGGGCCAGACCTCCCCGGCATAAGATCTAACCCAGCATCGAAGTAAAGGCGGCCCTCGTGGCTGCCTTTACTTTTTGCAACCACCATCAATCCGAAATGAATATTGCCATCCTGGGCAAGCGCAACGAGTCGAAGGACCCGCGGTTGCCGTTGTGCCTTCGCTTTCGCCTCTGCTTTTCTGGTTGTCATTCCGAAGCGCAGCGGAGGAATCTGCGTTTGCTTTTGTCGCATCCAGGAACGACTTCCCCAACAATCCCGTATAAACCTCATATGCTGACCCGTCCCTCCCTCCTCCTCCGCGTCGAAGAAGCTCTCCTCCTCACCGCCGCCATCTTCGCCTACCAACACCTCCACTACAGCTGGCTCCTCTTCGCCATCCTCTTCCTCACCCCCGACCTCTTCATGCTCGGCTACCTTCTCAACGCCCGAGTCGGCGCCGCCTCCTACAACCTCGCCCATACCCTCACCATTCCCCTAGCCGTCCTGCTGACAAGCTACTTCCAACACTGGCGCCTTCCCACCGCAGTCGCCTTAATCTGGACAGCGCACATAGCCTTCGACCGCCTTCTCGGCTACGGTCTCAAATATCCGACCTTCTTCAAGGACACCCACCTCCGGCACATTCCCTCCCGCAGCAACGCGACCGCCTGAACCAGCGCTATCACCAACCAAACCCGTCATCAACACCCGCCGCCAATGCGACAATACACTTAGCACGCATGCGCCTTCGTCTCTTCACGCTGCTCCTCGTCACCACCCTGTCCGGCTGCGGCTACCACCAGGCTGGCTCTGCGACCCACGTTCCCCCTAACGTCCACACCCTCGCCGTCCCCATCTTCGCCACCAACGCCCAGGCCTACCATACCGAGATGGCCTTCACCCAGGCCACCATCCGCGAGCTCAACCTCCGCACCAAATACCACGTCCTCAACCCCGACAGCGAAGACGCCGACGCCACCCTCAAAGGCACCATCCTCTCTCAGGTCGTCACTCCCCTCACCTACGACGCCTCCACCGGCCAGACCTCCAGCTATCTCGTCATCATCAACGCCAAGGTCCTCCTCACCGCCCACGACGGCCGCGTCCTCTACCGCAACGACTCCATCATCTTCCGCGAGCAGTACCAATCCACCGAAGACCTCAACGGCTTCATCCAGGAGGACGGTTACGCCGTCCATCGCGTCGCCCGCGAATTCGCCCAGACCGTCGTGAGCGATATGCTGGAGTCCTTCTAATGCGAGCCGCTGTCTACATCTGGGTGCCCCATCTTCGCGACGGCCTCATCGTCGCTAAGGTGGGCGGGGCGACAATTAATCTTTGGGAGACCCGCTGATGCAGTCACTCCGCAGCTTCGCCTCCACCGACCGCTTCATCACCGAAATCGCCTCGCCCGCGACCCTCCGTCCCGGCTACGTCCTCATCGGCGACGAGGTCTTCCTGTACGACCGTTGCCGCAAGGCCGTCCTCGCCACCCTCGCCCCCGAAGACACCCGCGACTTCTCCCTCCACGACCTCGACCTCGCCGAAACCAGCATCTTCGAGGTCCTCGACCGCGCCCAGACCCCCTCCCTCATGGCGCCCTTCCAGGTCCTCTTCGTCCGCAATCTCAGGACCCTCTACGGCCGCGGAAGCAAAAAAGAAGAGTTCGCCGCCA
>DATHQG010000002.1:0-15344 GCA_035483075.1 Edaphobacter sp. | reverse complement strand
CTGGATGAGTGCGGACATCCGAAGCATGCGGCGCTGCACCTGAAGGTGACGCCGATCAGTGGATGTGATGGGTTTGTGCCGGCAGCACAGGCTTAGCGACAGGCCCAGGCCCCAGGTGTCGGACCCAGGTGCAGTGCCCTGGCCAGGTGGTGTTTGTGTCTATCGGCGGTTCATGCCTAACAGGCTGAGGAAGAAGCTGCCGAAGATGGCTTCGACGCCGAGCATGAAGCAGGTGGCGGAGGGGAGCGTTAGCCGCAGCATGCGTTGAGGGGAGAGGTCTCCGAAGCCTGTGCCTTGCCAGATGTGAATTGCGTAGCCGAGGATGGCGAGGCCTATCAGCAGAAGAGTCCCGCCGAAGATTAGTCCCACTTCCAAGTTGATGTAATTAAAGATCCGCTCGAACTTTGGGTTGGGGGGAAGGAAGCCCTCTTGCGTGCCGAAGACGCGCGCGCTGACGGCGAAGACGGTGATGTGGGCGCCGATGAGGACAAGTCCTAGCGAGTAGGTGAGGGTGTCGACGTCGAAGGTCCAACGGCCGACGGTCTGCGGGCCGGGCAGGAGCCAGAGGGAGAGGATGACGCCCACGAAAAACGTGATGATGCCGGGGTAGAAGAAGAGCCAGCGCGGACTGAAGAGAAGAAGGAAGCGGAGGTGACGCCAGCCGTCGCGCCAGGTGCGGAGATGCGGGGGGCGGCTGCGGCCGTCGGGCGAGAGAGTGGTGGGGACCTCGGCGAGACGAAGGTTGGCAAGGGAGGATTTGACGACCATCTCGCTGGCGAACTCCATGCCGGTGGTGCGGAGGTCGAGGCCGAGGATGGCGTCGCGGCGCATGGCGCGGATGCCGCAGTGAAAGTCGCGGACGGGGATGCCGAAGAAGAGGCGGCCGATGTAACTGAGGACCGGGTTGCCGAGGTATTTGTGGAGCGGAGGCATGGCTCCGGGTTTGATTTCGCCGCTGAAGCGATTGCCCATGACGAGGTCGTTGCCCTCTTCGAGCCTGGCGAGGAAGCGGGGGAGTTGGCCGAAGTCGTAGCTGGCGTCGGCGTCGGCCATGAGGACGTATTTTCCGCGGGCGGATTCGATGCCGGCCATGAGGGCGGCGCCGTAGCCGCGGACTGGAACGTTGACGACGCGGGCGCCTTCGTCTGTGGCGATTTTTTGCGAGCCGTCGGTGCTGCCGTTGTCGGCGACGACGACCTCGCCGGAGATGTTGTTGTCGCGGAGGGCGGCGACGGCCTGCTTGACGCAGAAGGCGAGCGTCTCTGCTTCGTTAAGGCAGGGCATAAGTACGGTGACCAACAGCTCGCTCATTATTTGAATGCTACCAAAGTGATGCTGCGGGGTTTGGTGGTGTGAGATGTGAGTTCAGGGGCGTGTGTCATCAATGGCTTGTGGCGCGGCTTCGGCTGGGAGATTGAGCGGAAGGGCGTAGAACGGGGTGCCGTCGAGTTCGCGCCAGCCTGCGGAGACGGGCGTGGTTCCGGTCATGTAGCCGGGGTCGAAGTAGCCGACGAGGACCTTGGCGCCTTCGCGGCGGAGGACGTCGTAGGCTTGTTCGCGGTTTTGCATGGCGGCGAGGTAAGGATAGAGGGGAGGGTTGGGTTCGTAGATCTCAGTGAGGATGCGTACGCCGGCGAGACGGGCCCAGTAGTGGTCGTAGAGGCAGGCACGGGTGCCGATGCAGGCGATGGTGTCTCCGGGGTGGACGCCTAGTTCGTTGAGGGCGTGGGCGGCGCGGAAGGTGTCGCGGTCGTACCATCCGGCGGGATATTGGACGAAGACGAGATCGCGACGGAGTTGGCCGACGGTGCGGGCGGACTCTCCGATAGCCAGGAGGGCGAGGAGGGCGACGGCGATGGAGGCCGCGGGGCGAGCAGAGGCGGACTGCACCGCGGGCGAGATGCGCAACGCGGCGAAGATGGGAAGCAGGAGGATGAAGAAGGCAGCGGTGAGATAGCGGTCCTCAACGTTGACGATGTCGTAGATGCAGAGGACAGCGATCGCGATGAGGAAAGGCGCGAGCCAGAAGGCGTTGACGGATGGGCGCCAGTCGGGGCGGAGGCGCGCTCCGGCGAGGAAGAGGATGACGAAGAGTACCCAGGCTTCAGGGTGATTGGACATGTAGCGGAGGATGCGCATGAGGCTTTGGCCGATGACGATGATCTGAAGATGCGGATCCATGTGGGCCTTGATGCGCTCGTTGAAGAAGGAGGTATCGAACCAGTCGGGGTAGGTGCCGTAGGGGAGCTGTTTGTAGCTGAAGATGGGCGGGTCTTTCGAAAGCTGCTTTTCGGGATGGATGAGATGGACATCGGCTGCGCCGAAGGAGGCGGTCTGGTCCTGCTGGAGGTGCATCTTCTCAGTGCCGCCGACGAACCAGACGTAGTTGAGGTTGCCCGAGTCGCCGAAGTCGAAGCGGCCCTTTTGTTTGGAGAGCGCGGCGACGTAGGGGCCGGCGACGAAGGAGAAGCAGATGAAGGCCAAGAGGGCAGAGGCGGCGACACGGGCCGGGGTGTGGCGCTGCCAGAAGATGCGGAAGGCGACGAGCGCCATGATGCAGAGGAGGGTGAAGAGGAAGCCGAAGGACTTGGTGAGATAGGCGAGGCCGAGTGCGAGGCCCATGAGGGCGGCGTAGCGGAGTTTTGCAGTGGCGAGATGACGGAGCAGGGCGGCGATGGCGAAGAGGAAGAACGCCTGGAGGAGGGCGTCAGGACGGACCTTGCCCATACTGAGCTCGCGCTGCGTGGAGATGACGAGGATGGCTATGCCGAGATAGCGGAGGGTGTAACGGCCTAAAAGGAATGGATGTGGATTTGGTTGGGCGGAGGCTGCTTCGCGCACCTCGCGGAGTTTGATGAGGGAGTCGGCGAAGGCTATGACGGCGAGCATCTCGAGGAGGAAGATGCCGAAGTTGACCATGTAGTAGGCGCGGAGTTCGGTGAAGCGCGTTGCGTGGAAGACGGTGTGGCCGATGGCGAGGAGGGACGGGTAGAGCGGGTTCCAGTAGCCGTTGACGACGGCGTGCCAGTTGTGGGCGCGGATGAGGTCGCCGATGTCCATGTAGGCCACGGCGTCACCGTCGATCTGGTAGGAGTCGTAGTGGGCGTAACCGAAGGTGACGAGCGCGGCGAGGAAGCAGTAGAGCGGCCAGAGACGACGCAGCCAGTGGAAGTGACGAGTGGGCTCCGGCGAGGTTACGGTCATGAGGCGGGGAGTTCCTCCGATGGTGTTTTACCATCATCGCAGATGGGCCGCTGAAGCCGGACGAAAAGGTGTGGCGGCAGCGGGAAGAGCTTCGCGCTGCGACCCATCGCATGGAAAAGGCCTCACTACTGGACAGGCCGCGAACCAAGGATGAGGATTTCGACCAGCCGCTTTGCGCTTTGGGTCCAGTCGGGCCCCGAGGCCACGTTGGAGACACCGATAAGAGCGCGGAGCAGATCGACTGGGTCGAGATCGGGGCGAATGTCGCCGCTCTTGATGGCGCGCTTCACAAGTGCATGAATTGCTCCCTTGACCTGCGCGCTGGTGGCTTCAAACAGCTTTGATGGCCCACCGACGATGGTGTTCAACGCAGGAGCGATGATCTTCTTGGCCGCGAAGTAGTCGACGAAGAGCAGCATCCAGGCCCGCAACGCCTCGATGGGAGTCAGGGATTCGGCAAATCGGCGCTCTGCGGCGGCAAGTTTTTGGACTTCGGTGCGGTAGACAGCTTCAAGTAGCGCGTCGCGTGTCGGAAAGTGGCGGTACAAGGTGCCGGCGCCGACCCCAGCCTGCCTGGCGACATCGTCGAGGTTGATGTCGCCGTTCGAGCGGGTGAATGCGTCTTTCGCCACTTCGAGGATGCGCTCGCGGTTTCGCTGAGCATCGGCGCGTGGCTTTCGCGGGGCGGGTTTGGAATGTTTTGTCGCCATCTCTAAAATTTTTGCAACCGGAGGCCGTCTCCGATTATCTATTGTTACCGGAGACATTCTCCGTTTTATTGCAACGGCATCGGCCCGTCAACAGGTTGCGCCATCGCGCAACCTCGAACGATCCAATCGAAGGAGACAGAGATGGCAAACGTTATGACAACTGTATTTGGTGCAACCTCAACCACCGAGGAGGTCCTCTCGGGAGTGAACCTGAAGGGCAAACGGATTCTGGTGACCGGTGTTTCAGCCGGGCTGGGCGTGGAGACGGCGCGGTCCCTGGCGGCGCATGGCGCCTATGTGGTTGGCGCAGCACGCGATCTGGTGAAGGCCGAAACCGCGACCGCGCAGGTCCGCAAGGACGCCGCGGCGAATGGCGGAGGATTCGAGTTGATTGAGCTTGATCTTGGAAGCCTCAAAAGCGTGCGCGCTGCTGCGGACAAGCTTTTGGCAAAGGGCGAGAAGTTCGACATCGTCATCGCAAACGCAGGCGTGATGGCCACGCCGTTTGGCCACACCACAGACGGATTCGAGACACAGTTCGGGACCAACCACCTGGGCCACTTTGTTTTCGTGAACCGGATTGCGCCGCTGATTCGCGCTGGCGGAAGGCTCGTCAATCTGTCGTCGGCGGGGCATCGATATTCTAATGTCGACCTCGACGATCCCAACTTTGAGCGGACGGCTTATGAGCCCTTCGTGGCCTACGGACGCTCAAAGACGGCGAACATTCTCTTCGCGTTGGAATTTGACAGGCGTCATCGCGGCCGTGGTGTACGCGCGGCGGCCGTCCATCCTGGAGGCATCCAGACTGAGCTCGGCCGCTACGCTGAGCCTGGCCGAATCGAAAAAGTGATTGCACAGATCAACGAGCAGCTCGCCGCCGAAGGGAGAGGCCCCTTTCAATGGAAGACCATTCCGCAGGGGTCCGCAACGTCGGTGTGGGCCGCAGTTGTTGCACCTGCCGATGAGGTTGGCGGCAAGTACTGTGAAAACTGCCACGTCGGAGAGATTGTGGCATTAGACGCGCCCATCAGCGTCATCAGCGAAGGTGTGCGCGCCTACGCGCTCGATCCGGCCAACGCCCAAGCGCTCTGGAAAAAGAGTGAAGAGATGGTTGGCGAAGCCTTCTAGCAATTTGACTTGTCTCCGTCACAAACAGGAAGGCCGCGATTGCTCGCGGCCTTCCTGTTTGTGAGTTGATGTTGGCTTACATGTCCTTGACGCCGTCGACGAAGGCCTTGAGCTTGCGGCTGCGGCTTGGGTGACGGAGCTTGCGGAGGGCCTTGGCCTCTATCTGGCGGATGCGCTCGCGGGTGACCTGGAAGGACTGGCCGACCTCTTCGAGGGTGTGTTCGGAGCCGTCTTCGAGGCCGAAACGCATCTTGATCACACGCTCTTCGCGCGGGGTCAGGGTGCGGAGGACCTGCGAGGTGTACTCCTTGAGGTTGACGCTGATGACGGCGTCGGCCGGAGAGACGGCCATGCGGTCTTCGATGAAGTCTCCAAGGTGCGAGTCTTCCTCTTCTCCGATGGGAGTTTCGAGGGAGATGGGCTCCTGGGCGATCTTGAGGACCTTGCGGACTTTTGCGACCGGGATGTCCATGCGACGTGCGATCTCTTCTGACGAGGCTTCGCGACCCAGCTCCTGCACGAGTTGACGCGAGGTGCGGATGAGCTTGTTGATGGTCTCGATCATGTGCACCGGGATACGGATGGTGCGGGCCTGATCTGCAATCGCTCGCGTAATGGCCTGACGGATCCACCAGGTGGCATATGTCGAGAATTTGTAACCGCGACGGTACTCGAATTTGTCGACGGCCTTCATGAGGCCGATATTGCCCTCCTGGATGAGGTCGAGGAACTGGAGACCGCGGTTGGTGTACTTTTTCGCGATGGAGACGACGAGGCGAAGGTTGGCCTCGATGAGCTCGCGCTTGGCACGCTCGGCGTCCATGTCGCCCTGGATCATCTCGCGCTGGGTGCGCTTGAGGTCGGCGATGGAGATGCCGGCGTCGGCTTCAACGCGCTCGAGGTCGATGCGGCAGTTTTTCTGCTGGCGCTTGTACTCCTTGCGCAGCTCTTCGGACTTGGAGTTCTCGAACTTGGTCTCGAGGGTCTTGATCTGACGCTCGAGGGTGCGCATGGCGTCGACGGTCTTGTTAACCTTGTCGAGGAGACGCTTCTTCTCGCCGTTGGTGTATTTGAGTTCGCGGACGATGCGGTTGATGTAGACGTGCTCGCGGCCGATGAGCCAGCGGGTCTTGCGCGTGTCCTTTGCTTTCGCCTTGGCGTCTTTGCCGTGCGGGGCGGCGAGCTTCTCTTCAAGCGCATGGATTTTCTTCTGGTGCTTGAGGATGACGTCGATGCGGCTTGCGGTGGCACGGACGCGGGCCTGCAGGATCTCTTCGGTGAGCTCTTCTTCGTCGAAGGTGACGACTTCCTTGATGTTGCGGACGCCGCGACGCAGGTCTTCGCCGAGGCCGACGATCTCGCGAATAACGATGGGCGAGCGGGAGATGGCCTTCATGACGCGCATCTGGCCGCGCTCAATGCGCTTGGCGATTTCGACTTCGCCCTCGCGTGTGAGCAGTGGGACGGTACCCATCTCGCGGAGGTACATGCGGACGGGGTCGTTGGTCTTCTCGAGGGTGCCGGGTGAGAGGTCGAGTTCTACGTCGTCGGACTCTTCTCCGGCTTCGGGCTCATACTTTTCGCGGTCGCCGGCGAACTTGTCGCCGTTGAGGACGTCGATGCCCTGGGTGTTGATGGTGGTGAGAAGATCATCGAGATCGTCCGGGGTGGTAATGTCACCGGGGAGGAGGTCGTTGACCTCGCCATAGGTGAGATAGCCCTTTTCTTTCCCTGTGTCGATGAGCTTGTCTATGTCGTCTTCGTACTTATCAATTTCTTCAGCCACGGCTGTACGCACTCCTGCGAAAGATTCAGATGATTGGGACGCCGCTTATTGGTAAAGGTGGTATTCAAAGCGGAGGAATCCCGGGGTTGTTACGTAATGGGCAGGGAGCAGATTGCGGTTTAGACCGCGTTGGCAAGCCCGGTGACCTTAGAAAAGGTCTGGGCATTCGAAGGCACACGTCCCCAGCGAATCACAGAATACCACATTCTTTAGACGTTTTGCCGAGAGAAAAGATTCGGAATGCGGTATTTGGGCTTATAAAGGCACGGCATGTTTTGTGAACCAGGCGGTTAGTTCGTCTTCGGTGAGGGAGCCGTCGGCGAGGTGGAGGAAGGTGAAGTATTTTTCTTCCGGTGGGGAGATGACCCTTAAGCCGTTCACCCGCAAAAAACCTTCGGAGACGACCAATGCTGTGCGCTTATTTCCATCGACAAAGGCATGGTTTCGAGCGATTTCGAAGGCGTAGGAGGCGGCGAGTCGAGGAAGGCTGACGGATTCCCGATAGGCGAAGACGTTTTGTGGTTTGGCGAGGGCCGAGTCGAGCAACCTCTCGTCGCGAACACCGCTGGAGCCGCCATGCTCAGCCAGCTGCATGGAGTGAGCGATGAGGACTTCAGGCTTGTCTATCCAGATCGGTTCCTTCATTATTCGGCGAGTTTCTTCAGGACGTCTCGGTTTTCGCGCATAACCTGCTCAAACGCATCGAGTTTCTGGGCGAATGCGGCGTTGTAGGGCGAGAGAAGGACCCCCTCGGGTGACTCCGTGAGGTAGAGCATGTCACCTTTTTCGACGTGGAGCCGGTTCAGGACTTCTTTTGGCAATACGATGCCGACGGAGTTGCCGATTGTCGTGATCTTGACTGCAGTGGCCATGGTTAATCTCCAGGTTGGTTATAACATAAGTTATAACCAACTGATTAGCTTTCAAAGCCGGGTTTGGAGCGGCGGATGCGGGTGAAGAGGACGGCGGGGCGCAGAGAGGCAGGGTATTGGAGCAGGCTGGAGAGGAAGGCAGGCAGGGTGTCGTGGGCGATGTGGAGGCAGGCCGGGACGACGTAGAGGTTCATGACGATTTCGGAGACGAGCAGGGAGGCGGCAGCGCCGTAGAGGCCCCAGGCGCGTGCGAAGAAGAAGCAGAGGACGCAGGTGAGGCTGGTGCCGACGATGTAGTAGGTGGCGAGTCTCTGGTGCTGGTTGGTGGAGGTCAAGAGGGTGGCGCTGGTGGACCAGAGCGCGTAGAAGACCACGACCAGGAGAAGAATGCTAAGCAGACCACGGCTGGGTGGGACGTGGCCTCCGGTCCAATGGGTGAGGAACCAGGGGCCGAAGGTGAGCATGACGATGATGATCGCCAGCGCGACGATAAGGGCGAGTTGGCAGGCGCGGCGGAGGAGGGTACGGGTGAGCTCGTAGTTTCGGGCTCCGTAGGCGATAGACATCTCGGGCTCGAAGGTGTTGTTTACCATTTGGACCATCTGAAGCGCGACGCGGGAGACGGTGCGGGCGACGCTGAAGACGACGACGGCGACGGGGCCGAGCGCGTAGCCCACGGCGAGCAGGCTTCCCTGCAGGCTGAGGGCGTTGCCAAGAGGAAAGCCCATGAAGGCGAAGGCGGGACGAGCGAGTTTGCGTATCTCATCGAAGCTGGCGTGGGTCCATCCGTATTCGATCCAGCGGATATCGTGGCGGACCATGATGCAGAGGAGGATGGTGCACGCGATGCTGGCCGCCGCGTAGACGAGGGCCGTGACACGGGCCCCGCAGCCAAGCGCCACGGCGACGATGGTACTGGCAAAGGCAGCGAGGGTGAAGAGGGTCTTGAGGAAGGTGCCGTAGGGATAGCGACCGATGGAGCGGTAGGCCGCCTGGAGGAGCTGCTCGAGCTGGCTGAAGAGGACGGAGACGCCGAGGTAGAAGATGATCCACTTGGTGTCGGATTCGCTGATGTGGGTGAGCTTCAGCAGTCGCGACGCAGGAAGGAAATAGAGTGCGCCACTGAGAAACACGATGGTCGCAGTGCAGATGATGGCGATGAGCCACCAGCAGCTCTGGAACACGCGGAGGGCGCCCTCGCGGTCGTTGCGGGCGACCATCATGGTCATCTCGTTGCCGGCGACGGTGCCGAAGCCTGCGTTGGTGAAGCTAAGGTAGTACGGGATGGAGTTGACGATCATCCACTCGCCATAGAGAGGCGTGATCCAGAAGTGGAGGAAGACGGGTATTTGGACGAACTGGATGATGGAGGAGGCGAGCTTGCCGACCCAATTTGTGATGAAGCCCAGGAACAGGCGTCGCTTTGTGGAGCCATCGATGCTCATGGCTGAGGTTTGTTCCAGGGGTGTTCGGGTACGAGAATATCTGCGAAGACACTGATGATTATGGGTCGCAGCAGTTTGGTCCATCCGTGCCGGTAATGCGGTCGCTCTGCTCTTTCAATCGACATTGAAGTCTTCTAACTCCAGTTATATCTCAGTGCGCTCTTTCGATTGCGAGCGCGTTTACGCTATCTGTCTCCTGAAGGCCCTGGGCAGACTAGTTGGATATATTCTCAAGCAGAGGAACAAGATGGGGGAGATCAGGGCAGATCAAGCGGTCTTTGGTGTGTTTCACCACTTTGAGTTGGGTCGGGAGCTCTACCAACGGAATCTGCTCGGTAAACTTTATTCGACTTTTCCCTGGGCCCGTTTGAAGCGGGAAGGACTTCCTCATGACAAGGTCGACACCTTTCCATGGATCCATGGTCCCGAGATGCTTCTCTGGCGAGCAGGGATACCTACCTGGGTCACCGACGGTGCCGATTATTTCAATTCTCTGTTGTTCGACGAGTGGACGGCTCGACGCGTCCATGATTGTGACGCCTTCATCGCCATTTCAGGGGCCGGTCTCAAGACAGGCGGACTTGTTCAGAAAAGAGGCGGCAAATTTATTTGCGATCGTGGATCCACTCACCAACGGTATCAAGAACGCGTGGTCACCGATGAGCATCGGCTTTGGGGCGTGGACACGGAGGTCAGCGACCCACGCGATACGCTCCGCGAGGAAAAAATCTATGATCTTGCGGACGCAATAACCGTCCCTTCTACTTTCGCGCAACGATCGTTTATCGAGTCGGGCGTTCCGGAACATAAGATTCATGTGATTCCATACGGCGTGAATTTGAGTAATTTTGCTAAAGTTTCAGGTCCCGCGAAGGACACTTTCGAGGTGTTGTTTGTGGGTGCCGTGGCGCTCCGCAAGGGTGTCCCCTATCTGCTTGAAGCATTCAGCCAGATCAAGCACCCGGCCAAGCGTTTACGGGTCGTTGGGGCCATGTCACCGTGCATGAAGCAGGTCCTAAACCGTCTTCCTCAAGAAAAGGTGGAGTTCGTGGGTCCTCTTCCGCAATCATCGATCGCGAAGGTCATGAGCAGTAGTCATGTGCTTGTCTTGCCTTCGATTGAAGACGGATTCGGTTTAGTTATGTCCCAGGCGCTAGCTTGTGGCTGTCCGGTAATTTCGAGCACAAACACAGGCGGCCAGGACCTCTTCACTGACGGGGAAGAGGGATTTGTAGTGCCAATTCGCGATGTGGGGGCGTTAAAAGAGTGCATGGAGCGACTTGCTGACGATCCAGAGCTTCAGCGACGAATGAGTGAAGCCGCTTTGAGACGTGCAAAGCGTCTGGGTGGCTGGACACAATACGGGTCTTTGTGGGAAAGCCTTCTGAGACGCCTTACATTGTCCCAGCCAATTGGGACGTGAGATCAATATTTCTGGAAGGAGTCGCGGTCGATGCGGAGCACCAGTGACCCGCCAATGAAACATGTTTTCGGGGGCGTCTAGGCGTCAGTGCTGGCGTAGGTTGCGATCGATTTGAAGCTTCTCTGTTGTGAGCTTAGTCAGCATCTCATGGTCGCCGCGGCGGTCGGCTTCGGCGATGAGGGTGCGGAGTTCGCGCTGACGGCGTTCGAGATGGCGATGCTCGAGGGTGTGGAGGGCGTTCTCGACCTGCTCGGTCATGGGTTGAGTTGCGGCGAGGCCATCGTGTTGGAGGGCGCGGGCGAGGAGGACGTGACTGTGCTGGTCGGGTGCGGCGTCGAGGGGGTTGGTCGGGGCCGGGGCGTTGGACAGGGCCTCGAGAAGGGCGGCGGCAGGGAGGCTGTCGTACCACTCGGGGTGGTGAGTGAGTTGGTCGGCGGCGAGGGTGCGGGCGGGGTCGTGTTCGGGAAGGACGAGGGCGCGTAGGAGGACGCGTTCGGTCTCGCTGGCGGGGTCGTGGGTGTGGGCGCGGACGCTTTCGACGCGTGCGGCTGCGGCCTGCTTGAGCTCCTGGCGGAGGATGGAGGAGTCGATGCCTAGTTTTTGGGCGGCGTCGGCGGCGAACTCGTCGCGCTGGATGCGGTTGGGCATGCGGCGAATGTGGGGCAGGAGAAAGTTGAGGGCCTTGACCTTGGCGTCGGCGGTGCGGCCGGGGAAGAGATGACGGGCGCGGTCGATGAGGAAGTCAGAGTAGCGGCGGGCGTTGCGGAGGGAGTCCATGTAGGCCTGGACGCCTTGTTCGCGGAGGAAGCGGTCGGGGTCGAGGCCGCCTTCGAGGGTAACGACTTTTACCTCGAAGTCCTCTTCGGTGAGGAGAGCGATGGCTTTTTCGGCTGCGGCGATGCCGGCGCCGTCGGGGTCGAAGTTGACGATGACACGCTTGGTGAAGCGGGCGATTTGGCGGACCTGCATCTCGGTGAAGGCCGTGCCGGAGGTGGCGATGACGTTCTGGACACCGGCCATGTAGACGGAGATGCAGTCCATCTGGCCTTCGACGAGGAGGACGAAGTCGCTGGCGCGCATGGCGGCCTTGGCTTTGTCGAGGTTGAAGAGAATCTGGCCCTTGCTGTAGAGGGTGGTTTCGGGGGAGTTGAGGTATTTGGCGATGTCGCGGCCCTTTTCGTCCTGGGCGTCGAGGGCACGGGCGGTGAAGGCGATGGTCCTGCCCTGCTCATTGGCGATGGGGAAGGTGATGCGCTTGCGGAAGCGGGCGTAGAGCTGTCCCTGGCCTCCGTCGGCTTGTTCTTTGGAGCTGAAGAGGCCGCTGGCGCGGAGGACCGGGTCGGGGAAGTGTTTGGCGAGCTGCTCACGCATGTGGTTGAAGTCGTCCGGGGCGTAGCCGATGCGGAATTTGGCGACGGTTTCCGGGGTGACGCCGCGGCCGGTGAGGTATTCGCGGGCGCGGGCGGCCTCGGGGCCTTTGAGGGCGGCTTCGAAGTACTGCGTGGCGGCTTCGTGGATGTCGGTGAGCTGGCGGCGTAGGCCGGCTTCCCGGGCCTCTTCCGGGGAGCTGAATTCGCGTTTGGGGAGGGGGATGTTGCACTTGGTGGCTACGACGCGGAGGGCCTCCGGGAAGCTGATGTTTTCCATCTTCATGACAAAGGTGAAGACATCGCCCTTTTCGTGGCAGCCGAAGCAGTAGAAGTAGTTGTGGGTGGCGTTGACGGAGAAGGAGCCGGTCTTTTCTTTGTGGAAGGGGCATAGGCCTGAGTAGTTCTGCGCTCCGGACTTGCGCAGCTTGATGTAGTCGCCGATGATTCGGACGATGTCGGCCTGCTGCTTGACGAGTTGGGTGAAGTCATCGGACATGGGTGAGGTCAGGGCCGCGTTGCGGGCCCATCACAAATGTATAGGGTCTCTCTTTAGGGTAACGGCTGTTGAGGTCGGCGTGTGTTTTCTGGGGGCCCGGATGCCCGCTCCGAGTAAATACTGATTTGTACACGATGCTTTCTGCTGTGCTGTATAAATTTGCTACCAGCTGAAATTTGAGGAAGCAGTAGGCGTAGTGCAGGCCTTTGTCTCTCCCGGTTTTTCTGCGTACGTCACGTCTGGGGAGAACGATCGATGCGGACATGGAAGCGAATGGGCCTTGCGGCCTGCGGGTGGATGGTTGCAATCGGGACCATCTGCTGTGGGAGTTCTGTTGCCGCTACTGCGCCTGTGGCCGGTGAGCGGCAGATGCCTCAGCTGGTCGAACAGTTTACGGCCGATCGCGCGAGTCTGAGTCGTATCTACCCCGTGACGATTTCGCCTGCGCGGATGGCGCGGTTCCAGAGGTTCTATGAGGACAAGCTGGCGATGCTGGCAGGGATGAACTTCGACAAGCTGTCGGAGGACGATCAGATCGACTATTTGTTGCTGAAGAACCGCGTGACGGCGGACCTGCATCAGCTTGCTATCCAGAAGAAGCAGGTGGAGGAGATGCAGCCGCTGCTGCCGTTTGCTCAGACTGTTGAAGACTTTCTGGAGACAAAGCGGTTGATGCAGCGGCCTGACGGGGAGAAGGACGCCGCCGCGTTGACTGCGATGGTGAAGCAGATGGAGGCGACGAGGAAGACGCTGGATCCGAAGGAGCATGCAGGCAAGGCGGCGGACGCTGGTGAGAAGCCGAAGGTGAGCCCCGTTGTCGCGAATCGCGCTGCTATCGCTACGATGCAGCTGAGCGCGGCGCTGAAGGAATGGTTTGGTCAATATGACGGGTATGATCCGATCTTTACGTGGTGGGTGAACCAACCGTACAAGGACGCCGACAAGGCGTTGACGAGCTACGAGGCTTTTCTGAAGGAGAAGCTGATCGGCATTGCGCCGGACGATAAGACGACGATCATTGGGGACCCTGTTGGACGTGAGGCGCTGATGAATGCGCTGCAGGACGACATGATTCCGTATACGCCGGAGGAGCTGATCGCGATTGCGCAGACGGAGTATGACTGGTGTATGCGCGAGATGCTGAAGGCGTCGCATGAGATGGGGTTTGGGGACAACTGGCACGCTGCCGTGGAGAAGGTGAAGCAGACGCATGTGCCACCCGGGGAGCAGCCTGAGGTGATCCGCAAACTAGTGCTCGAGGGCAGCGAATTTGTTGAGAAGAACAATCTGGTGACGGTGCCGCCGCTGGCCGACGAGACGTGGTACATGATCATGATGACGCCGCAGCGTCAGCTCGTGAATCCGTTCTTTACCGGGGGTAATGAGCTGAGTGTTTCTTATCCGACGGACACGATGACTTATGAGCAAAGGGAGATGAGCATGCGGGGCAACAGCACTCCGTTATCGCATGCGACTGCGTTTCACGAGATGATTCCGGGGCATTTTCTGCAGTTCTATATGGCGTCGCGTTATAAGACCTATCGACGAGCGTTTTCGACCCCGTTCTGGCACGAGGGCAATGCGTTCTGGTGGGAGATGCTGTTGTGGGACATGGGGTACAACAAGACTCCGGAGGAGCGTGTTGGGGCGCTGGTTTGGCGGATGCATCGCTCGGCGCGGGTGATCTTTACGATGAATTTTCATCTTGGGAACTGGACGACGCAGCAGTGCGTGCAGTCGCTGATCGATAACGTTGGCTTTGAGCCGGACAATGCTGCGGGCGAGGTTCGACGGTCGTTCGATGGCTCGGTTGGGCCGCTTTATCAGATCGCTTATTTGATGGGGGCGCTGCAGTTCCGTGCGCTGCACAAGGAGCTGGTGGATTCGAAGAAGATGACCGACCGGGAGTTTTCTGATGCGGTGCTGCACGAGAATTCCATGCCGATTGAGATGCTGCGTGCGGACCTAGAGCGGCAGAAGCTGACCAGCGGCTTCAAGACTAGTTGGAAGTATTACGGGGAGCATCCGGTGCATCCGTGATTCTGAGGGCGGAGGCGGGCCCTCTCGCTAATGGGCTAGAATTCGGCGATGGCATTTAAGTTTCAAGGCGTTGACTTCATCGAGTTCGATTCGCTGCTTTCGGAGGAGGAACTTCTCGTCCGGACGACTACCCGATCCTTCATTGAAGACAATCTGGTTCCGATCATCGAACAGTGCAACCGCGACGGACGCTTTCCGCGGGAGCTGGTGCGGCCGATGGGCGAGATGGGCTTCTATGGAGCCACTTTGGATGGGTATGGCTGTGCTGGCATCAATAATGTTCAGTACGGCCTGATGACGCAGGAGTTGGAGCGCGGGGACTCGGGGATTCGGAGCTTCGTCAGCGTGCAGTCTGCGTTGGTGATGTATCCCATCTATGCGTTCGGTTCGGAGGAGCAGAAGAACTTCTGGCTGCCGAAGATGGCGAAGGGCGAGAGGTTGGGCTGCTTTGGATTGACTGAGCCGGACTTCGGCTCGAACCCAGGCGGCATGCGTACGCGAGCGCGCAAGGATGGCGATGGCTATGTCTTGAATGGCGAGAAGATGTGGATCACTTCGGGCAGTATTGCGGACGTGGCGGTGATCTGGGCGAAGGTGGAGGAGCCTGGCGTCTCTGCGGACGATTTGCAGGTCCGCGGTTTTCTGGTGGAGACGGACCGTCCGGGATTTGTCGCGCATGATGTGCATGGGAAGTGGTCGCTGCGGGCGTCGGTTACGTCGGGGCTCTCGATGCAGGACGTGCGGGTGCCGGCCACGAACGTGCTGCCTGGGTCGGGTGGGCTGAAGTCTCCGCTGATGTGCCTGAGCCAGGCGCGGTATGGGATTAGCTGGGGAGCGATTGGGGCGGCGATGGCTTGTTACGACATT
>DATHQG010000001.1:0-4035 GCA_035483075.1 Edaphobacter sp. | reverse complement strand
CGTCGGAAACCTCATCCGCTCCCTGACCACCCGGCCCATCTGTCTTCCCTTGCTGACCTTTGCTCGCCACACCCGCCGCGCTCACAGCACCGGCCGTCACTGCCCGGAAATGCGCCACCAGCGAATCCGCCGAGCTAGTATTCACAACACCAGTCGCACTCACCTTCCGCAACCCTGTATGCCCGTCTCCATGCACCTCTGAAATGTGGTCCGCGTCCCCCACCCGAACAAAATGCGCGGTCAAAACGTCCCCGGCCATCGCACTGCTGGTCGGCCCGCCCTTCGCAGCCGCATTCAAGACCTTCAACCGGGCGTCCCCGGTGGCCTTCGCGTCATGCAACTGCGCCTTACCCGCCGGGTCCGCCCCCAACGCCAACTCCACCGCGGCCGCGTTCAACTCCCGCTCGTTCCAGGGCTCGCCAGCTGCATCCGAAGACCGCACTCGCTCCTTCAGATGCACCGCCCCAGTCATCACCACGTGCTCCGGATGCCCCTTCTTATCGAATGTCGCCCGCCCCTCCGCCGCCTCACCCTGCGCCTGCCGGAGCGGATCATCCGACCCATACCTCACTCCACCTGTCATCACCGCCGACTGCGGCTGGTTCTGCGCGTTCAACACCATCTCGCCCCGCGGAGCAACCATGTTTCCACCTGCTCCATTTGTCAGCGTCACCTCTCCTTCCCCTTCCACCCGCTCCGCCGATCCATCCTTCCTCAAATGCACCACCACATGCTGCGCCTGCGCCGTCTGCCCCTCAGCGCCGCCTGCCTTTTCACCCACCGACGCATACTTGGCTTGCGACAGCACCATCGTCTGGCCAGGACGGTCAAGGACCGCATGCGACGCCGTCAGCACCACAGGCCGGTCATGTTGCAGTCCATTCACCCGCACCGCTTTATGCAGCACCACCACACCAGTATCCGAGTTGTAGTCCGCCCCAACGGCATGCCCCGTCAACCCACCCGACGCAAATTCAATATCATTGTCTGTCGCCGCCACACCCAGCTTCTGCAGGAACACCAGCCCGCTAGTCGTCACATGGATCAGCCGCTCGTCCTTGCTGTCGTTCTCCCTTGCGACGCTCCCGGTGCCGCCCGCCGTCCCAGCCTTGCTCGCCTTCAGGTCCTTGCCTGCTGCGTAGTCCATCTTCGCGTTCGCGTCTGCGGCCTCCGGCGCCTGCAGGTCGATATGCACCTCACCGACGGCCCGCACCACCGCGGCCTTCTGGTCATACTCAAACTCATTCCCATAGATCCGGTCGGCCCTGTCCTGCTTCCGCCCATACAACACAATCCCCACATCATGCAGCGTCATCTTCCCATCCGAACGCTCCACCGCCTTGGCCGCATGAATCGTGTAAATCGTCTTTCCCTCTGACGATTGGGAATAGGTGAACCCGTTGGTCTCCCGCCGAACATCTACCCCCAGCTTCTTCGGCAAATTAGTCAGAAACCGATGCGCCCGGTAGTGCGCATATCCCAGAAATGCAGCGACCACTATCACCAGCAGGCCCGCACCCACCAGCAACCAGACCCGCAGCCGCTCTACCGAAACGTTCATCCCTCTCTATCTTCTCACCGACAGCGGCCCTCCAAGTCAGCGCACGCCTGGCAGGACTAAACTGTCCCTATGGCCGATCAGCTCTACCTTAGCCTCTGGTTCCCCAACTTCCGCTTCGACACCCTCCCCGCGGCCATGGTCTCGGTCATGCGTCAGTTCGCCCTCATCAGCAAAGACACTCGCGTCGCCGCCGCCTCTGCCTATCCCATCAGCTTCACCGAACCCCCCACCTATCAGCGCATCTACGTCAACGACGACCGCTCCGAAGACACCTCCGCCTCCATCATCGAAAACGCCGTCGCCGAGGCCACAGAGCAACTCCACGACGACACGGCCTATGAGTTCGAGATGCGCTGGAAGCTCTGGCTCCCCGAAGCCGGCCCCTCCGCCGCGGATCCAGACCTCGATGTCGACGCAGACGACGACCCCGAGCACGAACCCGTCCGTCTCGACACCCTCTGGAAGCTCCAACCCTCCACCGTCCGCATCATCGGCTTCGGCCCCCAGTTCGACGACGCCAGCTTCGAACAGAACGGCCACATCCGCATCGACTTCGGACTCGACACCCCGTGGCTCGCCGAGACCCTCGAAGACGAAGAACTCGACGCGGCCGCCACCAAACACATCCAGCAAAACGTCGAGATGCTCCTGGCCTTCACCCTGTCCGTCGAAAAGAACTCCGGCATCAGCAGCCGCCTGCTCTGGACAGAATCCGGCGAACCACTCGCCCAGAAGCTCATCGACCGCCTCCAGCGTGTCAACTAATCACATAGAAAATAGCAACACGCTAGCCATAAAAGCGGTCCTCCCTCGTCCGCAAGCCCAGCAAACGAAAGACCCAGGACCTTTACGAACTTCTACGAAAACTATTACGCCTTTCTTACGGATGTAGTGTTGAAATACTCTTCGGCGGCGGAACAATGCCGTCAGGAGAGAGTCTTCATGAACACGTTTCGTACCCGCCGGCCCCTTCTAGTCAACGCCACCCAATGCCTCCACCCCACCCTCATCCACACCGACTCCGGACAGCGCAAGGCCTTTCCCGGCGACTGGATCATTGAAGGCGAGAACCACGAGCGCTATATCGTCGACAACACCTTCTTCCAGCGCACCTTTGCCCCAATTCCCTGGGAGCCATCCAACGAAGGCCGTCACTACGGCAGCTAGCCCTCCACTCCCCTTCAAACATCAACCTAAACCAGAATTACTCCGGCCCCTCACAACGCCGGAAAGAAGAGTGCAGTGTCCCATGGCATTGTCCCTGGTAGAAGAACCTCCGTCCCCCTCGTTCTCGCCCTCGCTCACGGCCCCTTTCATCACAACGAAAGACGAGTTCACATCAACATCCATGGTCGCGCGTAGAGCGCATCTGCAGGACGCTCACGCAATCCATGACTTAATCGAAATCTTCACCTCCGACGGCACCCTCCTCCACCGCTCCTACGCGGAGATCTGCGAAAACATCCACACCTTCACCGTCGTCGAAACCGGCTCACGCCAGTTCATCGGCTGTGCTGCGCTCCACATCTACGGCCCACACCTCGCCGAGGTGCGCTCCATCGTTGTCCGGCCTGACACTAAGGGACGCGGGGCCGGCGGCCTCCTCGTCCGTGCCCTCCTCGATCAGGCTGAAGCCAGCGCCATCAAATGCGTCTGCCTCTTCACCCGTATACCCGCCTTCTTCGATCGCTTCGACTTCCGCGTCGTCGAGCATCGCGACTTACGCGACAAGGTAGTGAAGGACTGCATCCACTGTGCCCGCCGCAACGCCTGCGACGAAATCGCCATGGCCATCGGAGAGCTACCTACGCCCCAGACCATGCCGACGAGTCGCTTCTTCCATTCCCGCCACCACGCCGACCTGGTGCAGCTGCAACTCTGACCTCACCCGGCAGAAATAAGCAGGAATACAGGAATAGGAGGATATGACCCCAAAGTTGCATTCACTGATGAGTATCGTCCGAGATACCATCCGGCAACGTAATGCTTGCGGCCGGCCATTTTCATCATGGATGATTGCCGCCAAGAGCTTGCACAGCAACTCGTAGCAGCGGTATCAATCAAGCGAGCTCTGCCTCATCTCTCTCGGCCTCTAACGGCGGGAGTCAACTAGGAAATAAAAATGGAATACACCCAACATAACGATCAAGCGTCAATTTACGAATCAAACTTCCGCGCCGAGGACGGTCTTCCCACCGGCCGCTCGAACGCTCTGTACGAAGGCGTAGTGGTCCCCTTGGCCTCTCTCTTCGCTGTCTTCCTCTTCATGGTCGGCGCAATGATGCTCACCCACTAGGAAGCCTCCAACGAACCGTAGCTTTGCTTCTAGAATCGCAGCTTTGCTTCTAGGTAGACCGAGGCCCCTAGGTAGGCCAAGGCTTTAGCCTTGGCACTCTCGAACCCCGCAAGATGGGGCTTTAGCCCCTGGGGTATGCCTTCTCACCCTGCCACCACAATCTCCGAGAAGTCCGCAA